>JBASWX010000176.1:0-15299 GCA_049276695.1 Planctomycetota bacterium
GTGTGCGGCCGTGCGCCACTTCTTCGTCGGCGCGCCGGAGCGCTGGCGGACGAACGTGCCGGCCGCGCAGCAAGTCACGATGTCGGGTCCGTGGCCGGGCATCGACGTGTTGTTCCGGCCGCTGACCGGCGGCCGCCGTGGGCCGTTCGAGTACGACGTGCTGTTGGCGCCCGGCGCCGACCTGGACCGCTTCGCAGTGCGGCTCGATGGCGTCGATCGGGTCTGGCTCGACGGCGAAGGGCGGCTGCGCGCGCGGGTGCGTGCCGGCGAGGCCGACCAGGAACTGATCCAGGAGGCGCCGGTCGCGTGGCAGGAGACGCCGCACGGCCGCGTGGCGGTGGCGGTGCGCTTCCGGCTGCTCGGCGACTGCACGTTCGGCCTCGTCGCCGACGACCTCGATCCGGCGCTGACGACGGTCGTCGATCCCGGCGTGGTGTGGGCGACGTTCCTCGGCGGCGGCCTGACCGATCGCATCAACGCGATGCGCTGGCGCGAAGGCGTCGGCGTCTGGGTCGCCGGGTGGGCGGGGTCGACCGACTTCCCGACCACGCCGGGCGCCTACCGGACCACCGGCGGTGCGGACGCGTTCGTCGCGAAGCTGAACGACGCCGGCACCGCGCTGCAGTTCGCGACCTACCTCGGCGGCACCTCGGGCGATGAAGTGCGCGGCCTCGACCTCGGGCCTGGCGACACGCCGACCGTGGTCGGCTTCACGCGCTCGGCGAACTTCCCGGTCACGCCATCGGCGCTGCAGCCGATCTACGCCGGCGGCAGCCTGTTCCTCGACATCGGCGATGCGTTCGTGACCCGGCTGTCGGCCGCCGGCGACTCGTTGCTGGCGTCGACCTACCTCGGCGGCAACTACGACGACGTCGCCGAGGCGGTGTTCGTCGACGGCACCGGGGCACCGACGGTCACCGGCTGGACCAGTTCGTCGACCTTCCCGACCACGCCAGGTGCGGTGCAGCCGGTGCTGTCCGGGATCCCGGCGATCCAGAGCGATGGCTTCGTCGCGCGCCTGACCGCGAACGGCCAGGGCCTGCAGTTCTCGACCCACCTCGGTGGCCAGCTCAGCGACCAGTTGTTCACGATCGATCGCGAGCCAGCGAGCGGCGACTGGCTCGTCGCCGGCACGACCAGCAGCTTCGACTATCCGACCACGCCGGCGGTGGTGCGGCCGACGTCGAACGGCGGCATCGACGGCACGGTCACGCGGCTCAACGCGACCGGTACCGCGAGGGTCTGGTCGACCTACTTCGGCGGCCTCGACATCGACGGCGTCAACACGGTGCGCGTCGCGCCGAACGGCACCGTGTGGTTCGGCGGCTCGACCATCTCGCCCAACTTCCCGACCACGCTGAACGCGGTGCAGACCACCCTCGGCGGCCAGGCCGATGGTTTCCTGGTCCAGCTCAATGCGAACGCCCAGTCGCTGCTGTACTCGACGCTGCTGGGTGGACCTGGCGCCGACAAGGTGCGCGCGCTCGACGTCGCCGGCACCGCCGTCGTCGCGGTCGGCGAGGCGGGGGCCGGCTTCCCGGTGACGTCGGGTGCGGCGCAGGGCACGTTCGCCGGCGGCAACCTCGACGCGTTCGTCTGCTACCTGACCAACAACGGCGGCACGTTGGCGTGGTCGAGTTACTTCGGCGGTGCCGACCAGGACGTCTTCGGGTGCGTCGAACTGGCGAACAGCGGCCTCGCGGTCGTCGCCGGCTGGTCGTACTCGAGCGACTTCCCGGCGGTGCCGGCGACGTTGCAACCGACGCTGCTCGGCGTCGAGGACGGCACCGTGCTGAAGCTCGACCTCGTCAGCACCTTCGGCGATGTGCTCGAGATCAGCTCGCCGGCGCTGGCGGCCGACGTGGTCGCGGCAGCACCCGGCGAACACGAACTGCTGGCGGCCACGCTCACCAACCTCGCGCCACGCGACCTGGTGGTCGACGCCGTCCGCGTGTTCGTCGGCGGTGCCGGCGACGCTGCACAGCGGCTGTCGGCGCTGCAGGTGTTCGTCGCCGACGGTGCGGCTGCGTCGGCGCCGGTGCTGGTCGGTGGTCCGCTCGCGGTGCCCGTCGACAACCGCGAGCTGCAGGTGCCGCTGGTGGGCTGCCTGGTCCCGGCCGGCAGCAGCGTGCAGTTGCGCGTCGTCGGCACCCTGGCCGCCGACCCGAACGGGGCCTCCGCCGAGGTCGAAGTGGCGATCGCCGGTGCCGACGCGTGGTCGCTGCGTGCCGTCGGTGCCGCCGCTGGTCCGACCGTGCGCGTTGCCGGGGCCGGTCGGGCCGAAGGGCCGACGTTCGTGCTCGGGGCGCTGCCCGGCGACCTCGATGGCGATGGTGAACGTTCGGTCACCGACGTGCGCCGCCTCGTCGCCGCCGCCGGCCAGTCCGCAGGCGCTGCCGACTGCGATGGCGACGGTGTGTTCGGCCCGCGCGACCTCGCCGCCACGACCCGGGCGGTGCTCGGCCGTGTCACCGTGTTGGTCGCTCCGCTGGTGTTGGCGCGCGGCTCCTGGATGACGGTGCCGGCGGTGTTCCCGGAGCCACGCGCGCTGCAGGTCACGCTCGGCGGGCAGGTGCTGACGCCCGGTTGCGCGACGCCGCGCGAGTTGTCGTTCCTGGTTGGCGCGGACCATCCGGTCGGCGTGCAGGAGTTCGTGGTCGCCGCCGGCGGCACCGTCGTGCTGGCCACGCTCGTCGACGTGCAGTGACGCCGCCGCGCGTGCTGCTGTTCGGCGGGCTCGATCCGTCTGGCGGCGCCGGTCTCACGGTTGATGCGACCGTGGTCGCGCTGCACGGTGCCTCGCCGTTGCCGGTCGCGCTGGCGCTGACCGAACAGGGCCGCGCCGCCTTCCGCCGCAGCCATGCCGTGGCCGCCGACGTCTGGCGCGGCGCGTTGCGCGCGGTGCTGGCGGACGGCCCGGTGCACGCGGTGAAGGTCGGCCTGCTCGCCGATGTTGCGACGCTGCGCACGCTGGCCAGCGAACTGGCGGCCCTCGCGCCCGCGGTCCCGGTCGTGGTCGACCCGGTGCTGTCGGCGACCGCGGGCGGCTACTCGCCGCCGGCCGAGCTCGCCGCCGCGTACCGCGAACACCTGCTGCCGCGCGCGACGCTGTTCACGCCGAACGTGCCGGAGCTGGCGGCGGTCTGCGCCGGCGATGCGCAGCAGGCACTCGCCGCCGGCGCGCGCGCCGTGTTGGTCAAGGGCGGCCACGCCGATGGGCCGCAGTGCACCGACACGCTGTGCACTGCCCGCGATCGGGTCGTGTTCGCGCGCGAGCGCCTCCCGGTCGGCCCGGTGCGCGGCACCGGCTGCGCGCTCGCCAGCGCAATCGCCTGCCACCTCGCCGTCGGTGCGACCCTGGCCGACGCCTGCCGCGAAGCCGGCGACTGGCTGGGGCAGGTGCTGCGCACGATGGGGCCGCCCGATCCGGATGGCTTGCCGCGCCCGCTGCCGCTGGCGCGCGTTCCACCGCGCCCGGCCCGCTGACTCAGCCGCGATCGCCGAACATCTCGGCGATCACCGGCGCGAACCGTTCCGCGACGACGTGGCGCCGCACCTTCATGGTCGGCGTCAACAGCCCGTTCTCGGTCGTCAACGGCTCGGCCAGCACGCGCAGCGCCATCACGCGGTCGCACGGACGCAGGCCGTTCTCACGCACCAGCAGGCGATCGAGTTCCTGGCGCAGCAGCCGCAGTACCGCCTGGCCGCGCACGACGCCGTCCTGCACGTCCCAGTCCGCGCGCGCCACCGCTGCCGCGAGCGAATCGGCGTGCGGAACCAGCAACGCGCCGAGCCCCTTCTGGTCCTGGCCCACGCACACGACCTGCTCGACGTACGGCGAGGTCTTGATCACCGCCTCGACGACCTCGGGTTCGACGTTCTCGCCGCCGGCCAGCACGATGGTGTCCTTGGCCCGGCCGGTGATCCACAGGTTGCCCTTGCCGTCGACGTGGCCGAGGTCGCCCGAGTTGAACCAGCCGTCCTTGGTCAGCACCTCGGCGGTGCGCGTCGGATTGTCGTAGTAGCCGCGCATCACCTGCGGCCCGGCGATCCACAGCACGCCGGTCTCGCCGACTGCGCACGGCCGGCCGTCGGCGCGCCGCGGTTCGATCTTCGTGTGCGGCAGCGGCGGCCCGATGTGGCCTGGTCCCTGCTGGTGCGGCAGGCGAACGGCCGCGACCGGGCTGGTCTCGGTCAGGCCATAGCCGTTCTTCAGCGGCACGCCGACGCCGAGCAGCGTCTCGTCGACGTGGCGCGGCAACGAACCGCCGCCGCTGACGCACAACCGCAGCTTCCCGCCGAGCCCCTTCCGCACCTTGCGCAGCACCAGCCAGTCGCAAAACCGGTGCAGCACGCGGTGGCCCAGGTGCCCGCGGCCGCCGCCGCGCAGGCGCGCCAGGTGCAGCGCCTGGCGCAGCAGCCGGCCGCGCCACCCGGTCAGCTTCGCCGCGTGCGCGCACAGCCCGTCGTGCAGCATCTCCCAGATGCGCGGCACCGCCGCGAACACGGTCGGCTGCACGCCGGCGAGGTCCTCCTTGATCCGGCGGCGGTCGGTGTAGACCAGCTGCGCGCCCGCGGCGAGCGCCAGGTAGTCCATGATGCGCTCGTACATGTGCCATGCCGGCAGCACCGACAGGAAGCTGTCCCGCTCGGTGATCGCCAGCACCTCGGTGACGGTGCGCACGTTCGACAGCACGTTGGCGTGCGTCAGCATCACGCCCTTCGGCTCCGCCGTCGTGCCGCTGGTGTAGACGATCGTCAGCAGGTCGTCGGCCTGCACCGCCGCCCGCGCCGCTGCCAGCCGTTCGTGCGGCTCACGCCGCCCAGCCCGCCCCGCGCGCACCAGATCGCCGAGCGCCAGGGCACCGGCGACCGCGGTCGTGTCCTGCATCACGATGACCTGACCGAGCAGCGGCAGTTCGCCGCGCAGCACCAGCAGTTCGCGCGCGACGCGATCGTCCTCGGCGAACGCCGCCCGGCAGCCCGAATGGCGCAGGATGAACGCCAGCTCGCGCGGCGAAGTGTCAGAGCCACGCGGCACCGACACGATGCCGGTGCTGGCCAGCGCCTGGTCGACCAGCAGCCACTCGTAGCGGTTCTCGGCGACCACCGCGACGCGATCGCCGCGCGCGAAGCCGAACTCGAGCAGCGCATCGGCCAACGCCTCGACATCGGCGAGCAGGCTCGCGAACGTCACCGGCTCGTGCGTGCTGGCGGCGCGGCGCGGCAGGAACACGCGTTCGCCGTGGCGCCGGACGCGCTGGCTCAGCAGTTCGGGGAAGGTGGTCGGCGCCGGTTCGTGCATTCGCGGCCGCGGGGACGGGGTCGTGGCGACGGGTAGAACCTGGTGCGAGCGCTTGACATCCACGGCGGGCCTCCATACGAATGCGCGCCCTCGTCCGGCAGGTCAACCCGCCTCCTCGCAAAAGGTCGCGCGTCCCTGCCGGTGCGCGTTCTGTGGTTCGTCCGAGCGGGTGTAGCTCAGTGGTAGAGCATCACGTTGCCAACGTGAGGGTCGAGAGTTCGAATCTCTTCACCCGCTCCAGTTTTCCCGCCGCGGGTGGGTGACCCAGGACGACGCGAGGGACGCCACCGCACGTCGCGGGGCAGCCGTTCTCGTAGGGACGAAGCCCCGCTTCGCCTGCGCCCATGGGCCCGGCTGACGGGGCCGCAGCCTGGTCGAAGATGCGGGGCATGAGCCACCACGATCACGCCGGGGCCAAGAAGGCCGCCGGATCCTGCGGCTGCGCGTGCGCGCACCAGCACCCGGTCGACGTCTTGTCCGCGGAGCACCAGACGATCCTCGCCGTGCTCGGCGCCATGGCGAACGAGCAACGCCACCTGCTGGCCGGCGGGTCGGTGCGCACGGCGTTCTGGAACCCGGCCCTCGAGTTCCTCGAGCAGTACGCCGATCGCTGCCACCACGGCAAGGAGGAGCTGGCCTTGTTCGTCGAATTGGAGCGCGCCGGCCTGCCGCCGACCCACGGCCCGACGGTGTGCATGCGCAACGAACACGAACTCGGCCGCCAGGGTCGCCGCGCGATGCTCGACGCGCTGCACGCGCGTGATGGCAGCGGGCTTGCCGTCGCCGTGGGCGCCTACGTGGAACTGCTGCGCGACCACATCGAGAAGGAGGACCAGGTCCTGTTCCCGATGGCGAAGTCGATGCTGGACGAAGCGGCGGTGGCGCGTCTGCGGACGGCGTTCGCGCGCGTCGAGCACCACGACATGGGCGAGGGCGCGCACGCCCGCTACGAGGAACTGGCGCGGCACCTCGCCGCCGAGGGCGCGGCTACGACGCGCTGATCGGCACCCGGCGGCTCCGCCCCTTCACCGGTCGGGACCAGCCGCTTGCCGTATTCGGGGACAACCGCGGCGAGGGGTAGGGTCGGCATCACCGCTTCCGGAGGCAGCCCTTGGTCGAAGTGCGAGCATGGACGGTCACCACGGCCGGTGAGCCGATGGTCGAACAGCGCCGCGCCGAGGTGCCCGGCGCCGGCGAGGTGATCGTCGCGATCGCCGGCTGCGGCGTCTGCCACACCGACCTCGGCTTCCACTTCGACGGCGTGCCGACGCGCCGCGCGTTGCCGCTGACGCTGGGTCACGAGATCAGCGGCGTCGTGGTCGAGACCGGGCCCGGTGCCGAACGTTGGCGCGGCCAGGCGGTCGTGGTGCCGGCGGTGATGCCGTGCGGGGAATGCGCGGCGTGCAAGGCCGGGCGCGGCCCGGTGTGTCCGCGGCAGATCTTCCCCGGCAACGACGTGCACGGCGGCTTCGCGAGCCACGTGCGGGTGCCGGCACGCGGCTTGTGCCCGGTGCCCGACCTCGGCGATCGGCGACGCAACCCGGCGAACGTCGACCTGGCGACCCTGGCGGTGCTCGCCGACGCGGTGACGACGCCGTTCCAGGCGATCGCGCGCAGCGGGCTCGGTGCCGGCGACCTCGCGGTCGTGGTCGGTGCGGGCGGCGTCGGCGGCTTCGCGGTGCAGATCGCGGCGGCGCGCGGCGCCCACGTGGTCGCGATCGACGTCGACCCGGCGCGGCTGGAACTCGTCGCCCGGCACGGGGCCGGCTGCACGCTGCACGCGGCGCAGCTCGACTTCAAGGCGCTGCGCAGCACCTTGCGCGGCTTTGCCAAGGAGCACGGCGTCGACGGCTTCCGCTGGCGCCTGTTCGAGTGCTCGGGCACGACCGCTGGCCAGAGCACCGCGTTCGGACTCATCGAGCCGGGCAGCTGGCTGTCGGTGATCGGCTTCACGCCGCACAAGCTCGAACTGCGGTTGTCCAACGTGATGGCGTTCGACGCCACCGTGCAGGGCAACTGGGGCTGCCTGCCCGAGCTGTATCCGCAGGCGCTCGAACTGGTGCTGCAGGGCAAGGTGCAGCTCGGCCCGTTCACCGAACGGCGGCCGCTGGCGTCGATCAACCAGAGCTTCCAGGACGTGCACGAACGGCGCACCACGGCCCGGCTCGTGCTCTGTCCCGAAGGGTGACCACCATGGCCTTCAAGTCCCACGACCTGTCCGACACCGTCCGCGTCCCGGGCCTGCGCGTCGAACCGCTGCCGGTGCACGACCCCGAGGGCAAGCCCGTCGATGGCCTGCACTGCACGCGCATCACGCTCGACAACCAGGCGCAGCTCAACTCCTACACCACCGAGATGGTGAAGGGCGTGATCCTGGCGATGCGCGCGGCGTCGAACGACCGCGCTTGCACCGCGGTGGTGTTCACCGGTGCCGGCACGCGCGCGTTCTGCACCGGCGGCAACACCGCCGAGTACGCCGAGTACTACGCCGGCCAGCCGGACGAGTACCGCCAGTACATGCGGCTGTTCAACGACATGGTCACGGCGATCCTGCACTGCGACAAACCGGTGATCTGCCGCGTCAACGGCATGCGCATCGCGGGCGGCCAGGAGATCGGCATGGCCTGCGACTTCTCGGTTGCGCAGGATCTGGCGGCGTTCGGCCAGGCGGGGCCCAAGCACGGCTCGGCGCCGGACGGCGGCAGCACCGACTTCCTGCCGCTGTTCGTCGGCATCGAGCGCGCGATGGAGAGCTGCACGTTGTGCGAGCACTGGAGCGCGCACAAGGCGCACCGGCTCGGCCTGCTCACCACGATCGTGCCGGCGCTGAAGGTCGACGGCCGCTTCGTGAGCAATCCGCTGGTGGTCACCGACTGCTGGCTCGACGCCGAAGGCCGCATCGTGCACGGCGAGTGGAAGCACGGCGCCGAGCGCGGCGCGGGCAAGGAACTGCTGGCGCGCGGCCAGGTCGACCTGTCGCTGCTCGACCGCGAGGTCGACCGGCTGGTCACGGCGCTGGCGCTGACGATGCCGGGTTGCCTCAGCAAGACGGTCGAGAGCGTGCGCAAGCACAAGCTCGCGCACTGGGACCAGAACCGCGAGACCAACCGCGCCTGGCTCGGCCTCAACATGATGACCGAGGGCCGCGCCGGCTTCCGCGCCTTCCACGAGGGCAGCAAGGAGTGCCGCGAACCCGACTTCCTGCTGCTGCGGCAGCGGCTGGCGCAGGGTGCGAAGTGGGGGCCGGAGCTGACCGAGGCGATCCTGCAGAAGGCGCACGGCAAGGAGCTGAGTGGCCATGGTTGCTGACGTCGTCGGGGCACCGGCACCGGTGCAGGTCGAGATGCTGGCCGGCGGGGCGGTGTGGGTGGTGCGGCTGTCGCGGCCGAAGGCGAACGTCATCGACGCGGCGATGACCGCGAGCCTGGATGGCGTGTTCCGCGACGCGGCGCTGGCGCGCGAACTGAAGGCGATCGTGCTCGCGGCCGCGGGCCCGAACTTCTCGTTCGGCGCCAGCGTGCCGGAGCACCTGCCCGACCAGGTCGCCGGCATGCTGCACCGCTTCCACGGCCTGTTCCGGACCATCGTGGCCGCTTCGGTGCCGGTGGTCGCCGCGGTGCGCGGGCAGTGCCTCGGCGGCGGGCTCGAGCTGGCGGCGTTCTGCCACCGGTTGATCGCCGCGCCCGACGCGAAGTTCGGCCAGCCCGAGATCGCGCTCGGTGTGTTCGCGCCGGTGGCGTCGCTGCTGCTGCCCGAACGCATGGGCCGCGGCGCCGCCGAGGACCTGCTGCTGACCGGCCGCACGATCGACGCTCAGGAGGCGCTGCGGCGCGGGCTCTGCGACGAAGTCGCCGACGATCCCGACGCGGTGGCGAAACGCTGGGCCACCGAGGGCCTGGGTCGGCACTCGGCGTCGAGCCTGCGGCACGCGGTGCGGGCGGCGCGCGCGCACTTCGCGCAGCGTTTCCTGCACGAGCTCGACGAACTCGAGACGAGCTACCTCGCCGAGCTGCAGCCGACCCACGACGCGCGCGAGGGCATCGCCGCGTTCGTGCAGAAGCGGCCGCCGACGTGGAGGAACGCGTGAGCGCGGCCGGCCCGCTGGTGGCGCTGCTCGGGCGCGCCGAGGCGCTGTATCGCGACCTGTCGCTCGCCGCGGTGCGCGACTGGAAACGGGCGACCGGCGGGCTCGCGATCGGTTACCTGCCGGTCTACGTGCCGCGCGAGCTGTTGCACGCGATGGGCGTGCTGCCGGTCGGATTGATGGGGGCCGGCGACGACCTCGAGATCATCCGCGGCGACGCGTTCTACCAATCGTACATCTGCCACCTGCCGCGCAGCACGATCGAACTCGGCTTGAACGGCAGCCTCGACTGCCTCGACGGCGTGCTGTTCCCGGCGACGTGCGACGTGATCCGCAACCTGTCGGGCATGTGGAAGATGCAGTTCCCCGGCAAGTACGCGCGCTACGTCGACGTGCCGCAGAACTTCGACCCGGCGATGGGCGGCGCGTTCTACCGCAGCGAGCTCGAGGAGATCGCCGCGGCGCTGGCAGGACGCGGTGCCCGGCCGCTCGAACGCGAAACACTGCGCGCATCGATCCGGCTCTACAACGACAACCGGGCGCTGGTCGAAGGTCTGTACGACCTGCGTGCGCAGCAGCCGTGGCGGGTGCCGACCGCGGAGCTGTACCTGCTGCTGCGTGCGGGGCTGGTACTGCCGGTCGAGCCACACAGTGCGATGCTGCGCGAGTACCGGGCCCTGGTGCTCGCCGACGGCGAACGCAAGAGCATGGACCAGGCGCGCGTGCTGCTCGCCGGTTCGTTCTGCGAACAACCGCCGCTCGGCCTGATCAAGACCCTCGAGCGCGCCGGCTGCTACATCGTCGACGACGACTTCGTGCAGGTGCACCGCTGGATCGAGGGCGATGTCGCGACCGCGGGCGACGACCCGCTCGGCAACCTGGTCACCGCCTACCTGCAGCAGGGCATCGCCAGCCCGATCCGCTACATCGCCGAGCAGCAGAAGGGCAAGGCGCTGGTCGACCGCGTCCGCAAACGCGGCGCCGAGGGCGTGATCTTCTGCGCGCCGAGCTTCTGCGACCCGGCCCTGCTGGAGCAGCCGATGAGCGTCGCCGCCGTCGAGCGCGCCAAGGTGCCGTGGACCGCGTTCAAGTACGCGGAGAACACCGGGCAGTTCCAGGTCATCCGCGAGCAGGCGGGCACGTTCGCCGACTCGATCAAGCTGTGGAGCGGAACATGAGCACGACCAAGACCGCGGCGCAGAAGGACCAGAGCCAGGAACGGCAGAAGGCGATGATCGCCGCGCACTTCACGCGCCTCGCGCACGCCAAGGAACGCGGCGACAAGTGCGTCTACACCTTCGTGCCGGGCAACCTCACCGAGCTGCTCGCCAGCTTCGACCTGCTGCCGGTGCTGCCCGAGATCAACGCGCTGCAGTCGGGCATGCGCGGCAAGTCGCGCGACTACATCGCCGCCGCCGAGAAGCTCGGCCACTCCGAGGACGTCTGCACCTACGTGAAGTGCGACATCGGCATGCTGAAGTCCGGCAACGTCGGGCCGACTGGCGAACGGCTGCCCGATCCCGACCTGCTGCTGCTGTCGTACACTGGCTGCTTCACGTTCCTG
Source organism: Planctomycetota bacterium (assembly GCA_049276695.1). Lineage (GTDB taxonomy): Bacteria > Planctomycetota > UBA1135 > UBA1135 > UBA2386 > UBA2386. Next base: position 10,954 of record JBASWX010000176.1, read on the forward strand.
AAGTGGTTCGAGCTCTTGGCGCAGGAGTACGCGGCGCCGGTCGCGATGCTGCACGTGCCCTACCAGGGCGACGGCCACGTCACCGACGCGATGCGCCGCTACGTCGTCGACCAGCTGCGGCAGAAGGTGATCCCGGCGCTCGAGCGCATCTCCGGCAAGGCCTACGACGAGGACCGGCTGCGCGAGATGCTGGCGCGTTCGGCGCGCGCCGAGGACGACCTGGTCGCGGTGCTGGAGTCGGCGAAGCAGCGACCGTCGCCGATCGACGCCTACTTCGGTGGCGTCTACTACATCGGCCCGATCTTCACCGCGTTCCGCGGCACGCAGGACGCGATCGACTACTACCGCGAGCTGCGCGCCGAGGTCGAGGAACGCGCGGCACTCGGCAAGGGCCCGATCACGCCCGACGGCGAGATCGCCGAAGAGCGTTACCGCATCGTCGTCGAGGGGCCGCCGAACTGGACCAGCTTCCGCGAGTTCTGGAAGATGTTCGCGGACGAGGGCGCGGTGGTCGTCGCGTCGACCTACACCAAGGTCGGCGGCGTCTACGACAACGGCTTCCGCCACGACCCCAGGCACCCGCTCGAGAGCCTCGCCGAGTACTGCATGGGCTGCTACACCAACCTCAACCTGCCGACGCGCGTCGCCATGCTGGCGCGCTACGTGCGCGACTACGCGGCCGACGGCTTCCTGATCAACTCGGTCAAGAGCTGCAATTCGTTCAGCGCCGGCCAGCTGATGATCCTGCGCGAGGTCGAGCAGCGCAGCGGGCGGCCGGGCGGCTTCATCGAGAGCGACCTGGTCGATCCGCGCTACTTCTCGGCCAGCAACATCAAGAACCGGCTCGAGTCGTACTTCCAGATGCTCGCGCAGAAGCGGGCGGGGAGCTGACCGGTGCGCATCGACTGCAGCGTCGGCATCGACCTCGGCTCGACCACCACCAAGGCCGTCGTGCTCGACGAGGACCGCCGGCCGATCGGCCGCGGCATCACCAACAGCCGCAGCAACTACGACGTCGCCTGCCAGGTCGCACTCGGCGAAGCGCTGATCGCAGCCCGGCTGCAACTGATCGATCGTGCGCTGCAGGACGGCGGCAAGGATGCGGCCGAACGCCAGCGGCTGCTGGTTGCGTTCGAGCTGCGTTTCCGCGAACAGCAGTACCGCAGCCAGCTGCGGGTGCTCGGCGAACGGTTGCACGCCAACGCCGACCGGCTCGGCCTCACCGCCGCCGGCAAGGCCCTCGACGCGGTGCTGGCACGCATGGGCGAGGAGGCGGGGCTGTTGTTCGAGCCGGGTGCAGTGCGCAAGAGCGACTTCTTCCGCGACCTCGCCGGTAGCCGCTACCTGGCGCTCGCCGAGCAGCTCGCCCGCGATGGCGTGCACGCCTTCGACCCGCTGGTCGGCCTGTTCGACAAGGCGATCCTCGAAGTCGAGAACTCGACCGCGGCGGTCGGCACGTTCGCCGAGCACGCGCGTGCCGCGATCGCCGGGCTGCGCAGCCGCGACCTCGAGCGCGCCACCGCGCGCGTGCTCGACGTCGAGCTGCACCAGGCGGCGATCGTCGGCACCGGCTACGGCCGCCAGCGGTTGCCGTTCCCCGACAAGAAGATCCGCTCCGAGATCCTGTGCCATGGCCTCGGCGCGCACGCGATGTTCCCGCAGACGCGCACCGTGCTCGACATCGGCGGCCAGGACACCAAGGCGATCCAGGTCGACGACCAGGGCATCGTGACATCGTTCCAGATGAACGACCGCTGCGCCGCCGGCTGCGGCCGCTACCTCGGCTACATCGCCGACGAGATGAACCTCGGGCTGCACGAACTCGGCCCGCTGGCCGGCAAGTCGTGCCGCACCGTGCGCATCAACTCGACCTGCACGGTGTTCGCCGGCGCCGAGCTGCGCGAGCGGCTGTCGCTCGGCGAGCAGCGCGAGGACATCCTGGCCGGGCTGCACCGCGCGATCGTGCTGCGCGCGATGTCGCTGCTGGCGCGCTCGGGCGGCATCGCCAACGAGTTCACGTTCACCGGCGGCGTCGCCAAGAACAGCGAGGCGGTCGAGGCGCTGAAGAAGCTGGTCGCCGAGAACTACGGCGAGCGCACGATCAACATCTCGCCCGATTCGATCTACACCGGCGCGCTGGGGGCGGCGCTGTTCGCGTGGCGCGACGCGCACCGGCAGGAAGAACCGCAACCGGAGGCCGCCGCATGAACATGCTCGACCGGGCCCTGTTGACCGCCGGCGTCGACGTCGGCTCGTCGGCGATCAAGGTCGTCGTGATGCGCGAGACCGCCGGTGGCGCGGCAGCGCTGCTGGCCCAGGTCACCGAACGGTTGCGGCGGCGCGACGCGATGCAGGTCGTCGCCAGTGCGCTCGGCCAGGCGCTGCAACAGGCGGGCATCACCCGCAACCAGCTCGACTACCTGGCGACCACCGGCGAGGGCGAGCACGTCGAAGGCCGCACCGGCCACTTCTACGGCATGACCACGCACGCGCGCGGCGGCCTGTGGCTCGAGCCTGCGGTGCGCGCGGTGATCGACATCGGCGCGCTGCACGCGCGGGGCGTGCTGATGGACGAACGCGCCAAGGTGCTCGGCCACCGCATGACCAGCCAGTGCGCGTCGGGCTCGGGGCAGTTCCTCGAGAACATCTGCCGCTATCTCGGCGTCACCATCGACGAGATCGGGCCGCTGTCGCTGCAGGCGGACAAGCCCGAGGTGTGTTCGTCGATCTGCGCCGTGCTCGCCGAGACCGACGTCATCAACATGGTGTCGCGCGGCATCTCGATCCCGAACATCCTGAAGGGCATCCACCAGTCGATGGCGGGGCGCTACCTGCGGCTGCTGACCTCGGCGGGCGCCCGCGGGCCGGTGTTGGTCACCGGCGGGCTCGCGCGCGACCAGGGCCTGCTCGCGGCGCTGCGCGAGATCGCGGTCGAGCAGAAGTCGGGGATCGACGTGCGCGCGCACCTGGACAGCCCGCTCGCCGGTGCGATCGGCGCCGCTCTTTGGGGCGCGTTCCGCCACCGCAAGCTGGCGCAGCAGGGCGTGTCGCTCACCGGGAGCGCGCCGTGAACAGCGCCGCGCCCGTGTTGCCGTGGTCACTGGCCGGGCGCGCCGCACTCGTCACCGGCGGCAGCGGTGGCATCGGCGGGGCCGTGGTCGCGACGCTGCGGGCGGCCGGCGCCGAGGTCCTGAACGTCGATCGCCCCGACGCCGCGCGCGTGCCCGGGGCCACGCAACTGGGCTGCGACCTCGGCGACGCCGCCGCGATCGCAGCGCTCGACCGGCAGCTGCCGAGCACGCTGCACGCGTTCGTGCACTGCGCCGGCATCACCCGCGACGCGGTGGCGTGGAAGCTGAGCCCCGACCACTGGCAGGACGTGATGCGGGTCAACCTCGACTCGGCGTTCCATCTGCTGCGGCTGGTGGTGCCGCGGCTGCGGCACGGGCACGGCGCCAGCATCGTGCTGGTGGCGTCGATCAACGGCGAACGCGGCAAGTTCGGCCAGAGCAACTACGCCGCCAGCAAGGCCGGGCTGATCGCGTTCGGCAAGTCGCTCGCGCGCGAGGTCGGCGCGTTCGGCATCCGCGTCAACGCGGTGTCGCCGGGCTGGATCGACACCGCGATGACCGCGACCCTGCCCGACGAGCAGCGGCAGAAGGCGTTGGCCGAGACCGCGCTCGGCCGGCTCGGCCAACCCGCCGACGTCGCCGGCGCGGTGCTGTTCCTGTGCAGCGACCTCAGCCGGCACGTGACCGGCCAGGTGCTGCGCGTCGACGGTGGCCAGTTGACCGCGTGAACCTCTGCAACGACGAGGAGTGACTGCGATGACGACCAGCCAGGAGTTCGACCAGGTGACGGTGCGCAACCTGCGGCCCAAGGACCTCGACCGCGTGGTCGACGTCGACCGCCGCAACATCGGCCGCTCGCGCGGCGAGTACTTCCGGGTCAAGCTGGCGCAGGCGCTGTCCGACACCGGCATCCAGGTCTCGCTCGCCGCCGAGTTCGACGGCCAGTTCGCCGGCTTCCTGCTGGCGCGCGTCTGGTACGGCGAGTTCGGCGCCACCGAGCAGAACGCGGTGCTCGACACCATCGGCGTGCACCCGGCGTACCACGGCAAGGGCGTCGGCCGCGCGCTGCTGCGGCAACTGCGCGAGAACCTGTTGGGGCTCGGCATCCGCTCGCTGCGCACCGAGGTGTCGTGGAACGACCAGCGCCTGCTGGCCTTCTTCCATCACGAAGGCTTCGTGCCCGCTGCCCGCCTGTGCCTCGACCTGCCGCTGGAGCAGGCCCGCGCGAACGAACTGGCGCGCGAGGCGGCGGCGGCCGACGGCTGAGGCCGGCGA
>JBASWX010000177.1:0-4431 GCA_049276695.1 Planctomycetota bacterium
CGTCACCGCCGGCCGGAACGTCAGCAGCCGGCGGCATGCCGCGTTGGACCGCGGGCGAGGTCGAGCGGCTGCGCGAGCTGTACGCGGATCGCGACAACCTGATGGTGGCGAAGGCGCTCGGTCGCACCGTGACCAGCGTTGCCAACAAGGCCAACCAGCTCGGGCTGAAGAAGAGCCCGCGCACGCTCGCCGACATCGGCCGCACCAACGTCACGATCCGCCACGGCCGGAGCGCAGCGGCCGGTGACAGCGCCGGGTGAGCCGCCGGCAGCCTGCCGTGCGGCGGCGCGCTGGGTGGTGCCGCGAACGGCTTTTTGGCGTGCTGCTCAACTCGCGGCCGGGGGGCGGTCGATGCTCGGCAGGCACGCATTCGTCGACCCGAGCGCACACCGAGGCAACGTCATGGAAATCGTGGGCAAGAAGAGCCAGGGCCTGTCGGTCACGGCACTGAAGGACGACAAGACGGTCATCGTCTCGTTCAACGACCGCAGTCTGAACTTCTACGTGACCGACTCGCTGAAGGAGTCGCTGAAGGACACGATCAACGGCAAGATCGAGGAGGGCTACCAGCACTTCGTGCTGAACCTCGACAACGTCAAGATCATCGACTCGTGCGGTGTCGGCCTGATCATCGTGGCCAACAACGTCACGTCGTCGCGCAACTGCAAGCTCTACCTGAGCAACATCAAGCCGTTCATCGTGAAGATCTTCGAGATCATGCGGATCTCCAAGCACCTCGCGATCTACGACAAGGAAGACGACGCGTTGGCGGCGATCAAGTCGGCGAAGTAGCCCGCGGGTTTCGCGGGATCGCCGCCGACGCCGTTGCACCGCGGCCTTGGCGGTGCCACGCCCGCGCGCCCTGCCGCCACCCGTTCCGCCCGGGCGCCGCCACTGTCCGGTCGACTCCGAGTCCTGCCCGATGACGATCCTGACGAACATCATCGACGGTGTCGTGTTCGTCGACCGCACTGGCCTCGTGGCGCTGGTCAGTCCGGTGGCCGAGGACCTGCTCGCCACCAAGACCTTCGTCGCGCTCGGCAAGCCGATCGCGGAGCTGACCGGTCGCGACGACCTGCTGCGCGCGATCGCCGCCGATCAAGCGCGCGTGGTGGGCCGCAAGGAGGTCGCGCAGACCGTCGAGGTGCACCACCGCGAACAGGACCTGCTCTACATCCGGTGCACCACCAGCCGTGTGCACGACAGCCGCGGCCAGCCGGCCGGCATCTTGACGGTGCTGCGCGACGTCACCGCCGAGTTCAAGACCGACCAGCTGAAGAACCAGTACCTGTCGATCGTCGCGCACGAACTGCGCACGCCGCTGACCGGCATCAAGACGTTCGCGACGATGATGGGCAAGGGCACGCTCGGCAGCCTGACCGAACGCCAGCAGCGCGTCTGCGAATCGATCCGCGAACAGTCGATCCGGCTCGAGCACCAGATCGACAAGCTGATCCACCTCGGCAACCTCGAGTCGGAGGACCAGGCGCTGGACCGCAAGGTGTTCCCGCTGTCGGAATTCGCGACGGCGCTGCTGCAGCCGTTCGAGCAACCGGCGCGCGATCGCCGGGTCGAGCTGGCCTTCGCCGGCGGGGCCGGTGACGAACGGCTGTTTGCCGACCGCTCCGGGTTGCGTCGGGCCTGCCAGGCGCTGATCGAGAACGCCCTGAAGTTCGTCGCCGACGGCGGCCATGTCGCCGTCCGCATCGAGCGCACCGGCGACGATGTTGTGTTCCACGTCACTGACGACGGCATCGGGATCGACCCGCGCTACCACCGCCGCATCTTCGAGAAGTTCTTCCAGGTCGAGGACCCGCTGACGCGCCACCACGGGGGTGCTGGCCTGGGCCTGTACGTCGCCAAGGGCATCGTCGAGGCGCACGGAAGTCGCATCGAGGTCTCCAGCCAACTGGGTCAGGGAGCCGATTTCTCCTTCGTCCTGCCGCTGCACCGGCAGGGGGCTGCGGCAGCACCCGCACCGGCATCCGAACCGCAGAGAGCACAGTCATGCAACGAACCGTCCTGATCATCGAAGACGAGAAGCTGATCATCGTCTCCACCCAGATGGTGCTCGAGGCCGCGGGATTCCGCGTCGAAGCCGCGACCAACGGCGAGGACGGCATCGCGCAGGCGAAGTCGGTCGCGCCCGACCTGGTGTTGCTCGACATCATGATGCCGGGCATCGACGGTTGGGAGACGCTGACGCGGCTGAAGCGCGATCCGGCCACCGCCAACATCCCGGTGGTGATCTTCACCGCGCGCGAGCATTCGCGCGGCCATCAGAAGAGCTCGGAGATGGGCGCGGTCGACTACTTCCGCAAGCCGTTCGAGCCCGACGAGCTGATCGAACTGGTCGAGAAGCACGTGCCGGTGCGCAGCGACGCGGCGCCGCGCTGACCGGCCCCGGCGGCCGACCCGATCGGCGCGCGGTCACTCGTGGCGCAGGGCCTCGACCGGGTCCATGTTGGCGGCGCGCCACGCCGGGTACAGCCCGAACACGACGCCGACCGCCGCCGAGATGCCGAACGCCATCAGCACGTGGATCGGCAGGATGTTGGTCTTCTGGGCAAACCAGTGCTCGATGCCGGCCGGCACCAGCACGCCGAGCCCGACGCCGGCCAGACCGCCGAGTGCCGACAGCACGCCGGCCTCGACCAGGAACTGCTGCACGATGTGCCGCTTCTTGGCGCCCAGTGCACGGCGGATGCCGATCTCGCGCGTGCGTTCGGTCACTGTCGCCAGCATCACGTTCATGATGCCGATGCCGCCGACCAGCAGGCTGATCGACGCGATCACCGCCAGCACCAGGTTGAACATGCGCTGGGTCTGCTCGGCCTTGCGCAGCAGCTCGAGCGGCACCGTCAGCTCGGTGTCCTTCTTGCTGCCGTGCGCCGGCTTCAGCATGTAGTCGAGCACCAGTGCGGTGGGCTCGACCTCGTCCATGGTCGGGACCTTGACCTTGATCTCGTGCAGTTCGACGTTCTCGTGGCGGTTGGTCGATGGGTTGCGGATGGTGTCGCCGAAGCGCCGGCGCGAACTGGCGAGCGGGATGAACGCGCACTCGTCGAGCGTGGTGCCGTTCGGCGACGCCGCGCGGCCCTGGTACTCGAGCACGCCGATCACTTCGAAGCGGTCCTCGATCCCCACCAGGATCGTCTTGCCGAGCGGGTTCTCGAGCGGGAACAGCACCTTGCACAGGCTGGCGCCGAGCACACAGACGTTCGCCTGCCGCTGCTGGTCGAGTTCGGTCAACCAGCGCCCCTCGTTCACCTTCATGTTGGTGACCGGCAGGAAATCGACCTCGGTGCCGACGATCATCGTGCTGCTCCAACTCTCGCCGCGGATCACGCCGCGCTGGAACTCGCGCACGCGCACCACGGTCGCGTGCGGCAGCAGGTTCTGGATGCGGTCGGCCTCCTGGTAGAACAGGCCGTAACCCTGCACGCTCATCGTGCTCGCCGACGCGGTCTGCTGGGTCTCCTCGGGCTTCTTGCTGCGGATCAGCACGTTGGTGACGCCCATCTCGCGGTACTGCTTGAGCGTCTCCTCCGAGGCGCCCTCGCCGACGGCCAGCATCGCGATCACCGACGCAACGCCGAACAGGATGCCGGCGGTGGTCAGCGAGCTGCGCAGCTTGTGCAGCATCAGGCTCTTCAGCCCGAGGCGCACCATGCGCATCGTGTCGCGGATCATGGCCGCCCCCGGGTCGCAGCGCCGGCGGGGTTGTCGACCAGCTTCTCGACCTGGCCGTCCTTCAGCCACAACGACTGCGCCGAACGTTCGGCGACCTTCGGGTTGTGGGTGACCACGACGATCGTGATGCCGTCGGGCCGCAAGTCGTCGAACAGGTCGAGGATCTCCTGTTCGGTGCTGCTGTCGAGGTTGCCGGTCGCTTCGTCGGCCAGCAGGAACAGCGGGTCGTTCATCAACGCGCGCGCGATCGCGACGCGCTGCTGCTGGCCGCCGGACAGTTCCATCGGCCGGTGTTCCAGGCGGCCGCCGAGGCCAACGCGTTCGGCGAGGTACTCGGCCTTCGCGCGCGACTCCTTGCCGACGCGGCCCTGGTAGAACAGCGGCACTTCGAGGTTCTCGAGCACCGTGAGCTGCGGGATCAGGTTGAACGACTGGAAGATGAAGCCGATCTCGCGGCCGCGCACGTCGGACAGGTCGTCGTCGGACAGCTTGCTGACATCGCGCCCGCCGACCCGGTAATGGCCCGACGTCGGCCGGTCGAGGCCGCCCAGGATGTTGAGCATCGTGCTCTTGCCCGAGCCCGAGCGGCCCATGATCGCGAGGTAGTCGCCCTTCCGGACCTGCATCGAGACGCCGTTGAGCGCCTTGACGACGTTCTTGCCCATCACGTAGTGACGGTGCACGTCGACGAACTCGGCGATGATCGGACGGTCGGCGGGTTGCACGGGGTGCGATCCT
>JBASWX010000178.1:0-2669 GCA_049276695.1 Planctomycetota bacterium
GGGGTTGGTTGGCACTACATCGCCGTTGTGCGACCTCAAAAACCGCGGCCTTGCAGCACCACGAGTTGCGCGCGCGTCGATCGCGCTGACCCCGAAAACAGCCGTTTGCCTTTCAAGTTGGGCTAACGGTCGCGGTGCCGCGTGGAGCCGCGCGCGGTCGGGCGATGTGCCAACCCATCGTCCCCGGCCGTCCGCGCCGCCCCTACAATCCGCCGCCCCGCCCTCTTGCCGCTCCACCCATGAAGTCCCTCGCCTCGACGTTCCTCCTGCTGGCCCTGCTCGCCCCCACCGCCCACGCGCAGGACGCCGTGACGCTGCACAGCGTGACCATCGCCGCCAACAACGACGTCACCGTCGTCTGGTCGAAGAACTTCGCGACCTGCGCGCACCTGCGCTTCACCAACCCGACCTGCACGCAGAACGGGGCGCTGACGCACGTCAACAACTGGTTCTGCACCTCGGGCACGCAGGTGTCGATCACGCTGCCGGCGACCGCGTTCGTCGCCGGCTTCGGCCCCGGCATCCGCGTCTACATGGTGCACGGCAACAATTCGGGCGTGTTCAGCCCGTGCGTCACCGTCGGCGTCAACGGCGCCTACGGCAGCGGCGGCTGCGTTGGCACGCTCGGCGCGCCGACGCTCACCGCGAACAACGACGGCCCGCCCGCCGGCAGCAACCTCGACCTCACCGTCGGCAACGGCCCCGCCGGCTCCGTCGCCGTGCTCGGCTTCGCGCTCGGGCAAGCGAGCATCCCGCTGTTCGGCTGCACGCTGCTGATCGCGCCGCCGGTGCTGGTCACGGTCGCGGTGCCGCTCGACATCACCGGTGGCGGCACGTTCACCTTCCCGCTGCCGCCCGGCAGCGCCGGGGCTGCGTTCACGACGCAGGCGTACGTGCTCGACCCCAGCGGGCCCGCGGACTTCACCGCGACCAACGGCCGGCTGATCCGCGTGCTGTAGTCGCCGCGGTCACTGCGACGCCAGGATCTCGGCGAGGTGCATCGCGCGCACGCGCGAACCCTGCCGCTGCAGCCGGCCCCGGATCTGCATCAGGCACGAACTGTCGACCGCGCTCAGCACGTCGACCGGCTGCGCGTCGAGCCCGCTGAGCCGGTGGTCGAGCATCGCGGTCGACAGCTCGGGGAACTTCACCGCGAACGTGCCGCCGAAGCCGCAGCACGCCTCGCCGGTCGCCAGCTCGACCAGTTCGAGAGCCCGCACCGCGCGCAGCAGCGCGCGCGGCTCGTCGCGCAGGCCGAGTTCGCGCAGCCCGTGGCAGGCGTCGTGCCACGCAACGCGCGCGGCAAGGCGGGCGCCGAGCTCGGTGACCCGCAGTTCGCGGACCAGGAACGCCGACAACTCGAAGGTCTTGTGCGCGACGTGCTCCGCGCGCGCGCGCCACGCCGGCTCGTCGCGGAACAGCTCCGGGTAGCGGTGCACCATCGCCACGCACGAGCCCGACGGTGCGACCACCGCGTCGGCACGTTCGAAGACTTCGACGAAGTGGCGGGCGACGCTGCGCGCGTCGGCCTGGAAGCCCGAGTTGAACGCCGGCTGGCCGCAGCAGGTCTGCGCCGGATCGAACGTCACCGTGCAGCCCGCCCGCTCGAGCACCGTCGCGGTCGCGTGCACGACCTCGGGCCAGAACTGGTCGCCCAGACACGTCGCGAACAGTGCTACCTTGCGGCGCATCGCGGGCGCACAGTATCGGCGCGCACCATGAAGACCATCCTGCGCACCGGCGTCGTGCTGCTGCTGCTGCTCGCGGCCACGCTGCTGCCGTTCCTCCCGGGGCGGCACGACGTGCTCGCGATCCCGCTGTCGACGGTCGCCCAGGGGCTCGGCTTCGCCGCGCTGCTGGTCGTGCCGGTGGGTGTACTGTGGTTGGTGCACGGTCTGCGCCACCGCGGCGACACGGCGGCTGCCGACCTCGTCCGCGCGCGTTACGCGCTCGCCGCACTCGCCGTCGCGACCGCATTGGCGCTGCTCGCCGCGATGCTCACCGTGACCCAGGCGGGCATCTCGGCGGGCGCGGCGATGGTCGTCGGCACGCTGCTCGCCGCGGGGTACTTCTGGCGCCTGTCGCGCCGACGTTCCTTCTCGCAACCCGGCCCGGATCGCGTGACGCCAGCGTGCTGTGTCCTCGCCCCGCCGCTGCTGCTGGGCGCGCAGCTGGCAATCGCACCGACCGCGACGGCGTTCGCCCGCGACCGCGCGATCGCCAACGCCGCACCGCTGATCGCCGACATCGAACGCTTCCGCGCGCAACACGGGCGCTATCCGCACACGCTGCACTCGCTGTGGGAGGACTACGACCCGCTGGTCGTCGGCATCCCGCGTTACCTGTACGAACCGCACGGCGAGGCGTGCAACCTGTTCTTCGAAACGCCGACGTTCGAGTTCGGCGCGCGCGTGATCGTGGTGTGGAATCCGCGCGACGAGCAGACGGCGACGAGCCACAACCGCGACCTGCTCGAGTTCACCGGCGCCGACCTGGAACGGCGCCGCGGCTTCCTCGCCGCGCACGCGGCACCGCAGCCGCACTGGAAGTGGTTCGTGTTCGACTGACGAACCGCTACGCCAACACGACCATGCCCTTCACGTAGTCGGGCCGCGCGTGGTCGCCGCCGAACGCGCGCGGCACCGCGGCGAGCCCCGGGTAACGGTGCG
>JBASWX010000179.1:0-62637 GCA_049276695.1 Planctomycetota bacterium
CTGCCGAGCTGCGCGGCGCTGGCCGGGCAGGTCGAGGTGAAGCGCGCGAAGCGGCCGGCCGGCTGCCCGCCGGCCATCGTGAAGTCGCCGCCGACGAGCAGGCTGCCATCCGGCGCGCTCGCCATCGTCCAGACGGTCGAGTTCGTGCTCGGCTGCGCGACCCACGCCGACCCGTTCCAACGCATGACCGCGCCGGCCGAGATCAGCAGGTCGCCATCGGGGGTTGCACCCAGGGCGCGCCCCGTGCCGAGCTGCGTGCCGTACGGCGTCCACGCGCTGCCGTTCCAGCGCACGAACTGGAACAACACCGTCATGCCGAACGGCACGGTCGATGCCGTCACCAGGTCGCCGTTCGGCATGGTGACCAGCGTCGCGTTCAGCGGGAACGTCGACAGCGCGAATGGCGACCAGCTGGTCCCGGTCCAGACGGCGATCTTGTTGGCGGAGCCGCCGAACGTGCCGACCGCGAACAACTGGCCAGTGGCGCTCGTCGCCAGCGCGCTCACCACGTTGGTGCCGACGCCGAGCACGGTCCAGGCGCTGCCGTTCCACTGCGCGACGCGCGAAGCATCGGCGGCGACGACGTCGCCGTTCGGCAGCCTGGCCAGCGCGTTCACCGGCGCCGTCAGCACGCCACCGGGCATCGCGTTCCAGGCGGCGCCGTCCCAGCGCGCGATGCCGTTCGCCGGCACGCCGCCCGCCGCCGCGAAGTCGCCGCCGGCGACCACGTTGCCGTTCGCCAGCGCCACCACCGAACGCACGGTGTTGTCGGTGCCAGCACCGAGTGACAGCCACGCGCTGCCATTCCAGCGCGCGAGGCCCGGCGCCACGGTGCTGCCGACCGCCGTGAACGCGCCACCGACCACGTGGCCGCCGCCCGGCAACGTCGCGATCGCGAACACCGAGCCGTCGAATCCGTCGGCCGCCGGCGCGGGCGAGGTCCACCCGCTGCCCTGCTGCAGCGCGACGTTCGCCGCCGGCACTCCCGCGACCGACCGGAAGCTGCCGCCGATCACCAGCCCGGTCGGTCGCTCGCAGACCGCGCGCACCGATGACGCCAGGGGACCGTTCGCGATCGGGGCCACCGGTTGCCAGGCGGCGCCGTTCCACCGAGCGATGCGCGGCGCGGCGAGGGTGCCGATGGCGCCGAACGAGCCGCCCGCGACGATGTCGCCGTTCGTCATGCGCTGCAGCGTGAACACGTCGCCATCGGCATCGCCGCCGAACGGGCCCCACGAAGTTCCGTTCCACCGCGCCAGGCGCTGCACCGCCTGCGCGCCGAACGCGGTGAAGGTCGGGAACGTGCCGAGCACACTGCTGCCGGCGACGATGTCGCCGTTCGGCAGTTCGGCGAGCGAGTTGACGATGCCGTTCGGCCCGGGCAACAGGCTGGTCCAGGTGCTGCCGTTCCAGCGCCCGACGCCGAAGCTCATCGGCGCCTGGTACACGCTGGCAGCGACGTCGCCATTGGCGAGCAGCGTGAAGGTGACGACGAAGCCGTTGGTGATGCTGCCGAACTCGGTCCACGACGTGCCGTTCCACTCGGAGATGCCGCCGGCGAACTGGCTCTGGAACGACGCCACCAGCGTGCCGTTCGGCCGCACCGCCATCGCCGTCGCCGGCCCGTAGTAGAGCGGGCCCCCGACCGCCGCCCAGGCACTGCCGGTCCAGCGTTCGATGCGGTTGTTGGTGGTCGAGGTGGCTCGCCGCGCGACGAACAGGTCACCGTTCGGCGCCGTCGCCAACGCCGACACCTGGCCGGTCGATGGCGCGAACGCGGACCAGGCTCCGGTCGCCGGGTCCCACGCCGCGAGGCTGCTGACCGCCAGCGTGGCCGCGGTGGTGAAGCTGCCGGCCAGCACCAGCACGGGCGTCGCCGGTCCAGGACCGTCCGGATCCCATTCGATCACGCGCTCGACGGTCCCATCGGTGCCCGCGATGCCGGTTCCACCGACCCAGGACGGGTTGCACTGCGCGCAGCCGTCGGTTGCGGCGGCAGCCAGGAACGCCGCGACGATCGCGGAACACGGAACTCGCATGCGGACACCTCGTGCTTCCCGTCAGGTGGTGCGCTGCGGGAACCACAGGTTCGCAGGGATGGTCGTCGTCGACAAGGGGGGCGCTTCGCCACATTCGCCACGCCTCCCCGGGGATCGTGCGAAGCGTCCATGCTCGCACGGCCCCGAACACGAACCGGGGTTCACGTGTGCTGGACGAAGTACCAGGGGCCCCACAGGTGCAGCACCAACACCCATTCGTCGGGCGGGGCATCGCCAAACGTGCGCGACCGGTCGTGCACGACCCCGAGCCGGTTGTCGGTGATCCCGCCGAACACGAACTCGTAGCGCGGCGTCGGTCCGGGCCCGGTGTCGTAGATCCCGGGGACTTGTTCGCCAGCGTCGGCGCGGACGATCAGCTGCTCGTAGTGTGACTGGTTGCGCAGCAGCTTGTGCGCCGCAGAGAGCCATTGGAATGGGACGTTGATCCAAGGGAACGCCGGCCCCAGCGCCACCGCGAGCACGAGCGCCGTCTTCAGATGGCGCGCGGGCCGCCGCCGCAGCCGCGCGACGATCGCGTCCAGGGCCAGCAACTGCACAGCGGCGAAGAACGCGAGCGCGGGCAGGGCCAGGTAGAACAGCAGCATCCCGCCGACGAGGTCGCACTGGAACAGCATGGCCAGGGCAGCCGTGATCGCGACCACGAGCTGGAGGCCACGCGACGTGCGTTCGTCCAACATCACGTCGATTCTACCGGGCGCCGGGCAGCGGCGTGGCGCTCAGCCGCGCAGCACCGCGAGCGCGATCTTGCGACAGAGGGCCTGCGGCTCGAGGTCGTCGCGGTTGCACAGGCACACCACGACCAGATCCGCGGACGGCACCCGCAGCAGCTCCGCGCGGTAGGCGGCCCACGCCCCGCCGTGCGAGATGCACGGCGTGCCCTCGAGGTCGCCGAACATCAGTCCCGCGCCGTACTCGAGCGCAGTGCCGTCGTCGAGCGCGCCGGGCTTGCTCATCGCGGTGCGCAACTCGGGACCGCCGACGACGCCGCTGCCGAAGTTCCGCGCCCACTTCGCCAGATCGCCGACGGTCGTCATCACCGCGCCGTCGCCGGACTGCTCCCAGTTGCTGAAGTTCCAGCGCCAGCCGCCGCTGCGGGCGCGCGAGTAGCTGAACGCGCGGTCCGGCACCAGCTGCGTGCAGTCGGTGTGGATGTGGGTCTTGGTCATGCCGAGCGGCTCGAAGATGCGCTTCTTCGCGAACTCGGTGAGCGGCGTACCGCTGGCGCGTTCGACCACGGTGGCGAGCAGGAAGTAGTTGCTGTTCGAGTACGCCCACTTGCTGCCGGCGGCGAAGTCGAGTTCCGGCACCTCGGCCAGTGCGTGCAGCGCATCGTCGGCGGTCGTGCGGTCTTCGATGTGGTGCGGCGCGTCGCCGCGCATCATCAGGCCGATGTAGTCGGGGATCCCGCTCGTGTGCAGCAGCAGGTGGCGCAGCGTCACCTTGGCACAACACGCCGGAACCTCCTTGACGTGCTTCGCCACCGGATCGGCGAGCGCCAACACGCGATCCTGCTCGAGCAGCAGCACGCTCGCGGCGGTGAACTGCTTGCTGGTCGAACCGATGTCGAGCACCGAACCCGGGTGCAGCGCGATTGCGCGTTCGAGATCGGCCATGCCGTGGCCCCGTTCGTGCAAGACCTTGTCACCGCGCTGGACCAGCACCACGGCACCCGGCGCGTTCGGCTTCTGCGTGGCGCGCAGCAGGGTCGCGATGCGGTCCGCGAGCGAATCGGCAGGTTCCTGGGCGGCGACAACCACCAGGGCAACAAGGCCGCAGGCAATAGCACGAACGACAGCGAGCATCGCGGCATCGTGCCGGCGCCGTGTTCGTTCGCAACCACGGAGCCAGCCACAGGAGACCGCTCCCGCAACGGTGGCCCCGCCCGGCGACCAACCCCATCCATCGCACCAGTCGAGTCGCAGCGTGCTCACATCACGGTGAACCACGCCGGATTCGCGAGCACGAACCCCCGCGTGGGATCCAACGTCAGGCCCTGCCACCCGAACAGTTCGCCGCGCAGGGTCAGGTTGTTCGGCACCACGATCGGGACGCTCAGTGGGAACCCGAACAGCTGTCCGACAGCCGCGATCTGCACGTTCGCCGGCGACAACCACAACTCTTCGGCGAAGCCCGGCACGACCAGGGGCGGCGCGGGCAGGCCGAACAGCAAGGCACCCAGATTGCCGCCGACGGTGTCCACGGCCCCGGTGGTCGTGCCACCGAGCACAGCCGCCGTCGCACTCGTCGACGCGTCGTCGATCAAGACGACGGTGATGCCCGGGCCGGCGAGCGTGCCCGAGAACGCAGTCGTGTTCAGATTCACCCGCACGGTTCCGGTGCCACCGATCGCGGGAGTCCACGGTGAGATCGCGCCCACCGAGCCCGGGCCGGTGATGCGCACGGAGTTGCCGTTCAACCGGATCGCGTACGCGCCAGGCCCCTGACCGCCGAGCAGCTGGCACCGCGCCAGATCGGTGCGGCCGGCGATGAGGTCCATCGCGGGATGGATACCGCCGGCGAAGCCGAGGAACATCGTGTCGGAGCAGACGACGTCGGAACTGACGAACGATGCCGCGACGCCACCCCCGGGTGCCGAGAACTCGCACCGGCCGACGTGCACCTGCGGACACTGATCCACTGCGAGGACGAAGCCGTCGTTGGGCCCGTTCCCCGCGCAGTCCTCGACGTGCGCGCCCCCCTGACACGACTGTAGCGAAAGCGCAACGCCAAGGACCCGCAGCCCGCGGAGGCGGAACGGCTGCGTGCTGCTCTGGCCGCTGACTGTCATCAGCCCGGCGGTGACGATGACTCCCGGTTCCCCGAGGATCGTGAGCCCCTTGGCGAGGACGTTGAAAGGGCCGTAGGTGCCCTGGCGCACCAGCAGGATGGCGCCGTCAGGAACCGCCGCGACTGCGGCGACGATGGTCGTGAACGAACTACCCGGACCCCCGCTGGCATCGACGATGAATGTCTGGGTCGGCAGTACCGCCGAGAGCAAGAGAGCCGGAAGCGCGTGCGGCAGGTGTTTCATGACTGCGGGCGCGAGAGCACACGCCGTACCGCGTGGCCCCCGGGCTCGCGGCCACCAACTTCCCCAGCCGGGTCGCGGCAACGCACCGGATTCTGGTGACGGTCGTCGGCGTCGTGTCCAGTAGCTGCGTGCTGCGCAATCCGCCCGATCGCTGCTTCGAACGCTTCCGCCGCCGCGGTGACCCGCGCGAACTCGCGGCGGTGTTCGATCGCACGGCACCCGAGTTGTGGCGGGTCGCGGCGCACCTGTGCCGCCACCGGCACGACGCCGAGGACGCGGTGCAGAGCACGTTCCTCGCCGCGATCGAGCACCGCGACGAATGGGATGCCGCGCGGCCGTTGTTGCCGTGGCTGCTCGGACTGCTGGTCAATCGCGTGCGCGAACAGCGACGGCGCGCCGCGCGCACCGTCGACGCGACCCGGCTCGCACCAAGACCCGCCGAGGATCCGGCCGAACGCGCGGCGCAGGGTGAGTTCGGCGCCGTGCTCACGGCGAGCCTGGAACGGCTCGACGAACCGTACCGGTCCGCGCTCGAGCAGCACCTCGTGCACGACAAGCAGCCGCACGAGATCGCGGCGCAGGCCGGCGAGACCGCCGGTGCCGTGCGCATGCGCATCCATCGCGGGCTCGATCGGCTGCGCCGCCAGCTGCCGCGCGCGGGCTTCGCGACCGGAGCGGTCGCGTTGCAGATGCCACCGGCCACGTTCGCGAGCGTGCGCGGCGCGGTCCTCGCGACGATCCCCGGCGGCGCGGCGCTGCCCGCGTACGCGGGCCTCGGAGCAATCGCCTTCATGACGACGACCCACTGGTGGATGGCCGGCGCCACAGTCGCGGCCACCCTGTCCCTCTTCCTGCTGTGGCCCGCGACCAAGGGCGGCAAAACCTCGATCGCGGCGAACGCGGCCCCGGCCGCCGCCGTGACCGCGCACACGCCGTCGCCCGACGTTCAGGGCGTACCAGCGACCAGCGCCGAGACGCCCACAACCGCGACGCGTGTCGCCGCCGCGCCGATCGCGGCAAGAGGCACTTTGCGCATCGAGGTCCGCACAGCGTGGAACGACGAGCCGATCGCCGACACGAAGGTGGCGATCGTCTACGGGATGCGCCCGCCGGCGCCGCCATCGCGCGCTCCCGAGAGTGGTGAGAATCTTGCACCACCAGTCGCCTCGTCGCCGGCGAGCGACGTCGCCGGGGGATTCGAGAACGCGGCGACCGACGCAGAGGGCAACGCGCACGTCGAACTGCCGGCTGGGCGCGCGCGCATCACGGTGCCCGACTTCGCCACCTGCCCGGGCGTGGAAGCCGAGGTGCGTGCGGGCAACGAGACGGAGTGCGTCGTCCGTGTCGCCGCGATGTTCACCGGCGTGGTCCGCGTCGTCGGCGAAGACGGCCGGCCCGTCGCCGGCGCGCGCATCCTCGGCCGCGCCGTCACCGATTCCGGGCTGCTCGACCGCGAGTTCGGGGTGACCGATGCCGCGGGGCGGTGGAGCGGTCCGTTCGCGAGCGCCTACTTGTTCGTGCGGGCAGTCGCGCGCGGTCGTGCCGCTTCGCCGCCCGTCGCGCTGCAGAAGGACCAGACCGAGGTGACGCTGCGCCTCGGCGGCGCCGCCGCGACCGTTCACGGCACCGTGTTCGGCGCCGACGGTGCGCCGATGGCGAACACCGAGGTGCTGTTGCACGCGCGCGCAATGCGTGTCTCCGAGCTCGCGCCGATCGCGGTGCGCACCTCGGCGGCAGGCACGTTCACCTGCGACTACGTCCCGGCCGGTCCGTGTCTGGCGCTCGCGGTGCGCCGTGGCTCGTCCGAGCAATGGCGGTTCACCATGCAGGACTTGACCGCGACGGCGGACTCGCCCACGCAGGTCGACCTGCGTTTCCCGGTCGGTGCGAGCCTGGCGACGAAGTTCCGCCGCCCGAACGGCGACACCGGCGGCCACTGCAACATCACGCTGGTGCCCCGGCATCGCGAGCTGCCGCCGCGCCTCGCCACGCTGGTGATGGTCGGCGCGGACACGGATGCGAACGGTGAGCGCACGCTCGACGCCCTGTTCCCGGGCCCGTACGAGGTGCGCGGGCCGTCGACCGCGACCGGTGCCCCGGCAACGATCGATCTGCGCGACGGCGAGGTCCGCGAGCTCGTGCTGACGCTCACCCCCGACGAGTGGGTCGAGGTCGAGTTCGTCGACGACGCCGGCGAAGCACTCACCGGTTGGCTCGCCGCTCTCGATGGAGACAACCTGCGCAATGGCCAACCGCTGGCGGGCAACGGGCGCGTGCGCTTCGACGGTGTGGCGCCCGTGGCGCACGAGGTCGCACTGCTGCGCAACCGGAGCAGCTTCCCGGTGCTGACGCGACCGGTGCCGAACAAGCAGCGTACCCGCATCGTGGTGCCAAGGGACGCGATGACCTTGAGCACGCTGCGCGGCACCATCGGGCTGGCGAACGACATCGAGCCAGGCGATCTGCGCGTAGTGCTGATGCGCGCGGAAGCGCAACTGCCGTGGCAAGCACACGTGCAGGTCAACGCGCCGATCATGCCGGCCACGCGTGCGTTCGCCTTCGACTCGCTGCCGGCTGGCACCTACCACCTGATGATCGCGACCCGACTGGCACCAAAGGCCGTGCGTACCGACGTGCGGATCGGCGCCGACGACGTCGATCTCGGCGTGATCGAACTCGGCACCGGCGGCATCGATCTCCAGCTCGTGCGCAGCGACGGTCGCCCCGTCAGCGAACCCGCCGTCGGCATCAACATCGGCAGCGGCACGTTCTCCCTCGCCGCCCCGGATTCTCCGGATGGCCCCGTGTCGCGCGACCTGCCAGCCGCAGTGTACCAACTGCTCGCGTGGGGCCGCGATGTCGAGCCGGTGGTCGTGCCGGTCACCGTGCGCATCGGCGAACGCACGCCGGTATCCGTCACGCTGCGCCCGGCGACGCCGACGACTCTCGTGTTCGCCGGAGCTTCGACGCAGCGCGGCATGTTCGCGCGCATCACGCTGCAGCGCGATGGCGCCCCGCTGCTCGTCGTTCTCGTCGACCCCTCGCAGCCATTCGTGCGCGGCCTCGTGCCCGGCGCCTACCGCGTCGAGATCGACGACGGCAGCGGTACTCACGGCGCCGCCGACTTCCGCGTGACCGCCGATCCGGGTGAACCGGTCGTTGTGCTCATCGCGCGGTGATGACGGGGCCGACACGCGTGACGCCGTCGTGCTTCACATGCTCGCCGGAGAATCGCTTGCCCGACCTGCGGGACGCCAATACGGTCCGCGCCCGCTGCCAGCGTCATGACCACCGTCCAAGCCGCCCATCGCTCGGGTTTCGGCGCCACCACCCGACGCGACCGGTGGTGGATCAAGCCGCTCCTGGTGTTCGCCGGCTTCTCCGCCTTCATCGTCTATTCGACGTGGGCCGCGTTCCAAGGCGACCACTACTGGCTGCGGGACACGGGCTACTTGTCGCCGTTCTACTCGCCGGAGCTCTTCGGCGACTCGTCGCACAACTGGTTCGGCCCGAAGCCGGGCTGGTGGCCGTCGTGGCTGCCGTTCTCACCGGCACTGCTGATCCTGTGGGCGCCGGGCGGCTTCCGCTTCACCTGCTACTACTACCGCGGCGCCTACTACAAGTCGTTCTGGGCTGACCCGCCCGCGTGCGCCGTTGGCGAGCCGCGCAAGACGTATCTCGGCGAGAACTCGCTGCCGCTGATCCTGCAGAACGTGCACCGGTACTTCCTGTACCTGGCGCTGGCGTTCATCGCGCTGCTGGCGCACGACGCGTGGAAGGCGATGTGGTTCGCCGGCGCCGACGGCGTCGAGCACTTCGGCATCGGCGTCGGCACGATCGTGCTGACGATCAACGTCGTGCTGCTGTCGGCGTACACGCTCGGCTGCCACAGCTTCCGCCACCTCGTTGGCGGCGTGCTCGACGTGTTCAGCAAGAACCGCGTGCGCAAGAAGTGCTGGGACTGCGTGACCTGCCTGAACACGCGCCACCACCTGTGGGCGTGGTTGAGCCTGTTCTGGGTCGGTTTCAGCGACGCCTACGTGCGGCTGTGTTCGCACGGCGTATGGACCGACTGGAGGCTCTTCTGATGGCGAGTGGCGAGTCGGAACGGTACGCGGTGCACGAGCACGACGTGCTGGTGATCGGCGCCGGTGGCGCGGGCCTGCGCGCGGCGATCGAAGCGTCGGCGGGCGGTGCGAAGGTCGGCCTCGTCTGCAAGTCGCTGCTCGGCAAGGCGCACACGGTGATGGCCGAAGGCGGCGTCGCCGCGGCGCTGGCGAACGTCGATGGGCGCGACGGCTGGCAGGTGCACTTCGCCGACACGATGCGCGGCGGCCAGTACGTGAACCACTGGCGCATGGCGCAGCTGCACGCGCAGGAGGCGCCGGCCCGCGTCCGTGAGCTGGAAGCCTGGGGTGCCGTGTTCGACCGCACCCACGACGGCAAGATCCTGCAGCGCAACTTCGGCGGCCACCGGTATCCGCGCCTCGCGCACGTCGGCGACCGCACCGGTCTCGAGATGATCCGCACGCTGCAGGACCACGGCGTGCACCAGGGCATCGACGTGCACATGGAAGTGACCGTCGTGCGGTTGTTCCAGGACGGCGGCAAGGTGTGCGGCGCGCTGGCCTACGACCGCGAACGCGGCCGCTTCCGGCTGTTCCGCGCCAAGGCGATCGTGCTGGCGACCGGCGGCATCGGCCGCGCCTTCGAGATCACCAGCAACTCGTGGGAGTACACCGGCGATGGCCACACGTTGGCGTACGACGCTGGCGCCGAGCTGATCGACATGGAGTACGTGCAGTTCCATCCGACCGGGATGGTCTGGCCGCCGAGCGTGCGCGGCATCCTCGTCACCGAGGGAGTGCGCGGCGAAGGCGGCGTGCTGCGCAACAACAACGGCAAGCGCTTCATGTTCGACGACATCCCGGAGAACTACCGCCCGCAAACGGCGAGCGATCCGGAAGAGGGCTGGCGCTACACGCAGGGTGACAAGGACGCGCGGCGGCCACCGGAGCTGCTGACCCGCGACCACGTCGCGCGCTGCATCATGCGCGAGGTCAAGGCCGGCCGCGGCAGCCCGCACGGCGGGGTGTTCCTCGACATCTCCTGGATCAAGGAGAAGCTGCCCGGCGCCCGCGAGCACATCCGGAAGAAGCTGCCGAGCATGTACCACCAGTTCAAGGAACTGGCCGGCATCGACATCACGACCGAACCGATGGAGGTCGGCCCGACGACGCACTACGTGATGGGCGGCGTCAAGGTCGATCCCGACAGCCAGATGTCGACGGTGCCGGGCCTGTTCGCGGCTGGCGAAGTGGCGGCGGGGCTGCACGGCGCCAACCGGCTCGGCGGCAACTCGCTGAGCGATCTGCTCGTGTTCGGCAAGCGCGCCGGCGAGTACGCGGCGAAGTGGGCCAAGGAGCAACCGGCCGGCAAGGTCGGCGACCGCGACGTCGAAGCGGTGATCCAGCAGCTGCTGGCGCCGATGGAACGCGCCGCGGGCGGCGGCGAGAACCCGTACGTGATCCAGAACGCGCTGCAGAAGGAGATGCAGGCGCTGTGCGGCATCGTGCGCAACCAGGCGGAGATGGACAGCATGGTCGAGAAGCTCGCCGGCTACCGCGCGCGCGCCGCCAAGGCCATCGCCCCCGGCAACCGCGAATACAACCCGGGCTGGCACGGCGCGATGGACCTGCACTGCCTGCTGACCGTCAGCGAAGCCGTCGCGCGTTCGGCGGCCTCGCGGCCGGAGAGCCGCGGCGGCCACTTCCGCGAGGACTTCCCCGACAAGGACAAGAAGTTCGGCAAGCTGACGACGATGGTCAGGAGGGGGCCCGATGGCGCGATGCAGTTGAGCCACGTGCCAGTGCCGCAGTGGCCGGCCGAGATGCAGAAGATCATGGACGAGAACACCAAGTGAAGAAGGCGACGTTCCAGGTCTGGCGCGGCGATGCGCGCGGCGGCGCGTTCGCCAGCTACACGACGATGATCGGCGAAGGCATGGTCGTGCTCGACGCCGTGCACCAGATCCAGGCCGAGTCGGCGCCCGACCTCGCGGTGCGCTGGAACTGCAAGGCCGGCAAGTGCGGCTCGTGCTCGGCCGAGATCGACGGCAAGCCGCGCTTGATGTGCATGACGCGGTGCGAGGACCTCGACCTCGACCGGCCGGTCACGTTGCAGCCGCTGAAGGCGTTCCCGTCGATCAAGGACCTGGTCACCGACGTGTCGTGGAACTTCGCGGTCAAGAAGAAGATCAAGCCGTTCACGCCGCGCGCGCCCGACAACCCGGACGGCACCTGGCGCATGCACCAGGAGGACATCGACCGCGTCCAGGAGTTCCGGAAGTGCATCGAGTGCTTCCTGTGCCAGGACGTCTGCCACGTGCTGCGCGACCACAGCAAGCACGACGAGTTCATCGGCCCGCGCTTCTTCGTGCACACCGCGGCGCTCGAGATGCACCCGCTCGACACCGCCGACCGGCTGCCCGAGCTGCAGCAGGCGCACGGCGTCGGCTTCTGCAACATCACCAAGTGCTGCACGGTGGTGTGCCCCGAACACATCACGATCACCGACAACGCGATCATCCCGCTCAAGGAACGCGTCGTCGACCGCTTCTACGACCCGCTGAAGCTGCTCTGGCGCAAGCTGACCGGCAAGTCCTGACGGCGGCGCGGCGGCCGGCGTAGGATCGACCCGGCGGAGACCGACATGGACGACTTCCAGCTCAAGCCGCTCTCGCGCGCCGGGTTCGCCGGTGCGCTCGACAAGGCCCGGCAGTACCGGCTGCTCAACGAACCAGGGGCCGCCGAGAGCATCTGCCGCGACATCCTCGACGTCGACCCGCAGCACGGCGAAGGCACGATCCTGCTGATCCTGACCCTGACCGACATGTTCGTGCGCGGGCTCGGCGAGCGTTTCGAGGAGGCGCTGCGGCGGGCGCAGGCGCTGCGCGATCCGTACGAACGCGCCTACTACACCGGCATCGTCTACGAACGGCGGGCGAAGACGCACCAGCGTTCGCACGCGCCGCAGAGCGGGGTGATGGCCTACGACTGGCTGCGCCGCGCGATGGTGCAGTTCGAAGCTGCCGAGAAGCTGCGGCCGCCCGGCGACGACCAGGCGATCCTGCGGTGGAACGGTTGCGTGCGGCGGCTGCGCGCGTCGCCGGAGTTGCGGCCGGCCGCCGACGACCGCGACGAGCCACCGCCGCTCGGCGATTGATCTGCCCTACCACGACCCGGGCTCGAGTGCGTAGACGCCGAAGCACGGCGCGCGGTACCGTTCCCCCATGGCCCGCGCACTCGAAGTCCGCAGCTACGACTACGTCAACCACCCCTACGCCAAGGTGCGGGAGGCGCTGGTCCGCGACGCGCTCGGCGTGTTCCGTTCCGCGACCAAGGCGGCGTCGTCGCGCGCGCACGACCTGGCGTCGGCGCTGCGCATCCAGGTCGGCGGCGTCGAGATCCAGAAGGACATCGTGATCGCGGTGCGTAGCACCGCCGAGGCGCGCAGCCCCGCACTCGACACGCTGGTCACCACGATCGAGCTGGAATGGGAAGCCGCGAAGTCACCGCGCCTGTTCCCGCTGATGCGCGCGCAACTCCAGGTCTATGCGCTGACCGCCACCGAGACCCAGCTCGACTTCGCTGGCCACTACGACCCGCCGCTCGGCCCGCTCGGCAAGGTGATCGACGCGGTGCTCGGCCGCAAGATCGCCGAGGCGTCGGTGCACCAGTTCCTCGCCGACGTCGCCGCCTTCATGCGGCGCACGCTGTCCGGCGCCAAGGCGTAGGGCGCGGCAACGGACTCAGGCGTCGACGAGGCGGTCGTTCCACAGCTCGTCCGCGAACACCTGCCACGGCAGGATCTCGATGCCGTCGACGACGCGGCGACGGGCCTCCTGGCAGACGACGACGTGCCTGTTCAGCAGCGCCTCCTCGCGCAGTGCCGCGAGGCCGGCGACGTCGCGCGTGCTCACGTTCGTCGTGGCCTTGACCTCGACCGCCACCGCGTCGCCGACGACGTAGTCGACTTCGTGGTCGCTCTGCGAACGCCAGAAACACAGCTCGGCGCCCTTGCCGCGGTAGTCGCACCAGGTCTTCAGTTCATGGCCGACCCAACCCTCGAACTGGTGCCCGAACTCGGGCGAGGGCGACTTCACGCGGCCGGTACCGCGCAGGTGCCGCACGACGCCGCCATCGAAGAACTGGAACTTGGCGGTCGCCACCGCCTTGCGCTTCCTGCTCTTCCGCCAGACCGGGAGATCCCAGCCGAGCAGCGTGTCGCGCAGGATCTGGAAGTACTCCTGCACCGTGGTGCGCGCGACCTGGGCGTCGTTGGCGATCTTGCTGTAGTTGATCTGCTCGCCGCTGCACAGCGCTGCGACTTCGAGGAAACGCGCAAACGCCGGCACGTTGCGGGTCAGCGCTTCGTGCGCGATCTCCTCGCGCAGGTAGGTGCCGACGTAGGCGGCGAGGTCCTCATCCGGCTCGTCTCCGAGGTAGATCGCGGGCAGCAGCCCGTGGTGCAGCGCGCGCGACAGTTCGAAGCGATCGCCGAGTTCGTGGAACGACAGCGGGTGCAGGTGCAGCGACCGGGCGCGCCCGCCGAGCAGGTTGACGCCCTTGGCCCGCAGCTTGCGCGCACTGGAACCGGTCAGCAGGAAGCGCAGCTTGCGTTGCTCGATCAGCAGGTGCGCCTCGTCGAGCAACTGCGGCAGCTTCTGGATCTCGTCGATGACCACGAGTTCGCCGGGCTTCGTGCACCACTCGCGCAGACGCTGGGGCGCCCGCTGCAGCGCCAGGTAGGTGTCGCTCTCGAGCAGGTTGAACTGCCGGGTGTCCGCGAGCTGCTGCCGGACGAGCGTGCTCTTGCCGGTCTGGCGCGGGCCGAACAGGAACAGCGAGCGTTTCGCCGTGGCAGCGGTCAGATCGACGCTGCGCGTGAGGTCCATGCCATGGATGGTGCCGGGAGAGTCGGCAATTTCCAGCGATAATTGCCGGGATACCCGGCATTTTCAGCATGGCCGTTGGCGCCGCCCGGGACGAACGGCACACTGCGGCCGTGAAGCTGCTCGTCGCGATCGCCGTGGGGCTGCGGCCGAAGGACCTCGCTCATGCGCCGGTGCTGCAGGGGCTCGGCAACCACGGGTTCATGGCACCGCTCGACACCGTGTTCCCCGCGGTGACGTGCACCGTGCAGGCGTCGTTCCTGACCGGGCTGCCGCCGTCCGGCCACGGCGCGGTCGGCAACGGCTGGTACTTCCGCGACCTCGCGCAGGTGATGCTGTGGCGGCAGAGCAACCAGCTGGTGCGCGGCGAAAAGCTGTACGAGACCGCGCGCGCGCGGCACGGCACGCGGACGGCGAAGATGTTCTGGTGGTGGAACATGTACGCGCCGGCGGTCGACTGGTCGGTGACGCCGCGGCCCGAGTACCACGCCGACGGGCTGAAGAAGCCGGGCCTCTACAGCGAGCCGGCGGACCTGCAAGCGCACCTGCAGCAGGAACTCGGCCCGTTCCCGCTGTTCGACTTCTGGGGACCGCGCGCCGGCATCAAGAGCACCGCGTGGATCGTGTCGTCGGCACTGGCGGTGATCGCACGGCACGACCCGGACCTGATGCTCGTCTACCTGCCCCACCTCGACTACGACCACCAGCGCTTCGGGCCGGACGATCCGCGCAGCGTGCAGGCGGTGCGCGATCTCGACACGCAGTGCCTGCGGCTGATCGAGGTCGCCCGCGAGAAGAAGGCACACGTCGTCGTGCTGTCGGAGTACGGCATCGAGCCGGTCACGACGCCGGTGTTCCTCAACCGCGTGCTGCACGAACGTGGCCTGCTGCGGGTCCAGGAGACTAGTCACGGACAGTTGCTCGACTGCGGCGCCTGCCGCGCGTTCACCGTCGCCGACCACCAGTGCGCCCACGTCTACGTGCGCGACGCCGCCGACCTCGAGCCGGTGCGCACGCTGCTGGCGAAGGTGCCCGGCGTCGCGCGCGTGCTCGACCGCGCGCAGCAGAAGGAACTCGGCATCGACCACGAACGCTCCGGCGAGCTCGTCTGCGTCGCCGAGCCGGGTTGCTGGTTCGCCTACCACTACTGGCTCGACGAGAGCCGTCGCCCCGACTTCGCGCCCACGGTCGACATCCACAGGAAGCCCGGCTACGACCCGGCGGAGCTGTTCCTCGATCCGAAGATCAAGTTCCCGAAGCTCAAGGTCGCGAAGACGCTGGCCAGGAAGGCGCTCGGCTTCCGCTACCTGATGGACGTGATCCCGACCGATCCGTCGCTGGTGCGCGGCTCGCACGGCCGGCTGTACGGCGACGACGCCGCGGGCCCGGTGCTGCTGTGCAGCGACCGCAAGCTGGCACGCGACCGCATTGCCGCGACCGAGGTCAAGGACCTGTGCCTGCGACTGCTTGCGAACGCTGCAGGCTCGTGACCTGCGTCATCGACCACCGGTACGCCGAACGGCACGGACGGGCTCACGCGAGCCCGCCCGTGCCGCGGCGCAGCGCGGTTTCCTACCGCCCTGCGGCGATCACAGGTTGCCGAGCGTTCCCTTGATGCCGTTGCTGGTGACCGCGCCGAACGCGTTCACCGGCGGCACCTGGAACACCGCGGACTGCGTGAACAGCTCGACGCCGATCAGGCTCAGCGGCGTTGCCGGCACGGCGAAGCTGTAGTTGTGGGTCGCACCGGCGACCGCCCAGGGACCAACGACCACGTCGAGTGTCGAGCGCAGCTGGCAACCGGGCATGCCGAGGAAGAACAGGTCCAGGATGCCGGGGTCCGCGACGCCGAAGATGTCGACGCCGAACACGCCCGTCGCCGGGATGTTGCCGGTGGTCAGGTTCCAGTTGGTGCCGAGGATCGGCCTCGTCGCCGCGGTGAGGCCGAGGGCCAGGACGTCCACGCTGGTGAGCGTGATCAGGCCGGCGCCGAGCGCCGACAGATTCGTGTTGCTCGGATCGGCGCTGGGCCCGCCCGGCGAGTAGCCGACGAGGTGCCCGTTGCCGAGGTGCGACATCGCGCCCCACGCGAAGGTGACCTGGCCGTTGGGATAGAATTGCATCTGGAACGTGTTGGCGTTCGTCGCCGAGGTGCCGCCGAAGTCCCAGACGCCATCCCAGGTCACGACGATCGCGGCAGCGCTTTCCTCGTACTTGACCTGGCCGCTGCCCACGATCGCCGGGTTGTAGTCGTGCCAGCTGCGCCACGCGGTGTTCGTCGCGTTGAGGAACGCGGCGACGTCGGGGGTGTACGCAGTGCCGTTGCTGCCGATCGACACGTAGCCGTTCGAACAGATGTTGAACGACGTGGCGCCGGGGAAGCTGCCGGTCGTGAACGTCTGCGTGACTTCGGAGTCATCGGTGAGAACGAGGGAAACCGGCGTGGCGATCGAACCGACGGGCAGGAACGCGCCGACGTTGTTGAGCACCGCGTAGCCGGACCCGGTCGGGATCATCGTCAGCACGGTGTTGTCGAGGTCGAAGCCTGCGGCCGCCGTGAAGTTCTCGTAGAACGACGCGCTCTGCTTGCCGCAACCGACGCCGAGAGTCGTGTTGGTTGCGGTGCCCGGCGCAGGGGCCGCCGCGATCACCATGCCTTTCACGAATCCCGTGCCCGTGTTCGGTCCGACCAGCGTGCAGAGGCCGGTGACCGGGTCGATCGTGTACAGCGAGTCGGTCGCGGTGCTGATCCCGTACCACACGCCGGCGGGGTCGATCGACAGGCTCTGCAGGTTGTTGACCGGCAACGTCGAGATGGCCGTTCCGATCGCCAGGCCCGTGTTCTTGTCGATCTCGAAGATCGCTCCGGCGAAGTCGACGGCCCACAGCCGTCCCGTCGCATCGATGTCCATCCCGGTGACCAGCGGCGTCGTCGGCGAGAGCGTTCCAACGAGCGTCAGCGTGCCCGTCGCAGGATCGAGCCGGTGGAGTTGGTCATTCTGGTTGTGCAGGTAGAATTGTGAGGTCGTGTGGTCCCAGGCCATCGCCTGCCACCCGCTGAGGCCCGTGTTCCACACGGTCGTGAACAACCCCGTCGTCGGGTCGATCGTGCCGGCTTCGCCGCCCGCGAGATCGACCGTCCAGATCTCGCTCGTGCTGTCGCGCCAGCACAGGTCGGCCGGCGTCCCCATGATGCCGCCGCTCAGCGTGCTGCCGATCGCCGTGACGGCTCCGGTCGAGAGGTCGAGGCTGTAGAGGATGTCGAGGTTGGTGTCGACGCAGTACGCGGTCTGCGCGCAGAGAGAGGAGGAGAGCAGGAGCGAGAAGAGCAGTGGGCGTGGCATGGTTCGTGGTTCCTCGGAGACGGGTCGGCACAGTAGTTGGCCGCACCCGACCCGACAACCGCTCCCATTTCCGGCACTTGCGGCCCGCAGCACGAGCCGCGCTGACTCTGGTGGAGGTTCGCACCACGCCCCGGGGCCGTGGGCCGGAGGTCACCGTCGCTTGCGCACCAGGTACTGCGACCAGGTGACCGCGAGATGATCGTCGCCCTGGTCACGCCACGGTGCAACGAGGCGCGCGCGCAGCGACGCCGGCAGTTCGTTGCACGCCCCGCGCCACTGGTCCACGACGTCGAAGCCGTGGCGCGCGAACAGCGCCTCGAACTCGGCGAGCCGGAGCCGATTGCACTCGTGCACGATGCGGTCGCCGAACGGGATCGTCAGGAACTCGAGCGGATGGATCGCCGGATCGCCGTAGCTGCGGTGGTCCATCGTGTCGATGCCGTGGATGCCGAAGCCGCCGGGCGCGGTGACTCGGGCGAACTCGGCGAGCGCCTGGTCGACGTCGGGAAGGTGCTCGAGCAGGCTGTTGCTGACCAACACGTCGGCGCTGCCGGCGTCGAGCTTCGTCGCGACGACGGACTCCTGACGCAGGCAACAACGCGCGGGTGGCAAGCCGCCCGCATCGCCCGCGGCGAGGCGGGCGAGGTCGAAGTCGGCGACGTTGGCGAGCAGTTCGCGGCGATCCACGGCGAAGTCGCCGAAGACGCGCGCCGGATCGATCAACGCAGTGCTGACCAGTTCGGCGACGAAGCGCGCCGCCTTGGCGAGATCGCGCGGCGGTTCCAGTTCGAGGCACAGCACGCGCCGGGCGCCGAGCAGCAACACCGGGAACAACCGCACGAACGGGTTGACCGCGCCGCAGCCGAGGTCGACCCAGGTGGCCCCGCGGAACGGAACCTGATGCGTACGGTGACAGTGCCGGAAGAACCGGAACGCGGTCGCCGACTTGCCGACCGCGAACGGGTTCTGCCAGATGTCGCGGTTCTTGTCGATCGCTTCGCGCAGCGCCTCGAGCAGCGCGACACGCGCTTCGGTCGCGAGCTGCGAGCCGGCCTCGTCCGGATTGCGCAGCCGCGCGAGCAGCGCACAGCCGAGGTCCCAGGTCGGAACGCCGGCGAGTTCGCGGTTGCTGGCGAGTTCGAAGTTACCGAGCCGGCCGTGGGAGCCCTGGGTCATCGTGGCGGGCCGAAGGCTACCGCGCACCGGGCCGCGGCGTCAGCCGGAGCAGTTCACGATCGGGATCGGTCGGGGTCGGTGTCGCGCTCGAGCCGGGTCAGGATCGCCATCGCCTCGGCGTCGCTGTCGCCGCACATCGACGGCTCCGCCTGCAAGTCGCTGCAGAACTGCGGGCGGTCGAGATGACCGAACAATCGGCAGCGGTTGGCGACGTCGAGGTGCACGCAGCGTTCGCCGGCACGCTTGCCGAGCGGCATGCCACGGAACGGCGTCGCGATCGAAGGCGCGATGCAGCAGGCGCCGCAGCCAGGCCGGCAGATCATCGTCATGGACGTCGCCGCAGCCTCCCAGCCTGGTGCGGTCAGCGGTCCGGCCGGCCGGCCTTGTCCCCCACCTTCTCTTCGATCGCCGCAATGCGGCGCACCAGTTCGCCCTGTTGCTTCGCGAGCGCTTCGACGCGAACGTCGGCTTCGGTGCGCAGTTCCGGCGGCTGCGGCACGTCGGCGGCGCGCAGGACCAGCAGCGCGTTGGCGACGAGATCTTGTGGCCCGCTCAACAGCAGCGACGCCGAGTTGCCGGCGCTGCCGAGGTTGAGGGTCTGGTTCGTCGAACCGGGATTGCCGGAGGTCGACATGAAGAACGGCCGCAGCGCATTGGATGCGTACTGGGCATTCGTGTGCTTCATCGTGTAGACGACGGTGACGAACTGCCGCAGCGTCGGCCGCGCCAGCACCTGCTCCGGCGTGCGTTGCACGGCGCGCAGCGGGATCTCCCGCGCCCGCTGGCCGTTCAGCGACAGCACCTCGTAGACCGCCTTCGGCTCGTCGAGCGGCACCAGTACGAGGCCGCGCGCCCACAGCAGGCTCGACAGCAGTTCTTCGCAACCGTCGCGGTCGGTGACGACCGGCAGTTGCAGTTCGACCACCGGCGTCGGCGTCTCGACCGCGACACCCTGCTGCGGGCGCGGCTGCTTGCGGGCGTAGGCGCCCGTCAACTCGATGTCGTCGGCGAGGATGTTGCGCTGCAGGTAGGTGCCGCAACGCTGCAGCAGCGTGCGCAACTCGACGGTGCCGGCCTCGAACACGAACGGAGCCTTCACGGCAGCCGCCTTGTCGCCGGGGCGCGACGGATCGGCCTGACCGATCGCGACGGCAGCAAGGGCCAGGGTGACGCACAGAGTCGGGAATCGTCTCATCGGAGCCTCCGAGATGGAGATGGGACGGTCGAGACGCGGCTGGCTTCCAGCGCAACAGGCACAAGTCGACCTGGAAACCGCAGCGCCGTCGCTTCTTGACAGCCGAATGCACGCGCACAAGCTGCTCGACATGGCCAAGACCATCCAGATCCGGAACGTGCCGGAGGCGGTCCACAAGCGATTGCGTCAACGTGCCACGGACGCCGGCATGTCGTTGTCGACGCACGTGCTCGTCGAAATAACACGCCTGGCAGCGCTGCCAACGCGCAAGGAGTGGCTCGCGCGGTTGCACGCCGCGACGCCGGTCGAGCTGAGCACTTCGGCAGCTGAGCTGGTTCGGCGCGAGCGCGGCCCGACGCGATCAAAACGCGAACGGCCCGGCGACGCAGTGCGCCAGCGGGCCGTTCGTCGGTGAAGCGAAGCCTGGATCAGAAGTCCATGCCGCCCATTCCGCCCATGCCACCCATGCCACCGCCGTGGTCATGGTCGTGGCCGCCGCCGCCGCCCGCCGCCTTCTTTTCCGGCACGGTGGAGATCAGCGCCTCGGTCGTCAGCAGCAGGGTCGCGACCGACGCCGCGTTCTGCAGCGCCGCGCAGGTGACCTTCGCCGGGTCGACGATGCCGGCCTTGATCATGTCTTCGTAGACGTCGGTCGCGGCGTTGTAGCCGAACGTCTCGCTCTTGTTGGAACGCACGGTCTGGATCACGATCGAGCCGTCGACGCCGGCGTTGATGGCGATCTGCCGCATCGGTGACTCGAGCGCGCGACGCACGATGTCGGCGCCGATGCGTTCGTCGCCGGTCAAGTCGAGACCATCGAGGCTCTTGCCGGCGCGAACCAGCGCGACACCACCACCGGCGACGATGCCCTCGGCGACCGCGGCGCGGGTCGCGTGCAACGCGTCCTCGACGCGCGCCTTCTTCTCCTTCATCTCGGCCTCGGTCGCCGCCCCCACCATGATCTGCGCGACGCCGCCGGCGATCTTCGCCAGCCGCTCTTGCAGCTTCTCGCGGTCGTAGTCCGAGGTCGTGCGGCTGATCTCGGCGCGGATCTGCTCCATGCGGGCCTGGCAGTCCTTGGTCTTGCCGGCGCCCTCGATGATCGTGCAGTCGTCCTTGCCGACGACCACCTTCTTGGCGCTGCCGAGTTCGGCCGTGGTGACCGACTCGAGGTTGATGCCGAGGTCTTCGAAGATCGGCTTGCCGCCGGTCACGATGCCGAGGTCCTCGAGCATCGCCTTGCGGCGGTCGCCGAAGCCGGGCGCCTTGACCGCGCAGCACTTGAACACGCCGCGCAGCTTGTTGACGACCAGCGTCGCCAGCGCTTCGCCCTCGATGTCCTCGGCGACGATCAGCAGCGGGCGGCCGCTCTGCGCGATCTTCTCGAGCAGCGGCAGCATGTCCTTGATCGCCGAGATCTTCTTCTCGTGGATCAGGATGAACGGGTTCTCGAGCACCGCCTCCATCTTGTCCTGGTTGGTGACGAAGTGCGGCGACACGTAGCCCTTGTCGAACTGCATGCCCTCGACCCACTTGACCTCGGTGATCAGGCTCTTGCCCTCTTCGACCGTGATCACGCCGTCCTTGCCGACCCGTTCCATCGCGTCGGCGAGGATGTTGCCGATCTCCTCGTCGTTGTTGGCGGCGATCGAGCCGACCTGGGCGATCTCCTTCTTGCCCTTGATGTCGATCTTCACCTTCTTGATCGACTCGACGACCTTGGCGACCGCCTTCTCGATGCCGCGCTTGAGCGCGACCGGGTTGGCGCCGGCGGTGACATTCTTGATGCCCTCCTCGAAGATGGCCTCGGCGAGCACCGTCGCGGTGGTGGTGCCGTCACCGGCGACGTCGGAGGTCTTGGACGCGACCTCCTTGACCAGCTGGGCGCCGAGGTTCTCGTACTTGCCGGCGAGCTCGATCTCCTTGGCGACGGTGACGCCGTCCTTGGTGACCGTCGGGCTGCCGAACGACTTCTCGATGATGACATTGCGGCCGCGCGGGCCGAGGGTGACCTTGACGGCGCGAGCGAGCTGACGGACGCCGTCGCGCATGCGCTCACGGGCTTCCTGGTCGTATGCGATCTTCTTGACTGCCATGGGAATGCTCTCGGTGTGGGGTGTCGGGGTGGGATGGCGGCGCGCTCAGTTCTCGATCACCGCGAGGATCTCGTCCTCGCCGAGGATCAGCAGCTCTTCGCCGTCGAGCTTGATCTCGTTGCCGGCGTAGGAGGAGAAGAGCACGCGGTCCTTCTCCTTGACCGACATCGCCTGGCGGGCGCCGGTGTCGAGCACCTTGCCCTTGCCAACCGCGACGACGATGCCTTCGCGCGGCTTCTCCTTGGCGGTGTCGGGCAGGATGATCCCGCCCTTGGTCTTCTCGTCGGCGGCGACGCGCTTGACGAGCACGCGGTCGCCGAGGGGGGTGACGGTCATGGTCTTGGTCTTCGACATGTGCAGTTCCTGGGAAGAGTGAAGCAGTGGGAGACGGGAGGCGGCGGACAGGGGTGGCGAGTGCCTATCGCCCCGGTCGCGCCGGCGGGGAAGGTGGGCCAGAGGGAGGGGGACCGGAGAGACGACCGGGTCGTGCCGCACGGTCGACGAGCGGGCCGCCGAAATGGGTCTGGATCAGCAGTTCGATCGCGTGGCGGAGCCGCGCCAGATCGAGGGGCTTGCGCAGGAAGGCGAAGAAGCCCGCATGCTGGGCAGCGGCGGCCTCTTCCGGAGTCGCCAGGCCCGACATCAGGATCGCCGGCAGCGGGCGACGGGCGCCCAGCTGCTGGAACAGCTCGAGCCCGGTCATGCCCGGGAGATGGAAGTCGAGCAGCGAGAAGTCGAACCGCCGCTGGCTGACCATGCGCAGGGCCTCGCGCGCGAGGCCAGTGGCCCCGACTTCCCAGCCCTGGCTGGCGAGGAACTCGCCGAGGCAGGACCTCAGCGGGTCATCGTCTTCGACCAGCAGCACGCGGAAACTCTGGACCATTCAGGCAACGAATCCGGACAACCGTCCGGCGGGCGCCGCGCCAAGCAACCGTTGTGCCGCCGATACTTGCTGCGGCAAGCCGTTTCCGAAGCCAAGGATGCGTCGCTGGCAGCCAACGGGAAACAGGCTGTCGCGGCCAGAATGGCAGAGGAGCGTTCCACGGTGTCTGCCAACCTGACCTGTCGTCGCACGGGCATAGGACGCCACCGCCCGGCCGAACCAAGCCGAACAGCTAGTCGTCGGCCTTCTCTTCCTCGTCTTCGTCCTCGTCCTCGTCCTCGTCTTCGTCCTTGTCCTCGCCTTCCTTCTCGTCGTCGCCTTCCTCTTCTTCGTCGTCGATCTCGTCGAACTCTTCGGCGGCCTCTTCCCCGGCTTCTTCGCCGGCTTCCGCTTCGTCATCGTCCCAATCGTCGTCCTCGTCGCCGCCTTCGCCTTCCTCGTCCTCGTAGGATGCGAGAACGCGGTCCCAGTCGGGAACCTCGATGGTGTTGTTGCAAACCAGACAGACGCTGTCGTTGTCGCGCAGGTCCTCGAGTTCGTCGAGCTCGCGGTAGACCTTGCCGCATTCGCGGCACCGGACGATTTTGCCCATGGCTTCGGGGTTCGGAGGGGACGCCGCCGATGCATACCGGCTCACCGGTGCAAGGCAATGCCCGGCCGCGGGATTCTTCGGTGGCACTCGTGGTCGCGCGCAAGGCTGGCGGGCACCGGGCGCGGCACGGCTTTCTGCGCCACCGTGGCGCCCGCCTTTCCGGGCCCTCAGGAGGTTCCCTGACGGCAGCGGAGGGTCGGGTCAGCTGCGACCTGTTCTGGCTGGTCGCAAGGCCTCGATGCCATCGCAAGAGGCACCGCGAGGCGCGGTCGACCGGGGGCTGGGTTCGATAGGAAACGGATGCCGGGTCCCGTGGTCTTCGCGTTCGCCGTCGCCGACGGGCTCGTGCCAGTTCCTGGCGCGGCGCCGTACGACGTGCTGGCGCGACAGCTGCCACGACTGCTGGTCGCGCACCTGAACGGCAAGGGCGACCGCGGCGCGCGCTTCTTCCCGTTCCTCGGTCCACTCGACGGCAAGCGGACCTTCCTCCGACCTGGCGCGTTGTTCGAGCCGGCGGTGCTGGCGCAACTGCACAAGCAGGGAGCGGTACCGCTGCTGGTCGACGGCATCCTGCGCGGAGGCCTGCTGCACTGGCGGTGCATCGACGGGGAGACGCTGACGGTGCGGTCGGCGGTCGATCTGCCGTTCGATCCGCGCCGGCCGCTCGACGTGATGGCCCGGCTCGAGTTCGAGTTGACCGACCACCTCGGTTGGGGCGGCAGGCCGTGGCCACCGGCGAGCCTCACGGGCGAAGCGCTCGCCTGGTTGTTGGTGCTGAAGGACGAACTGCTGCGCCGCGAGGCCAACCTGCCCGACCAGACGCCCGATCCGTTGCGCGCCGCGCGCCGGTGCGTCGACCTGGCCGCGGCGGATCCGGACGTGCACGAGACCGTCGGCGACTTCACGGCAATGCTGCTGCGTCGCCGCGAACACCGCGCCGACTGCGCCGCCGTCCTGACGCGCCTCGCCGCGGCCACCACCGACGACGTGGCGCGCCTCGAACGGCTCGACGCACTGCTGCTGGCCGCCGGGGACGAGGCGAATGCGGCGACGGTCGCGTGCCGCGCTGCGCGACTGCGGCCCGAACGCGCCGACCTGGTCGAACGGGCGGCGGCGCAAGCGTTCCGGCTCGGCCGCTACGACGACGTGCGCATGGTCGTCGAACCGGCGCGCGCGCGGGGCGTGGCGAGCCCGGGCGCGATCGCGCAGTTGATGGCGGTGTGCGATCGCACCGACGACCACACGATGCGTTCGGCACTGGTCAAGGAACTCGTCGGGTTGCACGACCTGCCGGTGCCGGTGGCACGGCTCGTCGTGCTGTTCCTGCTCGAGGAGGAACAGCCGGCGCTGGCGCGGGTGCTGCTCGAGCGCGCGCTGTCGAAGGAGCCGGGCCACGCGATGCTGCACTTCGAGCACGGCCGCGCCTGCCTGATGCTCGGCGACGGACCACACGCCGCGGCGTCGTTGCAGCGCGCGTTGCAGCTCGGGCTGCAACCGGTGGTCGCCGGCCAGGCCCGCCGCTTCGCGCGCCTGGCCGCGGTCCCGGGACTATGGCTCGGCGCACAGCGGGTCGAGAAAGCGATCGCCGCCGCCGACCTGGCGCAGGCGCTGGGCGGGGCGCGCGAGCTGCTGCGCAACGTCGGCCCGGTCGCCGAGGCGTGGTTGCTGCTCGGCATCGTCTACCACAAGCTCGGTCGGTTGCGGCGGGCAGAGCGGGTGTTGCGCCGTTCGCTGCGCGCCGACCGCGAATCGCCGGAAGCGCACAACCGGCTCGGCATCCTGCTGGTCGCCACCGGTCGCGTGCCCGAGGGCCACGACCTGTTGCAGCGCGCGCACCAGCTGGCGCCCGCCGATCCGTCGCCGCTGCTGCACCTCGCGCAAGCCTGCGCGATGCTCGGCCGCATGCCCGACGCCGAAGCCCACGTCGCCGCTGCCGAACGCGCCGGCGCCGATCCGCAGCTGGTGCAGGCAGTGCGCGCCGAGATCCTCGCCGGCCGCAGCTGATCCAGGCTGGAGCGTCGAATGGTCCGAACGGGCCGGTCCGGCCCATCTGCGCTTGCAGTCCGCCGCGCCACCAGGGAACGTGCCGGCCTCGCCTCCGCCATGAGCTCCGCCGATCCCCGCGACGCGTCGAGTCTCGCACGCCACCTGGATGGTCTGTTCGCCTTGTTGTCGCCGGCGATCGGCGAGGACTTCTATCGCAGCCTCGTGGTCCACCTGACCGAAGCGTGCGGCGTCGACTATGCCATGGTCGGCAGGCTGGTGGGCGAGCGGCGCGAGCGCATCGCGACGCTCGCCGTGTCCCATCGCGGCGAGGTGGTACAGAACTGCGAGTACGAGCTGCGTGGAACGCCCTGCGAGGACATCGTCGGCAAGCGCCTGTGCTCCTTCGGCGCCGGCGTTGCCGCCCGCTTTCCAGCCGATCCACAACTGGTCACCATGGGCATCGAGAGCTACATGGGCGCGCCGCTGTTCGCCCGCGACGGTTCGCCGCTGGGCCTGCTCGCCCTGCTGCACACCCGCACGATGCAGGACCCATCACGGCTGGAGGCGATCCTGCGGCTGGTCGCCGACCGCACCGCGGCCGAACTGGAACGCGAACTGGCGGTGCGCTCGCTGCGCGACAGCGAGGCGCGCCTGGCGGCGGTCGTCGACGGCTCACCGGGCGTCGCGATCCAGTGGTACGATCGCACTGGCCGCGTGCTGCGGTGGAATCACGGCTCCGAGACCATGTTCGGCTTCACCGCGGCCGAGGCGATCGGCCACCGGTTGGACGAACTGATCCACACGCCGGAAGAACTGGCGGGGTTCCTGCAGGCCCTGGCCGACATCGAACGCACCGGTCAGGTGATCGGTCCCGCCGAGTACACGTTCCGCCGCCGCGGCGGCGCGCAGGGCGTCTGCTGGTCGACCATCTTCCCGATCCCGGGCGAGGAAGGCGCCGCCTGGTTCGTGTGCATGGACATCGACGTCACGAAGCAGAAGGCGGCCGAGGCGGAGCGCGCGCGGCTGACCGACCAGGTGCGGCAGGCGCAGAAGATGGAGAGCCTCGGCGTGCTGGCCGGCGGCGTGGCCCACGACTTCAACAACCTGCTGACCTCGGTCCTCGGCAACGCCAGCCTGCTGCGGTCCGAGCTGGCCACCGGTTCGAAGTCGCACCAGCTGGTCGCGGAGATCGAAGGCGCGGCGTGCCGCGCCGCGGACCTGACGCGGCAGATGCTCGCCTACGCCGGCCGCGGCAGCATCGTGGTCGAACCGTTCTGCCTGGCGGCGATCGTCGGCGAGATGGCGCAGCTGACCCGCGCCGTGGTCTCGCGCCGGGTCGAACTGCGGCTCGATCTGCAGCCGGCGGTGGTCAAGGGCGACCCGACACAGGTGCGGCAGGTGGTGATGAACCTGATCACCAACGCCTGGGAGGCGCTGGCCGGGCGCGCCGGGAATGTCGCAGTCCGCACCGGCCGCCGGGTCATGAGCGGCGACGAGCTGCACTCGCCGGCGATGCAGGTCACCTTGCCGCCGGGCGAGTACGCGTTCGTCGAGGTCGCAGACGACGGCGCCGGCATGCCGGCGGAGACGCTGGCGCGCATCTTCGAACCGTTCTTCTCGACCAAATGGAAGGGGCGCGGCCTGGGCCTCGCGGCGGTGCTCGGCATCGTGCGCGACCATGGCGGCGTGATCCGCGTGCACACCGCCCCCGGACAGGGCACGACGATGACCGTGGTGTTGCCGCTCACCGACGAACCGGTGGCGATGCACCGTCCCGCCACCGACCCGACGTTGCGTGGCGGCGGCCGGGTGCTGGTGATCGACGACGAGACGGACGTGCGCCGGGTGACGCGGCGGCTGCTCGAACAGGCGGGTTACCTGGTGAGCGAAGCTGCCAGCGGTCCGGAAGGCATCGCCATCGTGCGCGCCGATCCGGCGGCACTCGACGCGGTGCTGATCGACCTGACGATGCCGCGCATGGACGGTTGGGAAGTCGCCACGCAGCTGCACGCGATCGCGCCGGCACTGCCGCGCGTGCTGATGAGCGGCTTCGCCGATCCGCGGCCGGCGAACGCGCACCCGGCGGTGTCGGTCGCGTTCGTGCAGAAGCCGTTCCAGGCGCCGGACCTGGTCGGCGCACTGCGAGCCGCGATGGCGCTGTCGAAGCCCTGACGACGGCGCCAGCGGCGCGGCCAGGAATCACTTCGCCGGCGGCGCCACTTCGCGGATCACTGCGCCGCGCTGCTCGTCGAGCACCAGCACCGCGTAGCGGCTCGCTCCGGCGTTCGGGTCGTCGGACAGCGACGCGTAGTCGAAGCGGCCACGCAGGTCGGTGTAGCCGTCCTTGTGGAAACGCACGGTGCCGTCGGGCAGCTTCGCGAACACCTTGACGTAGGTCTTCGGCAGCGGCGCCTGCGTGTCGGGCGCCGTCACCGCGACCTGGCCCCACGACTCCAGGAAGCGCACCGCCAGCGCATTGGCGAAGTACTGCTGGCTGCGCACCAGCCCCGCGCCGCGCACCTCGACCAGCACGTTCTTCTGCCAGAACTGCGCCGGCAGCGGGAACGACGTCGTCGCACCCGTGCCGAGGTCCCTGGTCTCCTGCAGGTTCGGCCGCACGAACGCCGCCGACGCGCCGTCCTTGCCGGCGAACGGCTGCGCCGAGAACGCGAACTCGACGTCGAGCTCGTAGTAGCGCACCTCGCACTGCGCGAGGTTCCTGTGCGCGATGTTCACGGTGCGGTCGGCGATCGCCAGTTCCAGCGACGGCGCCTGCGCGGCCTGGTCGGTCGTCGGCTCGTCGCCGGCCCCGGACCGGCCGGCCGCCGCGTCGAGCTGCGTCAGCACGTCGCGGAAGCGCTGCTGCCAGTGCAGCACCGGGTGGTCCTGGTGCCGCTGCGCCAGCGTGCGCGCCCGCTGCACGTCGCCGGTGAAGAAGCACGTCCACGCCGCCAGGTAGTCGTACTGCAGCTTCGCGGCGATGCGTTCGGCGTCGACCTTGGCGAACGCGGCGAGGCCCTCCTCGATGCGGTCCTGCAGGAACAGGTAGTACGACACGACCAGCCAGTCGTCGGCGTCGAGTTTCGGGTGGTAGCCGAGCAGCGTCATCAGCGAGGAGTACTGCCGGGCGAGGTCGGCGTTGCCGATCACGCGCTGGCTGCCCAGGCGATGCGCGCGCGGGTGCACCAGCGGGTCGAGTTCGACGTGCTGGAAGGCGCGCCGTTCGCGCGGCTCGATGGTCAGCAGCGGCGAGCTCAATGCCATGCCGCAACGGGCGACGAAGCCGTCGAGCCGTTCGAGGTGCTCGCGCGTGCTCTGCACATCGCGGTGCAGGATCCCGTACGACCACAGCGTGTCGTCGAAGACGTGCCGCGCCCGCAGCTTCGCCAGCGTCTGGGTGAAGAACTCGCGGTCCTTCATCCGCCACGCGATCTTCGCCAGCTCGAGGCCCTGCACGTTGTGCGTGTCGAGGAACGCCAGCACCTGGGCCGGGCTGCCCTGTTGCGAGACGTGCTCCCACGACGTGGTGTCGATCCGGCTCGGCGTCGCGACCACCGCCAGCGTGCGTGGCTCGGCGTTGGCGGCGAGCTTGCCCTTCTCGGCGGCGTGCGCCGGGTAGTGCGCGAAGCTGCCGGGGCCCGGGAAGTAGAACGCGTACTCGATGGTCGCGGTCGCGTACGGCGCCAGCTGCACGGTCCGGCCCTTGGTCCAGAAGCCGTTCTGCAGCGGCACCGCACCCGCGGGGATCTGCAGCAGCACCTCGGCGGTGCGCTGCATCGAAGTCGGGTTGGTGACGACGACCTGGCAGCCGTAGCCCACGTCGACCAGGAACTCGTCGGTGACGAAGGCATCGCGGCGTTCGCCGTTCTCGACGCGATAGCGGTCGTCGAGGCGGAAGAAGTTCTCGCCGAGCAGCAGCGGCGCCTGGTCGGCGACGCGTTCGGTCCTGCTGACTTCCTTGCGCACCAGCAGCAGCGGCGAGGCTGCGCGGAGCGTGCGCGAGTCGCCGTCGGCGGTGATCTCGTGCTTGCCGGCGGTGAACGGCAGGTCGAGCACCGCCAGCGCCATCATCATCTCGAGGAAGCTGGTGCTGGCCTGCACGATCGCAGTCGACGCGAACGGCTGCCCCGCGGGTGCAGTCGCGTAGTCGACCCAGAACTGGTTCGGCGCGACCGCATCGGGCGTCGCCGCCGCCATGCCCCGGTGCCACCAGTTCTGCTCGACCACCAGCTTGGTCTTCGCGACGGCGCGGTAGAGCAGCCTGGCGCGTCCGCGCTCATCGAGTTCCGCAGCCTTCTCCTTGTCCGCCGGCTCCCCGGCCTGCAGTTCGTCGGCGAGCTTGGCATCCTCGGCGGCGTCCTTGCGCGCTTCGTTCTTCGCCTCGGCGCGGCGCTCGCGTTCGGGGGCCCCGGCCTTGGCCGCCGCCGGCGGCTGCACGCCGGTCGTCGGTCCAGACGGTCGCGGGTCAGCCTGCGCCTGCCGCAACCCGCCGAGCCAGTGATCGGCGCCGCCCTTGTCGGCGAGTTCCTCGCTCTTCAGCGCCATCGCGAACAGCTCGCCGATGCGTTCGATGCTGACCGGCCGCAGTTCGAGCGCTTCGCGGATCGCGCGCGCGATCGCACCGCGCCCCGCTTCGTCGAGCCGCTGCGCCAGCAGGATGCGTTCGATCAGGTTCAGCTGCGCGAACCGCCACGGCTCGAGGAACGCCTTCAGGTCGTCGCCGAGCAGCCAGTGGTCGAGGAACGTCTTCTCGAGCTTCTGCGCGAGGAACGGCTTCACCACCGCGGCGAAGAACTCCGGGTCACGCCGCGACAGGAAGAAGTGCAGCTCGTGGCAGGCGTGCTGCCGGTAGAGCTGCTGCTTCTCGACCATCGTCCTGGTCGGCCACGTGGTCACGAACGCGAACTTCGCCAGCTCCGGGTCGCGCGAGATCGTGTTGAGCAAGCGGAACACGCTCGCCAACGAGTCGTGGATCTCGACCTCGGCCGAACGCGCGTCGGCGAGCACCGCGGTGCCGCCAGCGGCGACGAACTCGATGCGTCGCTGTTCGACGAAGTGGGCAGCGGTGTCGAGCGCGCGCGGCAACGTGCGCGACCGCGGCGCCACGGCGACCTCGCTCCGCACCAGCGACTCATGGATCGCCTGGTCGCCGTCCAGCGCCACGACGTGCACGTGCTGGCCATCGCCGAGGTCGGCCGCCGGCACGCGCACCATGCCGTCGTCGCCCGGCGTCAGGTTCGCCAGCCAGGAACTGCCGCGCGGCAGCCAGTCGAACGACGCGAAGGTGCCCGGGTTCGGTTCGAGCCCAGCCGCGGAGTGCTGCGGCGCCGGCGATGCGCCCGGTGCGCCGCCGCTGCGCCGGCCACCGAAGCGGCCACCGGCACCCCCACCGAGACCGACTGCCTCGTTCGTCGTCTCTTCGAGCAGCCACGGGTTCAGCAGCAGGCTCGGCCGGGTCAGCATGTTGCCGGCGAACTTCGGCGCGAAGCGGCGCTCGAGCACGTAGCGGTACTCGTCGCCGAGCTTGCGACCGGAGTGGTAGCTGCTCGGCACGGTCTCACCGACGAACGCTCCGGGCGCGCGTGCCGGCGCACCAGCCAGCGCGAACGGATCGAACGTCGGCAGGTGCCGCGTCGCGACCACGTGCACGCGCGTCGCCGAAGTGACGTTCGCGAGCGCAATCCGCAGCTCGCCACCCTCGACCCGCACCGAGCGCACGTGCAGCGGCGCCGTCGAACTCGCCGCCAGGATGCGCTCCCTGCCGACCAGCCAGCGGCGGTCGCGTTCGCCGGCGGTCACGCGCACCGGGACCAGAGCGCCCGTGCGGTGGTCGTGCAGCGCGTAGTCCCCGGCCGGCAGCCCGCGCAGTTCGACGAAGCCATCGGCGATCGCCAGGTTCGCGAACATGTCCGCTTCGAGACCGAGCAGCGAGAACTCGGCGCGGCTCGGGGCCTGCGCACTGCCCTGGTAGGGCAGGCGCAGCACGTCGCCGGCGCGACCGTGCAACGCCCGCGGCATCCGGGCGGCGTGCGGCCGCAGTTCGAACCGCCCACCCGTGCCGCCGGCCCGCTGCACGCTGACCGCCAGCACGCCAGGAAGTCGGCCGAGCGCGATGCGGCCGCTGCCGTCGGTCTGCAAGCTGACCGCGATCGCTTCGCGCAGATCCTGGTGCGCGAGCTGCAAGGCACAGGTCCGTCCGGCGAGCACTTCGCCGTTCTTGCCGCGCACCTCGACCACGTAGCCGGCTTCGGTCGCGAGCAACACGGCACTGCCGGTCTCGGCGGTCGCGTCGATGCCGTTCACCGGGAACGACGTCGCCGGCGTCGCCACCGCGACGTCCTGCCCGGCGAGGTCCTTCACCGTGCCGCGCAACGACACCGCGATCGCCGCCAGCCGTTCCGGCACGGCGATCTCGTGCACGAACTCGCGCTCGTCGACCAGCGCCGGGTCGCGCACCTCCATCGTCGTCGCCAACCCGTCGCGGTCGGTCGCGACGACCGTCAGCACGCGGTCCTTCCACAGCGCCAGGCCGACGTCGTGGTCGGTCAGCCGCAGTTGCGGCCGCACCACGATGCGGGCCTTGCCGCCGGCGACCAGCGCCTCGCGCTCGACGTGCGCGGCACCCGTCAGCTCGTAACGTTCGGCGCGGTGCTCGAACGGCACGATGCTCGACCGGTTGCCGGCGCGCAGCACCAGCCTGTGCACCCCGGGCGCGGTCGAGAACGGCAGCAGCAGGTTGCCGCGTTCGTCGGGCAGGTACTCGCGACCGCCGAACCACGCCATCGCCGCCGGCACCGCGCGCCCGGTCTCGTCGAACACGGTGACCAACTGGCCGCCGGCCGCCGTGCGTTCCGCGAGGCGCAAGGCGCCCTTGTGGATCACCGCGCGGCTGCTGGTGCCGTTGCCGACCAGCTCGACCACGTAGGTGCCCGGTTCGCGCAGCATCGGCAGCTCGAACGTGCGCCGCACGCGGCGCAGCGGCGGCTCGTCGTAGCTGAACGTCTGCTCGAAGTTGGCGATGACGCCGTCGAGGTCGATCGTCGCGTCGACCTCCTTCTGCTTCTCGACGTGGTAGCGGAACGCGTCGATCGCGAACACCTTCAGCAACAGCGTCGGCACGTTCTTGGTGTCGACCTCGAGCCGCACCGCATCGTCGGCGCCGTGCCGCACCGGCAGCGTCGGCGGGAACGTGATCTCGATGCGCTGCTTCAACGCCTCGAGTCGCGCCGGGTCGGCGAGCAGCGCGTACCACCGTTCGGGATCGCCCTGCCCGAGCAGCAACTTCGTTTCGGCGAGCACGACCTTCAGCCAGTTCGCGTCGAGGAACTCCGCGTAGGCGTCGATGCCGTCTTCGCTGGCGAACCAG
Source organism: Planctomycetota bacterium (assembly GCA_049276695.1). GTDB lineage: Bacteria > Planctomycetota > UBA1135 > UBA1135 > UBA2386 > UBA2386. Next base: position 32,683 of record JBASWX010000179.1, read on the forward strand.
TGCTCGAGGCACGCGCGCAGCAGCGCCTCGTCGTCGCCGATCGCCGGCAACCCCGTCGGGTACGCCACGCGCAGGTCGACGTGTTCGTCGCCGCGCGCGAACTGCTTCAAGTACTGCTCCGCCCGCACGCCCGACCGCCGCGGCAGCCGGATGTAGGCGAGGAAACGCTCCTTGTCGGGCGCACCCTGCGTCAGGTCGTGCTGCAGCCAGTGGAACAGCACGTGCGCCTTCAGCGAGTTGAACGCCGGCGGCAGCCGCTGCGCGAACTCCCACAGCCGCCGCAACTGCGCCGCCCGCGCTGCCGGGTCGTCCTGCCACGACACGTCGGCCCCGGGCTGCAGCCGCACCAGGTACGCCCGCACGAACCTGCCGTCCTGCAGCAGGCCCGGCCGCAACCGCACGCATTCCTCGAGCTGCGCGCGCCGCAGCAGGCGGTGCACTTCGAAGCTGCCGAAGCCGCCGCTGCCGCGTTCCTCGAGGTCGCGCACGACCAGCGCCGGCAGGTTGTCGACGTCCGGCCGCCGCAGCCGCTGCAGCAGGCTGCGCAGCTGCCGCGGGTTCAACGCCTGCGCCGCCAGCGCCGGCAGCGCCGCGTCGGTGAACGCATCGACGCTCTCCGGCGACCGTTCCAGCGCCACGCGCGTCAGCGCTTCGCCCGACAGCACGCCCGGGTCGAGCCGCGTCGGCAGGTCCGACACCGCCCCCGGCACGATCGGCTGGTGCGCGAACGTGTAGCCGAGCTCCCGCCGCAGCAAGGCGAACGAACGTTCCGGCTCCGCCGCGAACGACAGCAGCGCTTCGCGGTACTCGATCTCGATCGCGCGGTCGTGGCGACCGTGCCGCTGCGTCCACACCGGCAGCAGCGTGCGCACCGCGGCGAAGTCGCCGGCGTCGAGCCGTTCGCGGCAGTGCCAGTAGCACCAGTCGTCCGACCCCGGGATCAGCGTCGCGACCGCCTTGGCGCGATCGGGCGCCAGCGCATAGGTCTCCTCGAATCCGATCGGGGTGCCCTGGGCGCGCAGGGCGGCGGTGACGGCGGCAAGGGTGAGAAGGACGGCGATCCGGCGGGATGGCGTGGACATGTTCGGCAGTCAGCAGCGGGTCAGGGCCCAGGTCGGCAGCGGTCGCGATCGGCAGACGGCGTTGCCAACGGCTCGTCGGCAACCCGAGTTCGGCCTGCGTGCATCGTGCCCGAAGCCAACACCCGCCAGTAGCAGTCCTGCCGCGATCGCGAACGGGCGCAGCAATGCCGTGCGCCGCCGCCGGTTCCCGCGACTACGCCTTCGGGTCCAGCACGCGACCGACGAACAGGATCGCGCCGCTGGCGGTGTCCCGGATCAGGAACAGGAACGGGTGGTCGGCCCGGAACACCGGCTCGAACGGCAGCCCTCATGCCCTTTCGAATCGTGGGCCGGCTACCATGGGCAGCAATGGGCTCGCTCACCATTCCGTACGCTGAGGATCTCCTGCTCGCCATGGGGCGCTCGCCGGAGCAACTCGAGCGCGAGCTGCGATTCCTGCTGGCGGTCAAGTTGTTCGAACTGCGGCGCGTTTCGGGCGGCAAGGCCGCAGAAGTCGCAGGCATGAGCAAGGTCGAGTTCCTCGACGAAGCAGCGCGCCTTGGAGTGCCTACGATCAACCTCGAGGACGACCAGCTGGCGGACGAGTGACGAGTGACTGAGTCCCTGTTGGTGACGGACAGCAGTCCACTCATCGGGTTGGCCCGGATTGGCCGACTGGAGTTGTTGCTCCGGCTGAAGTTCGACGTCGTGGTTCCGGACGCGGTTTGGCATGAAGTGACCGCCTTGCGGCGGCCAGGCGCTGCGGAGGTGGTCGCCGCGCGATGGATCCGCGTCTTGACTCCCGAGCCTCACGCCGTCGCCGCGCTCCGCATGCTCGTCGGCGAGGGCGAAGCCGGAGCAATCGCGCTCGCGCAGGCGCACCCGCAATGCCTGCTGCTCGCAGATGACTCTCGCGCCCGACGTCTGGCCAAGCAACTGGGGCTGCACTGCACGGGGACACTTGGCATCCTGCGGCGAGCAAGGGACGCCGGCCTCCTTGCGGCAGTGCGCCCCGAAGTCGCCGCTCTGCGCGAGCACGGCTTGTTCCTTGCGCCAGCTCTCACCGAGCGCTTCCTGCGGGGAATCGGCGAGTGAGAAAGGTGGACGCCCCACGACCACCGCGCTCTCCGCGGTGACCGGAGCCTACGCCTTCGGGTCCAGCACGCGGCCGACGAACAGGATCGCGCCGCTGGCGGTGTCCCGGATCAGGAACAGGAACGGGTGGTCGGCCCGGAACACCGGCCGGAACGGCATCATCTCGATCGGGCGCACGGCGGACCCGACCGCAAGCCCCACCGCGGTGGCCGCCGCCGCTTCGGTGCCCTTCTCGGTCACCTCGACGAAGGCCTGGTGGAAGATGTTGCCGACGAACAGTTGGCGGGTCGGGTCGGTCTCGGCGTTCATGCCGGCGAACTGCGCGCCGTGCCCCGTTCGCGGATCGACGAACGCGCGCTGCATGCCGAGCGCCTGCATCGCGGCGCCGAGTTTGCACTCCGACCGCTGGCGCCAGCGCGGCAGCGCGGTGTCGACTTCGCGGCGGTCGAGCCGGCCCAGCCACTGCGCGAGCCGTTCCGCCGTCAGCAGCTGTTCGAGCTGCGGCAGGCCGTCGTGCGTCTGCGGCAGCAGCACCACCATCGCCAGGTCGCCGCCCTTGTACGGCAGCTCGATGACCTGGAAGCCACCCGCACCCGGGTAGGTCGCCATCGCCGGCGCGTCCGGGCCCGCGTTCGCCGGCACCTCGCGCGGCGTCGCGAAGTGCTCGCCGGCGCCGGTGAACGCCGCGTACGGCACGCCGCCGCGCCATTGGTCCCGCATCAGCCGCACCACCGCTCGCGCGCCCGATGCCAGCAGGAAGTCGGCGTCCGTGGTCCGGCTCGCCTCGAACGGCTCGGCCCACTCGCCACGGAAGTACACCGCGTTGGCCAGTACGAGGCGCGTGTCGGCACTGACGCCGCCGCCGGGGATCAGGTCCTGGATGCGACGTTCGGTCTGCAGCGCGACCTGGTCGTTGATCTGGCGCCGCGAGCCTTCGCAGTTGCCAAGGAAGTCGACCGGGTTGGGGCCAGCGCCGTAGTGCCGCTCGAGCGCCGCGACGAACTCCGGCAACAGCGGCGCGGTGCGCTCGAAGAACAGCGAGTTGGCGACGCGCAGGTCGTAGCGGTCGACCGTGGCGAACAGCGTGTTCAGTTCCTCGGCGACCCGATGGGCCTCGCCCGCGGCGCTGTTCGCCTGCTTCCACTCCGACCGCCGCTCCGCCGCAGTCGCGGCCGCGTTCGCCTTCGCCAGCTTGTCGCGCAGTTCGGCGATGCGTGCGCGCACCGCCGGCGCGACATCGCCACCACCAGCCACCAACCGCCGTTGCAGCGCCGCGAACGCCGCGTGCACGTCCGCCATCGGGCCGTCGCCCAGGTGCAGCGCCCGCCGCATCTCGGCCAGGGTCTCCGCGCGCGCCCCTTCCGCCGTCATCGCCAGCGCGGTGAGGATCGAGTACGGCGACAGGAACAGGTTGCCGTCCTCACGCGCGGCGAGGTGGCGGTAGAGATCGATCGCGAGGCCGTTGGTCGCGGTGGCGGCGATGCGTTCCGGCGCTGGCGACGGCGCCTGCGGGCAGTCGATCGGAGCGGGCACGAGGGGAAGGAGAATGGCGGCGAGCTTGATGTTCATGTGGTCGTCGCGCGGGGCGGCCCGCGAAGGCGGCGCTCCGACGCGTCCGCGACGGCGTGGTTCCCAGACACGCCGACGGGTGCGTCCGGGTGCCCGGGGAAGGAACGTCGCCCCGCGCCGTCGAAGCCGCCCGATCCAATGCGCGCCGCCACCGCAGCCGCGTGCGCCGGCCTGCTCGTCGCCAGCGGCTCCGCGCAGGCTTCCACGCCGACCGGCAAGCCCGGGGATCTCGTGCTGCGCCTGCTCGACTTCCATGGTGCCCCGGTGTCGAGCGCCGAGGTCACGGTGCTGACCGTCAAGGACTTCGGGCACATGGCCGCCCTCCACTACCTGCGCCCCCCGGATCGTCTGCAACCGGCGGACTTCCTCGATGGTCGTGCCAGGCTGAGCGGCTTGCCCGCGGGCGACTACGTGCTGGTGGTCACTTCGCCGCCACTGGCGCCGACCGCCTCGTTCCGCATCCGCCTCTTCGACGACGCGCCCACGGAAGTCTGCGTGCGCATGCACCGCGGCGCAGTAGCCACCGGCATCGTCGTCGACGAGCAGGGTCGGCCCCTGGCGGGTGCCATCGTCAAGGCAGAGGTGCCGAGCGATGACCGGACCGGGACCTTCCTGCCGATCGCGGAGCCTGAGGCACGGCGCTTCCTGCCACGCGGTGCCGCCACCGTTCGCACCGACGAACGCGGCGCCTACCGGCTCGCGGCCCTCGCCCGCGGCAACCATCGCCTGGTGGTGCAGCGCGAAGAGCGCGTTGCGGTCCGCGTGGACTTCGCGTGCCAGGACGACTCGCCGCTCCCGCTGCCGCCGATCGCGCTGGCGCGCGGCACCAGGGTGAAGGGAGAAGCCACGGTCGACGGTGTCCGGGTTTCGCGCGTCAAGATCATCCTCTCCTGGACCCCGGTGACCGCGCCCTCGACGTCCGACGTCCTGCCGCTCGTGCAGTCGATCACTGCCTTCACCGACGACCACGGCAGGTTCCAGGTGGCCGAGCCACTCGGCGACGGGATCTGGCAGGCAGTCGCAGCCGCCGCCGGCAATGGCAATGACGTCTTCACGGCACTGCAGCAGATGCAGCAGAGCCGGCAACGCCTCGAACTCACGGCGTCGCCGCGCGAACGCGAACTGTCGTTCGCGCTCACGACCAGCCACTGACCGCACCGCCATCACCCCCGTACATGAGAACGGGCTCGCGGCGCTTCAGGTCTGCCTGTTGGCATCGGCGGTGTGTGCCAGCGACCACGCGAAGTGGCGGCACGCTCGACCGCGGCATGGTTGCGCGCGAGCCCGGGTAGGGCGGGGACCCTCGCTGCTCAGGCCAGCTCGGGCTCCCTTCGGTCCGGTGGTGTCGACGTCAAATCCGTACCTCCATCGGCAAGAGTCTCGAAGGGTCGGTCGGAAGGTCGCCGATGCATGCTGCGGCGACCACACGATCATCCTACCTCGCCCCTCCGCCCCGGCTACTACCCTGATGGCCGCATCTCCGGCCGGACGCGGACGGACGTCGCCGGCCGGTGGACGACCTGGTGAACAGGCGGCCCACGCCATCGCGGCATGGCACGGCCGCCTCGGCCACATCGCCGCGAACGTGGCGTCACAGCGCGCCGATCGTCAGTGCCAGCGCGTTCGTCGCCGTGACGGCGACGAGGTTGCCGAGCGCGTCGACTTCGACCGGCACGACCTGCTGATGGAAGACCCCGCCGACCAGCGTCGCCGAGTTCGGGATCGCCAACGTCGCCATCGCCTGACCGCCGGCAGGCACCAGCAGGTCGAGCAGGTCGAGCGTCGCCAGCTGGCTGCACCCGGGCAAACCCTGCGGCAGGAGCGACGCGAGCGGAATCGACGTCGTTGCGAAGCCGACGATCGACAGTGCGAGGCCGTTCGCCGGCATGCCGGTGGCGAGCGAACGGCAGGTGCCGCCGATCCACGGCAGGTCGATGGGGCCGAGCACGTTGGCGCCGCCGCTGCCGGCACAGCCGACGCCCGCCACGATCGCACTCGCGGGGCACGGTGACACGAGCAGCGCGAACCGCGGCGACACCGCGCCACCGGCGAGCCCGAACGCGCCGCCGACCGCGAGCGAGCCGTCCGGCCGCATCGCGAACGCGCGGATCGCGCCATCCGTCCCCGGCATCGCCGACCAGTTCGCCCCGTTCCAGCGCGCGATCCGTGCCACCGGCACACCGCCGACGCTGGTGAAGTCACCGCCGACCAGCAGGTCGCCGTTCGGCAACGGCGCCAGCGCCAACCCCGCGACGCCAGCGATGCCACTGCCCATCGCGTACCAGGACGCACCGTCCCAGCGCGCGATCCGTGACACCGCCACACCGCCCGCCATCGTCATGTCACCAGTGATCACCAGGTCGCCATTCGCAAGCTCCGCGACGGCGCGCACGTAGTTGTTGACGCCGCTGCCGAGTGCGGCCCACGCACTGCCGTCCCAGCGCGCGACGCCGTTGGCGGGAACACCACCGATGGCAGAGAACGTCCCAGCGACGACCAAGTCGCCGTTCCTGGTGACCGTGAGCACGGTGACCAGCCCGCCGCCGCCGCCGGCGAAGGGGGTCCAGCTGCTGCCCGTCCAGCGCGCGAGGTTCGGCACCGCGGCGCCGCCCGAGGTCGAGAATGCGCCGCCGGCGATCAGGTCCCCGTTCGGCAGCACGGCCAGCGCGAACACGGTGCCGTCCAGCCCGGCACCGAGCGGCGACCACACGCTGCCATTCCAACGGGCGACGCGATTCACCGGCACTCCCCCCGCCGACGTGAACGCGCCACCGGCGATCAGGTCGCCGTTCGGCAGCACGGTGATCGCACCCACGCCGACGTTCAAGCCAGCTCCGAGCGCCGTCCAGACACCTCCACTCCAGCGCGCGACGCGGTTCGCAGCGACCGCGCCCGCCGACGTGAACTGTCCACCTGCGTACACGTCGCCCGACGGGGTCGACGCGAGCGCGAGGATCCAGTCGTTGAGCCCAGCCGCGAGCGAACTCCAGGAAGCACCACTCCAACGGGCGATGTTCTGCGCGGCCACGCCACCGGCCGACGCAAACGTGCCACCGACCAACAACCCAGCACCTCCAGTCGGCAGCAGCGCATAGGTCGCCACGACGCCGCTGCCGAGCGCGGACCAGGTCGAGCCATCCCAACGCGCGATCCCGTAGGCAGGCACTCCACCCGCTGCGGTGAATCCACCCGCCGCCACCACGTCGCCGTTCGGCATCATGCAGAGCGCGTCGGCGCTGCCGAGACCGGACTGGTAGGCCAGGTTCCCGATCGACGACCACACCGCCCCGTCCCAGCGGGCGATGCCCCACGCATTGATGCCGCCGGCGGATCCGAACGGACCGGTGACCAGCACGTCGCCGTTCGGCATCGGCAGGATCGCGTTGACCGCGCTGTTGACGCTGCTGCCGAGCGAGGACCACGTGGCGCCGTTCCAGCGCGCGATGCCGACGGCGTTGACGCCGCCCGCGTACAGGAACCAACCGCCGACGAGCACGTCGCCGTTCGGCAGCGCGGCGACCGACTTGGCCAGCGGCGCACTGCCCGGGAAGGCGACGCCGGTGCCGAGCGACGACCACGCGGTGCCATTCCACCGCGCGACGCAGTTCACCGGCAATCCGCCGGCTGCCAGGAACGCGCCAGCCGCGATCAGGTCGCCGTTCGCAGCCACCGCGAGCGCATACACGGTGTCCGACAGGCCGGTTCCGAGCGGTTGCCAGGACGTCCCGTTCCAGCGCGCGACGCGGCTCGCCGCCGCACCGCCGGCACTCGTGAACCCGCCACCGGCGACGAGATCGCCGTTCGGCAGCACGGCCAGCGCCGACACGCCGAGGTTCATCCCCGAACCCAGCGTGCCCCACGCGCCGGTTGCGGGGTCGAAGGTGGCGATGTAGTTCGCCGCGATGTTGCCCGCGATCGTGAAGTTGCCGCCGAGCACGTGCACCGGTGCATGCGGCCCGGCACCGTCGGGATCCCACGTCACCATCGCGCGCACGACCGCGTTGGTGCCGCCGAGGCCACCCTGCGACTGCCACTGCAGCGCGCACTGCGCCGACAGCACGGTACCGGACAGCAGCGGCACGAACGCCAGTGCGCAGCTCAGGTTCATGGCAGGCTCGTCAGGAACATTCCGGATGCGCCGGGGCGCGGCGTTCACCTGCCGGTGCCGCCCGGCGGCGGAGCGAACTTCGCCAGCCACGCCGCGAGCTTCGCCGCCTGGCCCTGGCCCGGTTCGGCGGCGGCCCACGCGGTGTAGAGGCGGGAGCTCCGGCGGCGGTCTCGTCAGCCATCGCAACGGGGGGCGGGAGTGCAGGGATCGCCGCACGGCGGCGCTGCCTCGACACCACCGGGGCGAAGGCAACCGACGCACGTGCACCCGCACCACGGGCTCCGTAAGGTGCGACCCGGTTCCATGCTCGCATCGGATCCCCTGCTCGCGTTCCGCGATCGCTTCCCGATCACGCAGCGCGCCAACTACCTGATCTCGAACTCGCTCGGCGCGATGCCGAAGGCGACGCGCGCCAGCGTGCAGCAGTTCCTCGACCAGTGGGACCAGCGCGGCGTGCGCGCGTGGGGCGATGGCTGGTGGGTGCTGCAGGAACAGGTCGGCGACCAGATCGCTGCGGTGCTCGGCGTCGCCAAGGGCAGCGTGTCGATGCACCAGAACATCGCCGTCGCGCAGGAGATGATCCTGTCGTGCTTCCGCTTCGACGGGAAGCGCAACAAGGTCGTGCAAGCCGACCGCAACTTTCCGAGCGACCAGTACATCTACGAAGCGCGCAAGGCGCACGGTGCCCGGCTGGTCCGCGTACCCGCCGCCGCCGACGGCATCTCGACCGACGGCGAACAGGTCGCTGCGGCGATCGACGACGAGACGCTGCTGGTCGCGATCGACCACGTGATGTTCCGCAGCTCGGCGATCGTCGACGTCGAACCGATCGTGCGGGCGGCGCGCAAGCACGGCGCCTTCGTCGTGCTCGACGTGTTCCACTCCGCCGGCATCGTGCCACTGGAACTCGGCAAGCTCGGCGTGCACGCGGTGGTCGGCGGCGCCCTGAAGTGGCTGTGCGGCGGCCCGGGTAACTGCTTCCTCTACGTGCATCCCGACGAACGCCAGCGCCTCGTGCCGAGCTTCACCGGCTGGGCCGCGCACAAGCAGCCGTTCGCGTTCTCGCCGGCGGGCCAGGACTACCGCGACGACGGCGGCCGCTTCCACACCGGAACCCCGAACGTGCCAGCGCTGTGCGCGGGCAAGGAGGGCATCGCGACGATCCTCGAAGCCGGTCCGGCCGCGATCCGCGCGAAGAGCCAGCGCCAGACTTCGCTGCTGATCGAGGAGGCGCAGCGTGCCGGGCTCGCCATCCGTTCGCCGCTCGCCGCCGCCCGCCGCGGCGGCCACACAGCGCTCGACGTGCCGCACGGCTACGCGGTGTGCCAGGCGCTGTCGGCGCGCGAGATCGTCGTCGACTTCCGCCCTGACGCCGGACTGCGGGTGGCGCCGCACCTCTACAACACCGACGACGAGGTCCGCACCGCGGTGCGCGCGATCCGTGCGATCCTCGACGGCCGCGAGTACGAACGCTTTCTCGCCGCGGCGAAGAAGCCCGGCTGACCGGAGCGAACACGACGCGCATGCGCATCTACGACATCAGCGAACCGATCGAACCGGCGACGGCGGCGTTCCCCGGCGACACCCCGTTCTCGCAGCGGTGGGTGCTGCGCCAGGAGAACGGCGGCTCGTGCAACGTCAGTACGATCACGATGTCGGTGCACGTCGGCACCCACACCGACGCGCCGCTGCACTTCGACCTCGCCGGTCCCGACATCGCCAGCGTCGAGCTGCGGCGGTACCTCGGCCGCTGCCGCGTCGTCGACGTGCAGGGCACGGGCTCGCCGGCGCTGATCCCGGCGGCGGCGCTGACTCCCGCGCTGCTGAAGGGAGCCGAGCGCATCCTGTTCCGTACCCGCCCACAGCACGACCACCGCACCTTCGACGCCGAGTTCACCGCACTCGGCCCCGACGCCGCGCGCGCGCTGATCGCCGCCGGCATCGTGCTGGTCGGCATCGACACGCCGAGCATGGACCACGCCGACAGCAAGGAGCTCGACGGCCACCACGTGCTGTACGAAGGCGGCGTCGCGATCCTCGAGAACATCGACCTGCGCTTCGTGCCAGCGGGCGACTACGAACTGATCGCGCTGCCGCTGCGCATCGTCAACGGCGACAGCAGCCCGGTGCGCGCGATCCTGCGCGAACTGCCCGCGGCGCCGTGCTGACCGCGGTCACGGGAACGCCTCGCCACGCGCGACCATCGCGTCGAAGCGGGCCCGGCACAGCCGTAGATGCGCCTCCGGATCGCGCGGCCGCACCCAGTCGAAGCCGATGCGACGCCAGTCGGGGTCCTCCGGATCGAGGCCCAGCTCCCGCACCGCGCCGGCGACGGTGACGAAGAACTGCGTCCGGTGCGGCAGCAGGTAGCCGCCCTCGCAATGGAGCGAGCGCGCCGCTTCGGCGTAGTCGGCGAACCATCGGTTGACGAACGCCGTCATCGCCGAGCAGTGCACGGTCACGCACGCGAACAGCGGCAACGACCCACGCAGCAGCTCGCCCCACGACACGAAGCCGTGCTCGAACGCGACCACGTCCTGGGCCGCGTGGCGCAAGCCACGGCGGCGGTTCGTAAGTTCGGCAGGGTCGGCATCGCGGAACGCTGGCAACTGCGCGAACCGCGCCGCCGCCGCGTGCGCAACCGGCGGCGGTGCGGCGAGATCCTGGTGCAGCCGCCGGGCGAGCTGCCGGCACCGGTCCACGAACTGCTCGCCGTCGTTCACGTCGTCCGCTGTACCACGGCGGCGGCCGAGCGGCCACCGCGGGCGCGTTCCGGCCAGCGCTCCCTTGCCTTCGATGGCCGACGCCGACTACGAACTGTGCGCACGCATCGCATGAGCAAGCGCCCGATCAACCCGAAGGAGCTCGCCGCCCCGGTCGGCTTCGCGCACGGCTGGCTGGTCGAGAACGGGCCATCGCGCACGCTCTACCTCGCCGGCCAGTGCGGCTACGACCAGGCCGGCCGCGTGGTGGCGAAGGGCGACCTCGTCGGCCAGCTCGACCGCGCACTCGCCAACATCGGCCTGGTGCTGCGCGACGCGGCGATGACGTTCGCCGACGTGGTGCAGCTCAACTTCTACGTGACCAGCCGCGACGACTACGCAACCGCGCGCAAGGCGTTCGGCGAGGTGTGGAAGAAGCACTGCGGCCGGCACTTCCCCGGCATGGCGATGTTCCAGGTGGTGTCGCTGTTCGATCCGGAAGCGCGCATCGAGGTGCAGGGGATCGCGGCGCAATGAGGGCGGCGCTCCCGATCGTGCTGCTGGCGGCGTGCGCGAGCGAGCAACCGGCTGGCACCAGCGGCTTCGACGACAGCGCCGGCGTCGTCGAGGTCGCGGTCGCCGGCGACGACTTCGTGCTGTGTGGCGGCGAACGGCTGCCGCTCGATGCGTTCGTGTTGCGGCTGCGGCAGCGCACGCGCGCAATGACCCGCGACCAGCTCAACCGCTTCGTCGTGCACATCCGGATGGCCGCGGACATCCCGGCTGGCGAACCGGCGAAGGTCGCCTACGCGAACAAGAACCGGCTGCTCGACGAACTGCACGTGATGGGCGTGACCCAGGTCAGGTACCTGTGAGCGACCGCGCCGCCGAGGAGCGCGCCGGATGACGCTGCTGCGCCGCCACGTGCCACCCGAACTGGTCGTGTTCGACGTCGACGGCACGCTGCACGACACCTTCCGGTGGTGGGCGCCGGTGATCCGCGCCGGGCTGCAGCGCTTCGCCGAACTGCACGGCGTGCCGATCGCGCCGCCGAGCGACACCTTCGCCGAGGCCGTCGTCGGCATGAAGGACGCCGGCGTGTGGGCGCCGTTCCTGCCCGACTCGCACAAGCACCGCTGGCAGGAACTGCGCGCGGTGGTGCTGCCGATGGAAGTCGAGGAAGTGAGCCGCGGCGTCGACTACCTGTTCGCCGGCGTGCGGCCGCTGCTGCTGCACCTGCGCGACCTCGGCGTGCGCACTGCCCTCGCCAGCAATTGCCGGCGCACCTACATGGGCGCGATGCAGCAGGGCCAGGGGCTGGCGGCGCTGACCGACTGGCAGTTCTGCCTCGACAGCCCGGGCGTGCAGACCAAGACCGACATGCTCCGGTCCGCGCACGCGACCGCCGGCAGCCCGGCCCGGGTCGTGATGGTCGGCGACCGCGAGCCCGACCACGAGGCCGCCCGCGAGCTGGGCTGGCCGTTCGTCTGGCGCCGCAACGGCCGCTGTGCGATCGAGCAGGCCGAACTGGTCTGGAACGGCGACCCAGACCACCTGCTGGCCGGGCTCGGCCTGCCGCCGCTGGCACGGCGGGATCGCGGCGACGGCTGAAACCCCGGCGAGCCGCCGGGTTCGCCCAGCCTGGCGCGCCTTCTCCCAATAGACTGTCGGCCCGACCGTAGCCGGCCACCCGATCCGCCCCATGGAACTCGCCGTCATCCTGATCCCGATCTTCGCCTTCGTGCTGGTGAAGATCGTCCTCGACCACCGCGCCGCGGCGCGCGCCGACAACGTCCGGGTGCTCGAGGAGGCGCTGAAGAGCCCCCACCTCGACCGGCCGACCCTGGAATCGCTGACCTACCAGCTGACCGGGCACCGCGCCCCGCGCCAGGCCGCGGGCGGCAGCAAGTTCCTCGCCTTCGTGCTCGCGATCGGCTGGATCGCGCTGTTCGTCGGCATCGGCCTGTGGGTCGCCGGCGCGATGTTGCGCGGCGGCGACGACATGGAGATGGCCGGCATCCTGATCGCGGTCACCGGCTTCGGTTTCGTGACCTACCCGTTCGCGCTGCGCGAACTCGATGCCCGGCGCCAGACCCCGTAGGTGAACGATGAACGGCCGTGAGCTGACCATCCTGTGCGGCGTGCTCGCCTGCCTGTTCTCGGTCGTGAGCCTCGTGGCGGCGTTCCTCCGCGCCGCGCGCAAGAACCGGCAGCCACGGCAGGACGCGCTGCTGGCGGCGCTGAACGATCCCGGCCTCGACGCCACGACGCGCGCCGAACTGCTGCGCGCGCTGGCCCGCGAGCACCGCACTCTCGGCAGCTCGATCGCGAACGGACTGCGCAATCCCACGACCTGGCGCGTGCTGTGGTTCGGCGCCGGCTGGTTGCTGACGCTGCTCGCCGGCATGGCCGTCGCGATGCACGCGTTGGACATCGCGCGTCTCGGGTCCGAGGAACTGCCGGTCGCGATGATCCTGGCGACCGCCGGCTTCGGCATGCTGTCGCTGCCGCTGGCCTGGCGCGAACTGACCCGCCGCGAACGCGTCGCCGACCCGCGCTGACGGCGACGGGCGGCGCGTGACATCGGTCCGCGCCCCGGCTTCGATGCGCGCGTGAGCCTGCCGACCGCCGCCGAACTCACGACGCGCGCCAGCGAACTGCTCGCCGGCTGGCGCGTCGCCGACACCCGCATCCGCGTGCGCTGGAACCGCCGGCTGACCACCACCGCCGGGCGCGCGTTCCAGAGGAACGGCCGCATCGAACTCAACCCGACGCTGCTGGCAAAGGCACCGACCGAACTGCCGGCGGTGCTGGTACACGAGGCCGCGCACATCGCCGCGTTCCGGCTGTTCGGCCCGAACATCCCCGCCCATGGCCGGCACTGGCGGTCGCTGATGCGGCTCGCCGGCCACGAGCCCGCGGTCACCCACGACATCCCGGTCGACGACGTGCGCGCCGCGGCCCGCGCCCCGGCGAGACACCGGCGCCGCCGCTTCGTCTACCTGCGCGTCTGCGATGCGTGCGGCGACCGTGCCCTGTTCGCGGCGATGCGCTACGGCCGTTGCCACGGCTGCGCTGCGCGCGACAGCTTCCTGGTGATGAAGGCGCCGGCGTCCGCCGCCGGCCGGGCCGCCCTCGCCAACCTCACGTTGACCGAAGTGCGGCGCGCGTGCGCCGGGCCCGACTGACGCACCATCAACGCGGTGGCGGCCACGACCGCGGGTTCCCGCGCGCGGCGCGGCCCGCTACCCTGCGACCGACCGTGACCAGGCACCCCGACCTGTTCGAAGAGATCGTGCGCCTGCGCCGCGAGGGCATCCCCGCGGCGTTGGCGACGATCGTCGGCACCCGCGGTTCGACGCCGGGCCGCACTTCGATGCGCTTGCTCGTGCTCGGCGACGGCACGTTCCTCGGCACGGTCGGCGGCGGCTGTCTCGAGGCCGAGGTCTACGACGCCGCCCTCTCGGTGCTGGCCGACGAGCAGCCGCGCTCGTTGCAGTTCCGGCTCACGGAGCAGGACTCCCCCGATTCGGGCCTGATGTGCGGCGGCGAGGTGACGATCTTCGTGGAACCGATCACGACTCCTTCCCTGTGGATCTTCGGCGCCGGCCACGTCAGCAAGTCGCTGTGCGAGGTCGCGGCACTCGCCGGCTTCCGCGTCACCGTCGCCGACGACCGCGCCACCTTCGCGACCGCGGAACGCTTCCCCGAGGCGCACGCGACGAGCGCGGGGCCCTATGCCGACCTCGTCGCGGCGATGCCGATCCGGCAGAACAGCTACGCGATCGTCGTCACCCGCGGCCACAAGGAAGACGCCCACGTACTCGACGTGCTCGGCCGCCGCTTCGCGCGCGGCGAGCGGCTGCGCTTTCTCGGCATGATCGGCAGCACCACCAAGCAGGCGCTGCTGTGGAAGCACCTGCGCGCGGCCGGGATCGGCGACGACTTCCTCGCCACGGTGCGCACGCCGATGGGCGCCTACCTCGGCGGCAAGACGCACGAAGAGATCGCGGTGTCGGTGGTCGCCGAGCTGATCGCGGTGCGGCGCCTGGGCCAGGACCTGGCCAGGACCTGGGAAGGCCGGCAGAAGCCGAAGGGGCGGCGCGAAGGCGTGCGGGAGCTGCCAGCTGCCGAGGGCTGAGCGCGGCAGACTGCGTCGGCGCCCCGAAACGAACCCTCTGGCCGCCGCCGCCGTTGTCTGACCTCGGGGTGCTGGGCATGATGCTCCGCCCTCCCTCCCCGCCTTCGCGAAGCCAATGACGTCCCGAATCCTCGCCGCTTCCCTGCTCGCCGCGTTCGCCGTTCCGGCCACCGCCCAGAACGACCGCGTCACGCTGATGAACGGCACCGTGCACGCCGAAGTGCGCGTGACCGCCTTCGACATCCGCAGCATCAAGTTCACCAAGGGCAGCGCCAACGAGTCGTTTCCGACCGACCAGGTCGCCAAGGTCGAACTGGCGAAGTTCCTGGACGTGTGCCGCCGCGGCCTCAAGGACGCCGACGTCATGGTGACCCTCGCCCGGGAGCAGCTGAAGGAGAAGAACCTGCTGATCGCGCAGTTCGCGTTCGTCAGCGCGGCGGCGCAGTTCTTCGACGACAACAAGGCGCAGGAAGCGGTCGGCGCACTCGAGGAGATGCAGACCGCGATCCCCGAGGCCGGCCTGCTGCCCGAGGTCTACCGGATGAAGTTCGAGTACTACATCGGTCTCGGCAGCAAGGGCGTCAACAGCGCTTCGACCGTGGCCAAGAAGTACCAGGCCGACGCGATCGCCGGCGCGTGGCCACCGGGCTTCGGCACCGAAGCCGAGTTCTTCATGGCGCTCGCCGACCGCAAGGACCCGAAGGACTTCCAGGCCAAGCTGAAGGCGTTGGTCACCAAGGCCGGCGGCGGCAACCCGATGATCGCCAACCGCGCGAACATCCAGCTCGCCAACAGCCTGCACGAGACCAAGGACGTCGAGGGCGCCAAGCGCATCTACGAGGAGATCAGCGCCAAGGAGAAGGTCGACGACAGCTCGCGCGCCGGCGCCTACCTCGGACTCGGCAAGCTGGTGATGGAGCAGGCCTCCGCCAACGACAAGGATGGCTTCAAGAAGGCGCTGCTGCTGTTCCTGAAGGTGCGGCTCGAGACCAAGGAATCGTGGCCGAGCCTGCAGGCCGAAGCGCTCTACCACGCGATGCTCGCGGCCGACAAGTGGCGTGGCCCCGAGTACAACCTGGTGATGGCCCGCTGCCGCAACACGCTGGCCAGCGACTTCAGCGGCACCGAGTGGGCCGAGAAGGCCAGGCGCTGACCGGCGGGCGCGGTGGAAGCCGGCACCGAAGCGATCCGACGCTGTGCGGTGCCGCCCTCGCGCGTCGATGACGCCCTGTTCGCCGCGTTCAAACTGACCTTCGGCGCCTGCCTGCGGCTGTGGTTCCGGCTGCGCACCGAGGGGCCGCCACCGCCGCCCGGGCCGTGCGTGCTGGCCGCCAACCACACCTCGTTCCTCGACCCGCTGGTGCTCGGCGCCGTCGCGCCGCGCCGGCTGGTCTACCTGATGACCGAGGTGGTCTGGCGCTCGCGCGGCTTCCACTGGTTCTACCGCTGGCAGCGCGCGATCCCGCTGTCCGTGCGCGGCGGCAACCGCGAAGCGCTGCGCGCCGCCCGCGAAGTGCTGCAGCAGGGCCGCACCCTCGGCATCTTCCCCGAGGGCGGCCTCAGCCGTGACGGCCTGCCGATGCTCGGCAACCCCGGCGTCGTCGCGCTGGTCCTGCACGCCAACGCGCCCGTCGTGCCGGTGGGCATCCTCGGCGCCCACGACGCGATGCCGCCCGGAGCCGCGTTCCCACGCCCCCGCCCCATCACCGTGCGCTTCGGCCAACCCATCCCGGCGGCCGAACTGGACAACCTGGGCAACGGCGACCGCCGGGCCCGCCTCCGCGAGGCGACCGCCCTCATCATGCGCCGCATCGCAACCCTGACCGGCGCCCGCGCTCGCGAAGACTCGGAACTGATGACTTGAGTGGGCCGCCACCGCCGGTGGTGGTCGAGAGGGCCCGCGACGAACGAGCGCTTGTGCTCCTGGCGGCCGTGCCCACGCAAGTCATCACCCCTGGCGGCTGACCCGGGTCGCGAAAGAAACTTCGCGGATTCCGGTCAGGATTGAGCCCACCGATGCCACTAGGGGTGTCCGGCCACACGCTGTCCCGCGCGCGACCTGGCGAAGGGAGGAACGATGGACAGCGAAGATTTCTGGCGACGGGCGCATCGCGACGCCCGCCGGTGGCTGCACCGCTATCGGGATCGATGGACCCTGGCACACTGCGACGACCTGGCGCAGGAAGCCTCGGTCGCAGCCTGGCAGTGGGTGCGTGATGGGCGTTCCTGCCGACGCTTCTGGGCGCTGGTGCACACGATCACCTCACGCACGCGCGGGCATGCGCTGCGGGCGGCGCGGCGCAGTTGCGAGGAAGGCAGGCTGGTCGACACGGAGGCGCCGCCGGTGGAGGCGCCGGAACGCTGGTACCCGATCGCGGGCTGCCGCCGGCCGGCCACGCGCGGCCGGCCCTGGCTGCTGGCAGCGCTCGACGATCTCGCGGCCTTCGATCGCAAGCTGCTGCTCGAGTTCTACGAAGGCTTCAGTTGTGCCGAGCTGGCGGAACGGTTCCGCCGGTCGTTGGCGTGCGTGAAGACGCGGCTCCACCGGGCGCGTCAGCGCGTGCAGAAGAAGGTCGAGGAGTACGCCAGCAAGGCGCGCGACCTCGATGGTTGATTGGTTCCCCAGAGAAAGAGGAGAGCACCGATGAAGATCCTGTTGTCGACGTTCGTACTGTTCGCCGCGGCGCTGCCCGTGGCTTCGCAGAGCCCGGCTCCCGCCGGCAAGCCCGCCGAGGCCTCGGCCAAGGTGGCGCGGCCCAAGGTGACGTTCAGCGAGCCGGCCAAGGCCGCACTCGCCGGCGCCAAGGAAGTGGCGGCGAAGAGCCGCGGCCTGCGCGGACCGGAGCGGGCCCACGCCCTCGAGTCGGCGGCCTCGGCCTACGACAAGGTCGCCGGCGACTTCGCCGCCGAGCCGATGGTCGCCGCGGTCGCGGCCTTCACCGCAGCGGAACTCTGGCGCCAGCAAGGCAGCCTGGCGCTGGCCGAGAAGGACTACCTGCTCGCGGCGCAGCTGGACGGCGAGCGCTTCGCACAGCGCGCGCTGCTCGGGGCGGCCGACATGCAACGGCGCCAGAAGCGGCCGGACGAGGCGATGGCCACCTACGCCAAGGTGGTGTCGATCGATGCCGGCAACTCGCGGGCGCAGGATGCGCGGCTGTGGCAGGCCCGCCTGCTGCAGAGCGCCGAACGCATCGACGAGGCGATCGCCGCGTTCCAGACGGCCCTCGAGTGCGCCGACCCGGGCTCGCAGGCGATCGAGGCCTGCAACTTCCTGGCGTTGGCGTGGATCGACAAGGGCGACCTCGACGCCGCTGGGCTCGTGCTCGAACACGCCGACCAGGCGATCGCCGGCATGAACGAGGAGGATCCGATCGTGATCGACCGCCTCAAGAAGGCCCTCGAGGGCATGTCGGCGCGCAAGTCGCTGCAGCGGGCGCGCGACAAGAAAAACGAGGCCGGCAAGGACGCCGCGGGGCTCGAGGAAGCGCGCGGCAAGTGAAGCAGCGGCGACCGTGCGTTCCGGGGTAGCATGGCGGCATGTCCGTGCGTGCCGTCCTGCCCCTTGCCGTGCTCCTCGGAGCGTGCGCGATCCCGAACACCAACGAAGCGCTCGACCGCCGCTCGCCGCCCCCCGAGTTCGGCCGGCCGATGTGGGTCCGGGTGCCCGCCGGTGCGGGCGCCTGGATCGGCGGCATCCTCGGCGGCGCGGTGTCGATCGTGCTGCTGCCGATCAGCTGGCCGCTCAGCGAGCTCGCCGGCGACGGCCTCGGTGAGCAGGGCAGCGGCGAGTTCCTGTTCTGGCCGGCACTGGCGGGAGCCTCGCTCGGTCACTGCGTGCTGGGCACGCCGCCGGATGTCCTCGATTGGGTGTTCCACCGCGCCTGGATCGACGCGCCCGACCCGGTGACCAGCTACGAGTTCATCCCGCTGCCGGGGGTGACGCTGCCGGCGACGACGCCGGCGGCGCCCACTGACAAGAACAAGAAGTAGCGCCGCCATTGGCAAGCCTCGCGCGCCGGCAGGCGCGGCGGTGTGGGTGACAGCCTTGTCCTGGGCAGGATCCGCGGGCCGAGCTACGCTCGCGAAGCTGCTGCACGCCCGTAGCTCAGTCGGCTAGAGCGCCTGCCTTACACGCAGGATGTCGGGGGTTCGAGTCCCTCCGGGCGTACCACACCTGGAGCCGTGTGCGGGAAGACGCGAGCCCTCTCAACCCAACGGAGCGGCTCCATGACCACTACGACCACCCTCGATCAGATCAACACATGGGCCACCACTGGCGAGTCGGAGACCCTCGAGTTCAAGCGCACCACCGGAGAACGGCGCGATGCAATGCGAACACTGTGCGCGATGCTCAACCACCGCGGCGGTTGCGTGGTGTTCGGCGTCGAGCCCGATCACCGCGTCATCGGTCAGGACGTCAGCGACCACACGCTCGTGGACATCGCGCAGGAACTGAAGGAGATCGATCCTCCGGTCTACCCATCCATCGAACGCATCCCGGCCGGCAACGGGCGCGAGGTGCTCCTGGTTCGTGTACCACAGGGACCCAACCGACCCTACTGCTACAAAGGCCGCGGCTACCGTCGTGTCGGCAGCGCCAGCCACGTGCTGTCCCGAGCGGAGTTCGATCGGCTGCTGCTCGAACGAGTGCACGGCGAACAACGGTGGGAGAACCAGCCGGCGACCGGTTGGTCGATCGCAGACCTCGATGCCGCCGAGGTCCACCGCACGGTCGACGAGTCGATTCGCCGCGGACGCATCGAGGACCCCGGGACGCGTGGGCTGGCCGCATTGCTGCGCGGGCTGGGCTTGGTGAAGGATGGTGAACTCCTTCGCGCAGCGATCGTGCTGTTCGGCAGCGCCGAGCGCATCGAACGGGAGTTGCCGCAGTGCTTGTTGCGGGTCGCTCGCTTCCGAGGCATCGACCGCACCGAGTTCCTCGACAACCGTCAGTTCCACGGCAACGCCTTCGATCTGCTGCTCAAGGCCGAACGCTTCCTACGCGAGAACCTGCCCGTGGCAGGCCGGGTCGCACCAGGACTGTTCGAGCGGGTCGATGATCCGTTGTACCCGCCGGTGGCATTGCGCGAGGCGCTGGCGAACGCAATCTGCCATCGTGACTACGCAATCGGCGGTGGTTCGGTCGCAGTTGCGATCTACGACGATCGGCTCGAAATCACGTCCTCGGGTTCACTGCACTTCGGCCAGACCGTGGAGACCCTGTTCGCACCGCACGAGTCACTGCCGTGGAATCCACTGGTCGCCCGCGTCTTCTACCGGCGCGGCATCATCGAGTCCTGGGGACGCGGCACGATCAAGATGGCGGAGTTGACGACATCCGCTGGGCTCCCGAGGCCCGAGATCGAGGATGCGGGCGGTTGCGTGACGGTGCGCTTTCGTCCGAGTCGCTACACGCCGCCGAGTCGTGTCGCCCGCAACCTCAGCGACCTGCAGCAGCAGATCCTGGCACTGATCGGCGCCCAGGCGCACGGAGTCGCTCTGCGCGAGGTGAAGCAGAGGCTGCGAAGCCTGGTCGAGGAGTGGCAGGTCAAGCAGGACCTTGCCTTCCTCAAGCACCTGGGACTGATCGAGCCCCGTGGCTACGGCAGAGGTGCGTCCTGGCGCCTTCGGGAGAGACCAGTACGAGAACCGGACGCGTGACTTCCCATTCCCTGCCAATTCACTCCAATTCGCCTCCAATTCGCCTCCAATTCGGCGGTGTCAGCGGTACGAGTACAATCAGTTCTCCCGCTGCGGTTTGCGCGTGGAGAACGGTAGGGCTCGTTCGCGGGTCGGCATCGGCAAGAAGCGCCGCCTGCTCCCCTATTCAAGTGTCACCGATGGGCCACAGTTCCAGCCCAGGCCCCGCGCGAGACCCGAAGTCGCTGTGGCGGGGAGGATCGTGAACGACGTTCACGTTGCTCGACTCGAGAAGTCAGTTGGAAGTGCGGTTCGTGAACACGCCGGCCGTCGCGCCGCGCAGGTCGATCCAACCGACGAACAGGTGCGCGCCGTCGACCGCGAGGCGCGGCAGGTCCTGCGCCGCAGCGCCGTTGCCGAAACCTGTCGCCGCCGGGAAGGTCGTTCCATTGTCGGTCGAGACCGCGTACTGGATCCGCGCCGCACCGGTGCCGACTTCGCCATCGCGCCAGGCCACGAACTGGTAGTTGCCGGCGACGCGCAACTCGGGCGCCGCCGAGACCGCAGCGGTCGTGTCGAGATTCACCGTCGACACCGTGCTGCTGATCAGCAGCAGGCGCGCCGCCTTCACCGCGGTGCCGCCGACGAGATACGCGAACGCCACCTGCGTGTCGCTGCCGGCCATGCGCGGTTCGCTGACCGCGCCCGACTGCGCGCCCTGGATCTCGGTGATGGTCGAGTTCCAGGTGGCGCCGCGGTCGGTCGAGATGCGCAGCACCAGCGCGCCGGTCTGGACCCACGCGGCGAACACGCGGCCGAAGCTGGCGTCGAGCCGCACGTTCGAGACCGCAGTGCCCGGCGCGTCGAGGCGCTGGGCCGCAAGCCAGGTCGCGCCGCCGTCGGTCGTGCGCGCGACGAAGGCGCCGCGCGGCCCGGGCAGCCGGTCGTCTTCGCACAGCACCCACGCGAACTGGCCATCGCACGCGAGTTCGTGGTTGCGCTGGTTGGCGCCGCCGTCGGCGACGGCGACCGCCGTGTTCCAGCCGATGCCGCCGTTGGCCGAGACCGCGGCGAAGATGCGAGCGTTGCCAGCGCCTTCGCTGCCGGACGTCCACGCGGCGTAGCGGCGCAGCCCACTCTGCGCGAGTCGCGGCCGGCGCGCCGGTGTGATCGTGCCCGCCGGATCGAGCCGCTGGACCGGCAGGAACGTCACGCCGCCGTCCGTCGAGCGGCGCAGCAGCACCGACGTCAGGTCGCCGATCCACGCAACGCTGACCTCGCTGCCCGCCACCAGCAGCTGCGGTTCGGACGCGGCTTCCGGCCCGCTCAACGTCTGTGGCGCCGACCACGTCGCCCCGCGGTCGGTTGACACGCGGTGGATCACGTTGCTGCCCTCGAGCCACACGCCGTGCGCGGTGTTGACGCTGCGCGCCACTTCGAACGAACTGGCGCCGCCAGCATCGATGCGCGCATCGGCGGCGAGCAGCACCGGCGGGAACGCGTGCATCGTGAACGCAGTGGCCGGCAGGCTGGCGGTGCCGAACAGCGTGCTGACGCCGACGATCGTCGGGCCGGGCGCCGCCGAGATCGGCGTGCTGGCGGTCAGCTTCGTGTCGTCGACGACGACCAGGTCCGCGGCCGCGAGGCCGCCGAACGCCAGCGTCGTGCTGGCAGTGCCACCGAGTTGCAACGCGCTGCCGGTGACCTCGACCTTCTGCGCGCGCGTCGCGAACGCGCTGCCCGGCGTGATGCCGGTGACCGTCGGTGGCCCCGAGCGCACGATCAGCAGGTCGATCGCGGCGGCCGCGCCGCGCGGGTCTTCGACCAGCAGCTGGGTGCCGACGGCGACCGGGGCGGCGACCGGCCCGATCTGCAGCGTGAACGCAGTGCCGCGCACCGGGCTGGTGAAGGTGAGGCCGGCGGCGGCCGCGCCCGCACCGTTCACCGCGAGTTGCCAGAGCAGCAGCGCTTCTTCCGCGTCGGTGGCAGCGAACACCAGCGTGCGGCTCTCCGCGATCGGCAAGGTCAGGCTGTAGCGCGGCGAAGTGCCCGCGAGGCCCGCGGGCACCTGCAGCACCGGCGGTTCGTTGGGCAGGAGCGGCGGGTCGCTCGAACCCTTCTTGGAGCTGCCGCCGCAAGCGGCGAGAGCCAGGAGGAACGCAACGGCGGGACGCGGGAGGCGGCGCATGAGGCAGGGGGAATAGCGGCTCCGGAGCGGCGGGTCACAACCCGGATGGCGGGCCGCGCATGCTATCCGAACCCAGGCACGACCGACCACGCGTCGCGGGGGGAGCGTGCGGACCATCCGGCTGGGCGAAGCGGGACCGCGCCGCTCCAATGCGCGCCCCCATGCCGCCCCGTGCCGGAGCGCTCGCCGCCATCGAAGACATCGCCATCGCGCCGCCGCCCGTCGCCGTCGCGGTCCTGGCGGTCGCGTTGGTCGCAGTGCTGGCGCGCGAACTGCGGCACGTGCCGAAGAACCTGCTGGTGCTGATGGCGGCCGCGTTCCTCGACATGGTCGGCCTGTTCGTGGTGGTGCCGATCCTGCCGTTCTACGTGCAGACGCTGGCGGCGAACGGCGGCACGTTGTTCGGGCTGCAGCTCGACGAGGGCAAGCTGACCGGCCTCGTCGTCGCCGCGTTCACCGCGGCACAGCTGGTCAGCGCGCCGTTCTGGGGCCGGCTGTCGGACAGCGCCGGCCGGCGACCGGTGCTGCTGATCGCGCTGCTGGCGTCGGCGGCGGCGTTCCTGCTGTTCGGCTTCGCCGAGTCGCTGTGGCTGCTGATGCTGTCGCGGCTGGTGCAGGGTGCGGGCGGCGGCACGGTCGGCGTGATCCAGGCCTACGTCGCCGACACGGTGCCGCCCGAACAGCGCGCGCGTGCCCTCGGCTGGCTGTCGGCGGCGACCAACCTCGGCGTCGCACTCGGCCCGGTGCTCGGCTCGGCGACGATCGCACTCGGTGCTCTCGACGTGTGGCCGGCGGACGGCGCGCAGACGCTGGGACGGGCCGCGCCCGGCGTCGTCGCCGCGCTGCTGTGCCTGCTCAACGTGCTGTTCGCGTTCCTCTGGCTGCCCGAACCGGCCCGGCACACGGCGAAGAAGGGACCGCCGGGCTCACCGTTCGCCGCGGCCGGCCGCGTGCTGGCGCACCCGGGCCAGCCGGCATCACGGCTCCTGCTGGTCTACGCAATCGCGATCGGCGCCGCGCAAGGCGTCAACCCGGTGTTGGTGTTGTTCCTCGGCGCGCGCTTCGGCGTCACCGAGCACACGATCGGCAGCTACTTCCTGTACATCGGTGCCTTGTCGGTGTTCGCGCGCGTGCTGGTGCTCGGGCGCCTCGTCGACCGGCTCGGCGAAGCGCGGCTGTCGCGCGTCGGCCTGACCACGCTGGCGTGCGGGCTCGCCGCGCTGCCGTTCACCGCGTCGCTGAGCACACTGGCGCTGGCGACCGCGCTGCTGCCGGTCGGCATGGCGCTGACGTTCCCGTGCGTGACGGCGCTGCTGTCGAAGGTCGTGCCCGCGAGCGAACGTGGCATGTACATGGGCCTGCAGCAGACCTTCGGTGGCGTGGCGCGGCTGCTCGCACCGGTCGCCTACGGTGTTGCCTGGGACGAACTGTCGCTCGGCGCCCCGTTCTGGCTGGCGGCCGGCTTCGTCGCCGCGACGCTGCTGCTCGCCCGCGGCATCGTCACGCCGCCCCGCACGCCGCCGCCGGGTTGACCGTCAGCGCTTGCCGCCCGCAGCGGACTCCAGCCGCAGCTTGTCGATCCACACGACGCAGTCGTTGACGCCGAACGACCACCAGCCGCGCATCAACCGCGCCCCCTGGTCCCACGTGCCGACGACCTGCCCGTCGACCACGACGCGGATCTGCTTGCCGACCTCGACCGTCGCGTCGAAGCGCTTGCGCGGGAAGATCGGCGCCTTGCCCTCGGCCAGCTTCTGCCAGTCGTTGCCGGGCTTCCACATCTCGATGCGCCACTTCCCGACGCCGAAGAAGCAGCCGATCATGCTGTCCTCGGTCCAGTCGAGCTGGATGCGGAACGAGTCCTCGCCGCAGGGCAGGATCTCGAAGTTGCCGGTCACGCGATAGTCGCCCTGCGCCGGCGGCTTGCCGATCGCCTGGATCTGCATCGACTCGGCGGCGGTGCCGACGGTGAGCAGACGCTGCTCGCGCAGCCCCGCCATCGGCGCCGTCTCGCGCCACTGCGGCCGGATCGTCTGGCAGTGCTTGGTGAACGCGGACTCGTTCTTCAACCAGTCGGAACCGAACGCCTTCTCGGTCGCGTGGCCGCGGATCTCGCCGCGCGTGGTGACCTTCTTGCCCGGCTTGGTGAACAGCTTCTTCGCCCAGCCCTTGCCGGTCATCGCCAGCATGCGCGCAATCATGCACTTCGCCCCCTCGTCGTCGTCGTATTCGGCGCGCGTCGTGCCGGAGTCGAAGTCCATGATCATCGGCTGCAGCAGCACGTCCTGCCGCGATTCGAGCTTGTGCCAGAGCTTGTAGCGGCGCGTGTCGTAGGCCGGATCGAGGCCGAACTGGTGCGTCGGGTTGACGACCGCCTCGAGCACCGCCCAGCCGAACACTTCGTACAACCACGGATCGGTGGCGACGAACGGAGCGTGCTGCGCGGCGACGAGCTGGGCGGCGCGCGCGATCAGCGCTTGCCGCGTCGGTTCGGGCAGGCCGACGATCTCGGTCGCCTTCGCCGACAGGATCGGCCACAGCAGCAGGTGCGCCTCACCGGCCGCGTAGTCCGCGAACGACTCGATCGGGATCTTGGCGCCGGTCGCCGCCAGCTTCTCCTTCTCGCGGAACACCGGCTCGTCGGCCCAGACGTGCAGCACCAGCGGCTTCGCCGGCTTGCAGCCGAGCAGCTCGTCGATCACCGGCCACGCAGCCTCGGCACTCTTCTGCGCCTCGTCGGCCATGCGTGCAGCGACCGCCGGCCACACCTTGGTGCCCGCGTGCAGGTGCACCGCGAAGTGCGCACCGGCGCGCACCACCGGATCCTGCGCGCGCACCGTGGCGCCGGCCACCAACGCGCACCACGCACCCACCGGAACGATCGCTGCCACCACTGCCGACGACCTGGTTCCCATCGCGGCCATGCTACGCCGCACCGCGCATCGTTGCAGGTTCCTTACCGGCCCGCCGCCGGTCGGGGCGGCGCACTGCGGCTAGATTCCCGGCTCTCCTGCTCCCCCGAGTCCCCATGAAGTTCGACTATCTGTTCGCCTCCCTGCTGCTGGCGATGCCGGCAGCCGCGCAAGAACGCGCGACCGTCGGCGCGAAGATCCCCGACGCGACCTTCCAGTTCCTGAACGGCGACGGCCGGACCAGCCTGTCCGACTTCTTCGGCCAGCCGGTCATGATCGACATCTGGGGCACGCATTGAGGCCCGTGCATTGGCAGCTCCGTGCCGAGCGCCATCAAACACGATCACGAGAAGTCCAGCCGCGGCCTGGTGTCGCTGCTCGTCGAGGCGCAGGGCGCCGACGCGGCGACGCTCGAGGCCTTCCTGTGGAAGACCTTCCCTGACAACGACTGCTTCGTCTGCCCCAACGTGTTCGTGCCGATCCCCGAGTCGCGCGGCATCCCGCACGGCGGCCTGGTCGGCGTCGACGGCACGCTGCTGTGGGCCGGCCACCCGGTCGGCGACGCCAAGAAGATCGAGGAACTGATCGAAGCCGAGCTGGCCAAGGTCAAGAAGGGCTGGGGCGACACCGCCGAGGTCCGCAAGATGCGCGCGGCGCTGTACGGCAAGGGCGACTTCGCCGGCGCCGCCGCCGCGATCGCGACGCTGCCCGATGGTGAGCACAAGGCCACGCTGCAGGGCGAGATCGACAAGCGCTACGGCATCGCCAAGAAGTCGGTCACGGCGCTGCAGGAACAGGGCCGCTTCCTCGCCGCGCAGGCCGCCGCCAAGTCGCTGCTGAAGGGCGTCGGCACCAAGGCCGAATGGGTCACCGAGGTGACGCCGATCGTCACGTCGTTCGACACCGGCTCCGGCGCCGCCGAGATCGCGCTCGACAAGAAGCTCGACAAGGTCATCAAGCAGCTGCGCGACGGCAAGGGCGACGGGGCGCCCAAGCAGCTCCAGGCGATCATCAAGAGCGGGCAGGGAACGAAGGTCGGGGCTCGCGCGGAGCGCACGCTCACGGCCCTCAACACCCCTGTCAAGTAGGACGACCCGCAAGCAGCCGGCCGGCGCGCCAGGCCGCGCCGGCGGCTGATGCGTCGCATCCGTTGTGGGCTGGGTGCTTCGTGGACCCGACGATACGTCAGAACCTGAGGAAGACCTGGATGAGCCCCTGCCGATCGTCCCGGCGACTCGGGCACCATGTGCTCCGGTCGTTTCCTGTTGTCTTGGTCGCTTGCAGCGCTGCCGCGACAGGCGAACCCGTGCACGCCGTCGAACCTTGGTCAGCTGGCTACGTCGCGCCGCGCTCGCTCGAGACCGAACGAGTGCACCTGGAACCGCTTGCCCCCGAGCACACCAGCCTCGATTACGCCGCCCTGATGGGCAGCCGCGAGCATCTGCGCCGGACGCTGCAATGGGGTTCGTGGCCGCGACCCGACATGACGCTCGATGACAACCGCCGCGACCTCGAGCGGCACTACCAGCTGTTCCAGGAAAACAAGCAGTACAGCTACACGGTCCAGGATCGCACCCGCGCCAAGTGCGTCGGCTGCATCTACTTCGACCCCCCTGAGAATCAGGTCGCCAACCCGACCGCGCAACTCGCGTACTGGGTGATCGAGAGCGAACTCGCTGCCGGACTCGACCGCCACCTGCTGGAGTCGACCTTGGCGTGGGTGCGCCGCGATTGGCCGTTCACCACAGTTGTGGTCCCCGTCCACGGTTCGAATACACGGGGGATCGCGTTGGCGCGCGATCTCGGCCTCGACGAGCTGGCGCCGAGCGAGGAATACGGGAAGCACGGCTACCGCGCGTTCGCCTGGCATCGGTGATCGGTCGCGCTGCCAGGAGCATCAGAGCCCGGCGTCGGCACTGGTGGCGTACCACGGGTTGCCCAGGCCGACGCAGCGCGAGCACCAGGGCCATCGCCCGCGGCTCGTCGATGAGACTGCCCAACGAGCCGCAGGGTCCGTGAAGATCGGCCTGCCCGATCAGCGGAAGGTGATCGGGCGCGGCGCGAAGTCCTGCGGGCCGAACGGTTCGCCGTGCCCGGCGGCAACGCCGTCGACCGTCGCCGAAGTTGTCGCGGCTCGCACCAGTTCGAGAGCGAGGACTGCCGCCAGCAGCGCGACGCCGATGCGGCTGCGCGTCGACGCTGCAACCTGACGCGGGGCGAGCTTGGCGAGCAGCGCAGCGACGCCGAGTGCCAGCACCGGCAGGCACAGGGCGCCGTGGCGGGCGTAGCCGAAGTACACGAGCACGATCAGCAGCTTGGTCGCGGCGAACGCGAACAACGGCCATAAGGCGCGTTCGCGGCGCAGGTGCCACAGACCGGTTGCGGCGGCGGCGAGCAGGACCAGGCGCCAGAGCGCCGGCCACGTGCCGGTCGCGGTGACGAGGTCGACCTGGCGGCGTTCGCCGGAGAGTCCGATCGGCAGCGCGTAGCCGCCGATCGTCGGCGTCGCGCCCTGCAGCGCGTGCCACAGCTTCTTGGCGCAGCGCACGGCGGCCGCGAGCGGGTCGGCTGTGAGTTCGCCGAAGCCCCGCGCGGTGCCGCGCACGACGGCGTCGAGGTGCGGCGGATAGCTGAGCCTGATGTCCCCGCCTTGCGGCAGCACGCGGCGCAGTCCGGGCGGGTAACGCCCGTCGCCGCCGGCGAGCGGCGGCGGCCGGTCGAGTGCCTTCGCCGAGAAGCCGCCGTCGGCCTCCGGCGTGTTGGCGAGGAAGAAGTTGAGGCCGCCGTAGATCGCGATCAGGCCGGGGCGCAGCGGTTCGGGCCAGCAGCCGTAGGCCTCGCGCACGACGTCGAGGTCGGTGGCGGCGACGACGCGGGCGCCGCGAACACGCATCGTGTCGGTGACGAAGCCGTAGACCGGACCCTGCTGGAACGACGGCAGCGTGCGCAAGCGCGCCAGCGCCGCGGCGTCCCACGGCAACGGTGCCGGCGCCAGCTCGGGCGCGCCCTGGTTGTAGGCGGCGACGACACCGTTCGCGTGCCATTGCCACGGTGCGATCACCGCAGCGGTGGCCGCGGTCGCGAGCGCCAGGGTGCGCCACGTCGACCCGGTCCACCGCGCCACGACGAGCAGGGCCGCGACGGTCAGCACGTGCTCGGCGCGCAGCAGGCACAGCAAGCCGTGCAGCAGGCCGAAGCGCAGTGCCGGAGCGGTCGCCGAAGCACGGGCGAGTTGCGGCTGTTCGATCAGCGCGACCAACACGCCGACCAGGTAGACGAGCTCGACGTGCACGCCGCTGCCGAGCAGCAGCAGGTTGCCGGCGGTAGCGCACAGGCCGGCGGTCAGCAGTGCGGTGTTCGCGGCGACCGCGCGCCGCAGCAACAGCCAGATGAGCGGTGCGACGCTCGCACCGAGCACCGCGAACAGGATGCGCAGCGGCAGCGCGTGCGCCGGGTTGCCGTCCCACAGCAGCGTCACCAGCCACTGCATGCCCGGCGGACGCAGCGGCAGCCGCAGTTCGTCGGTAACGGCACCCTGCGCGACCTTCTGGGCCAGCTCCTGCCACACCGGCGCATCGCCCTGGTAGCCGATGTGCCACGCCAGCCCGCCGTCCGGCCCCGCGAACACGAACACGAGCTGCAGCAGCAGGCCGAAGGCGAACAGGACCAGTGCGGGCACCGCGCGATCCTACGGGCCGAACGCGGCATGGCGCCACGCCGCCCCGGAACGACGCGGGCGCGGTAGCGTATCCCCGCGCCATGCCGCTCCGCCGCCGACCCGCACCGCGTTCCTGGTTCGCCCGCAACCACGAGCTGCTGGTGCTCGGCGTGCTGATGCTGCCGTGGCTGCACTGGTCGCTGAAGCCGCCGAAGTCCTGAATCGAGGACGACCTCTACACCACCCGGGCGGTGGCGGACGTCGGCTGGCTGGCGCTCGCGGCCGGCGAGTTCGAACGCGCGCACGGCCGCTGGCCCAGCCACGACGAGTTGCTGGCGAACGACCCGACGCTGGCGCGGCAGGATCGCTGGCGGCACCCGTTCCGCTTCGAGGTCACCCCGCACGGCTTCGTCGTCACCACCGCCGGCATCGACGGTGAGTTCGGTACTTGCGACGACATCGCCAGCGACCCGGTGCCGCCTTCCGCCGCTTCCGACCGCTGACCCTGGGCAGAGCCTCGCGGCCCCGCGATGCTGCCGGCATGACCGAGCGCGTGCGGCCCTACCTCGTCTACGGCGCGACGACGGCGCTGTGCTCGACGTGCCTGGTCACCGTCGAGGCGAAGGAGGTGATCGAGGACGGCCGCGTGTGGTTGTTGAAGCGCTGCCCGGTGCACGGCGCGCAGCGCGTGCTGCTGGCGAGCGACGCCGACTACTGGCGCCTCGGGCGCGAGAAGTTCCTGAAGCCGCCGGAGCAGGTCGCGAAGCCGAACACCGCGTTCCGCTTCGGCTGCCCCTACGACTGCGGCATCTGCACCGAGCACGAACAGCACGGCTGCCTCGTCGTGCTCGAGATCACCGACCACTGCAACCTGCGCTGCC
>JBASWX010000180.1:0-3659 GCA_049276695.1 Planctomycetota bacterium
CTTCGGCCCCGGCGACGTCGTCGGCCTGCGCGCGATGGGCGGCGACCGCCGGCTGTGCACCGGCGTGTTCGTGCGCGCCCGCGGCGACCTGGTCACCATCGCGCTCGACGACGAGGACGCCGAGCTGCCGTCGTTGGTGCGCCTCGACCAGATCGTCACCGACGTGACGTTCCGGCGGCTCGACGCGGCACTGCGCGAACTCGGCCAGGAGGTGAAGGGCGAACCGGCGCGGTTCCGCGACGTGCTGTTCGGCGAACGCGACCCGGAGTTCGGCGGCAAGCCGGCGGACGACGCGGTCGCCTGGTTCGACCCGGCCCTCGACGACTCGCAGCGGCAGGCCATCGCGCACGCGTTGCGCGCCGAACACGTGGCGCTGATCCACGGGCCGCCCGGCACCGGCAAGACGACGGCGGTCGTCGAGCTGATCCGACAGGCCGTGACGCGCGGCGAGCGCGTGCTGGCGGTGGCGCCATCGAACGTTGCGGTCGACAACCTCGCCGAACGCCTGCTGCCGTGCGGCCTGCGCCTCGTCCGCCTCGGCCACCCGGCGCGCGTGCACGCCAACGTACGCGACGTTTCGCTGGCCTCGCTGGTCGCCGACGCGCCGGAGCAGAAGCTGCTGCGCGACGTCAAGCGCGAGGTCGACCAGGGCCTGCGGCGCGTGCACCGCGCCAAGAGCCGCCAAGACCGCTTCGCCGCGCGCAACGAAGTGCGCGCGCTGCGCGCCGAACTGCGCCAGATCGAGGACGCGGTCACCCGTGGCTTCGTCGATGGTGCCGACGTCGTGCTGGCGACGCCGGTCGGTGCTGCCAGCGAACTGCTCGAGCGGCCGTTCGACCTGGTCGTGATCGACGAAGCGGCGCAGGGGCTCGAGGCCGCCTGCTGGCTGCCGCTGTTCCGCGGCAAGCGCGCGGTGCTCGCCGGCGACCACCGCCAGTTGCCGCCGACCATCCAGTCCGAGGCCGCAGCGCGCGGCGGACTCGGCCGCACGCTGTTCGAACGGCTGATGGAGTCCGCGCATGGCCCGGCGATCGGCCGCATGCTGACGGTTCAGTACCGCATGCACGAACGCATCATGGGCTGGTCGTCGCAGCGCCTGTACGGCGGCCAGCTGATCGCTGCTGCCGCCGTTCGCGCGCACCTGCTCACCGACCTGCCCGATGTGGTCGCCAACGACTGGACGACCGAGCCGCTGTGCTTCGTCGACACCGCCGGTTGCGGGCACGAAGAGAGCGCCGGCGACGACGAAGGCAGCAAGAGCAACCCCGGCGAAGCCGACCTGGTCGTGCGCATCGTCCAGGAACTGCGCGACGCCAACGTGCCGGCGACGGCGATCGCCGTGATCACGCCGTACAACGCCCAGGTGCAGTTGCTGCGCGCGCGGCTGGGTGGCGAGATCGGGCTGGAGATCGGCACCGTCGACGGCCTGCAGGGCCGCGAGAAGGAAGCGGTGGTCGTGTCGCTGGTGCGCAGCAACGAACGCGGCGAAGTCGGCTTCCTCGCCGAGCTGCGCCGGCTGAACGTCGCGCTGACGCGCGCCCGCCGCCACCTGACCGTGATCGGCGACAGCGCCACCCTCGCCTACGACGCCGACCTGCGTGGCCTCGTCGAGCACCTGCAGCAGCACGCGCGCTACCGCAGCGCCTTCGAACTCGGCTGATTCACTTGCCTGCCGGTGCCTTCGCCGCGTCGCCGAACAGCGCAAGCGCGCACTGCGCATGCTCGAACATCTTCTCGTGGTCGTGGTCGATGGCGACCGCTTCGACCAGGCGCCAACCGAACGGCCAGCCCCGCACAGCGGCGAGGTTCTTGGCGGTCCACCACAAGGCCAGCCCCCGCTGGTGGCGACCGCTGCCCTGCGCCATCGCCGCGGCGCTGGCGTCGAAGTTCTCGTCGGGATGATCGTCGCCGGTGCCCAGGTACAGGGTCAGCGGTGCTCCGACATAGGCGCGCAGCCGCGCCTCGTCGGCCAGTGCTGGCGGCAGGCCGCCGAAGCCGTAGCCGAACGGCACGTCGGTCGTCGGCAGCAGCACGCTGCCGGGGTTGGCCGCGACGATGCGTTCGGCGCCGATGTCGGCGAATGCCGCGCAGCGGACCAGGAACTGCCCGCCCGCGGAGTGCCCGATCACGTACAGCTTCGCGTCCGCCTTGCCGGTGCGGTCGCGGACCGCCTGCGCGATCTCCGGCAGCCGCGAGTACGTCCACTCGACCTTCGGCGCCAGCGAGCCATCGGCAGCCAGGATGCCGCCGCGCTGGTAGGCGCGGCTCGGGAAGCGTTCGGCGTCGAACTTCGGCGCCACCACCAGCGCGTCGAAGCGGTCGCCCATGCCGACCGCGTGGTCGCGGTACTCGTCGGCGTTGCGCAGCACGCCGTGCATCACCAACAGCAGCCGCGCGCCCGACCAGTCGGCGGGCCGGTACGTGAACACCTGGAGTTCGACCGGACCCGCCGTGACCTTCAGCTCGGCCTTGCCGACGGGCACGTCGGCAGGCTTGGACGCTTGGGCCGGCAACACAGCGGCGAACGCGACGAAGAGGCAGAGGAGATCGCGGCGCATGGCGCAAGCTTCGCGCGCCGCGGCCACCGGTAGGAGTCCTCGCTCACGGATTCCGGCGGCGCTCACGGGTGCGTGGCTGCTCGGCAGCTTCGCGCCCGTGGTCGCCATGTTCGTGCTGGCCGGGTGGGCGGCGCGTGGCAAGGCTAGAGTCGCAAGGCACGTTCTCGCCGTTTCCCGGCTTCCGGCAGAGAATCCGGACCGCGCGGAGTCTCTGTCCTGCAGCATGACGACGAAGCCCGACGACCTGCAGCGGCTGCTCGCCGAGGAGCCGTTCGTGCGCGCGCTGGCCCACAGCCTCGTCGCCGACGAGGCCGACGACGTCGTGCAGCAGGCGTTCCTCCGCGCGCTCGAGCATCGGCCCAGAAACCTCGTGCAACCGCGCGGTTGGCTCGCGCGCGTCGTGCGCAACCTCGGCGCCGACCAACGGCGCCGCCGGGAACGGGCCGACGCGCGACAGCGCGCCGCGGCGGTTCCTGATCGGGTGCCGTCGTCGAGCGAACTGCTCGAAGGCGAGGAACGGCGCCGTTCGCTCATCGCCGCGGTCGACCGATTGCCGCCGGACCAGCGCACCGTCGTGCTGCTGCGCTACTACGACGGCCTGCCGCCGCGGCGCATCGCCACCGAACTCGGCGTGCCGGTGACGACCGTGTCGAACCGGCTGCATGACGCACTGCAGACGCTACGGGCCCGACTCGATGCCGAACACCGCGACGACCGGCGCGCGTGGCTGTTGCCGCTCGTGCCGTTCGCGACCTCGCCGCGCGCGATGCCGTGGCACGACCTCGCCGCGCCGGCGACGAAGACCCTGATCGGAGCGATCGTGATGACGACGAAGACCAAGATCGTGGCTGGGCTGGCGAGCGTGCTCGTGCTCGCGGTGGCGTGGATCGCCTGGTCGCGCAGCGGCGTCCCTGGCGACCGGCCGGGGGCTTCACCCGCCAACACCGGCGGCGCGGTCGCGCAGGGCGCCCTGGAGCAAGCCCGCGACGCCGACACCGCGGCTGGAGCGCCGACGCGCGAGGCGGCCGAAGCGCCGAAGCTGCCGGCGGCGACGACCGGCGCGCTGGTCGTGCGCGCGCGGTACGCGGGCGAGCCCTCCGT
>JBASWX010000181.1:0-30373 GCA_049276695.1 Planctomycetota bacterium
CGCCGAGGTCGCGGGCGAGACCTCGCGCCAGCGCCAGGCCGAGACCGACGCCCGGCACGTCGTTGCTGCCGGCAGCGACGGCACCGCGGTCGAACGGGGCGAAGATGCGGTCGCGGTGGGCCGGCGCAACACCGGGGCCGTGGTCCTGCACCGTGATCGCGAGCTGGCTGCCGGTCTTCGTGACGGCGAGCCCGATGCGCGGGTCCGCGGCACCCTTCGCGTACTTGGCGGCGTTGTCGACCAGGTTGAACAGGATCTGCCCGACCGCGTCCTCGTCGGTGTCGACGCGGGCCGCGCGCAGCTGCGCCGGCACGTCGACGACCAGCGCCATGCCAGCCTCGGCGGCGCGGCGCTGCAGCGCCGGCGCCAGTCGCTCGAGCAGCGGACCGACCTCCAGCGACACGCGGCGGCTGGTGAAGCGGCCCTCCTCGAGCCGCGACCAGGCCAGCACGTTCTCGACCACGCGCGCCAGCCGGTCGGACTCGCGCTGCAGCGTGGTCAGGTACTCCTGCCGGGCGGCGGGCTCGGTGACGACGCCGTCGGCGAGCATCTCGCTGTACATCCGGAACGTGGTCAGCGGCGTGCGCAGTTCGTGGGTGACCGCCGAGGCGAAGCGCGCGCGCCGTTCGCCGTAGCCGAGTGCGGCGCGCAGCGTGAAGCCGAGCACGCACAGCCCGAGCAGCGTGACGCCCCACGTGGTGCCCAGGATCACCGGCATCGGCAGGGCGCTGGCAAGCCGGTCGTCGCACGGCGCTTCGAGCCGCGCCGGCACGCTCGCCAGCATCGACGGTTGCTCGGTCGGCGCCGGCTGTTCGCAGCGTACGAGGCGCGCGCTGCCACCGTGGAACAGGTCGGTGACGAGACCGATCAGCTCCTGCTGCAGCCGCGGCCAGTCGACGACCATGCCCTGCAGGCGAATCGCAGTGGCAGAACGCACGCGGCGCACGAACAGCAGTTGCGGGTCCGCGGCGTGGTCGATCCACACCGGCACCAGGGGACCGACGTTCTCGCTGGCGGTGGCGGCGCCGGGCACCGCGTAGTTCTCCGGCGACGCCGGGTTGGCGTTCTGCTGGAAGCTGCGCTGCCGGTTCGAGAACTCCTGCGCGCTCTGCTGCGCCTGCAGCGGCGAACTCGGCGGCATCTCGCTGCTGCAGGTCGCCAACGTCAGCTCGACGGCGCCGAGCTTCTGCTCGAGCGCGTCGCGGGTCACCACCGCCGCGAAGCCGGCGAGGCGCTCGGCGGCGCCGTTCAACCGCGCCAGGTCGCAGCCGATCGCTTCGCAGTTGTCGCGCTCGTTGCCGCGCGGCACCTGGGGGCTCGCCAGCCCGTCGGGGCCGAACTCGAAGTGCAGCGGAAACAGCGGCAGGTCGGCCTGCAGCAGCGGCGACGGCACGATCACGTCGTCGGGCGCCAGCTTGTTGAACCCGCGGGTCCACGCCGTCGCCGCGGCCGGGAACGAGCGGTAGTCGCCGGGCGCCCGGCTGGCCTCGCGCGCGACCAGCGGCGAGAACCAGCTGTCCATGCGCCACAGAGCCAGGCGCAGCCGTTCGTGCAGTGCCGCCTGCCGCCGCGCCTGCAGTTCGTCCTGGTCGAGCTGGGTCATCGTCGCGGTCAGCCACGACAGCACCGCGAGCAGCACCGCCGTCGCGGTGCCGAAGCCGAACCACGCGAGGCGGCGCGGCGAGGTCACGGTCCACCAGCGGCGAGCATGTAGCCCTTGCCGCGCACCGTCAGCACGACCTCGGGCCGGTCCGACGGATCGGCGAGCTTGTCGCGCAGGTTGACGATGTGCATGTCGATCGCGCGCGTCGCCGAGTCGCCGCCCTGCAGACCCCACACGCGCTCGAGGATCTCCTGCCGCCCGATCGCGCGGCCGCGGTTCTGCACCAGGTACCGCAGCAGTTCGGCTTCGCGTTCGGACAGTTGCGCGCGGCTCTTGTCGGGTCGTTCGACCTCGCGGCGATCGAAGTCGATTGCCCGCCCGGCGACCGACAGCCGGCCGACGTCGGACGGCCGTTCGGCGGATCGCCGCAGCACCGCGGTGATGCGCGCCAGCAGTTCCTTGGCCGAGAACGGCTTCACCACGTAGTCGTCGGCGCCGGTCTCGAGTCCGCGCACGCGGTCCGGTTCGGCGCCGCGCGCGGTGACCAGGATCACCGGCAGCGCCGGGCGCGCCCGCCGCACCTCGGCCAGGATCGCGAAGCCATCGCGGCGCGGCACCATCACGTCGAGGATCAGCAGGTCGAGCTGCGCCGACAGTGCGACGTCCAGGCCTTCCTGGCCATCGGCGCAGGCGATCACCGCGTAACCACCGAACTGCAGCGTGTCGACCAGGCCCCGCCGGATCGCGGCGTCGTCCTCGACCACCAGCACGGTGCGCTTGCCGGTCACGGTCGGTCAGCGTAGCCCGAAGCGGCGGTCTTCGGTCGCTCCTTCGTGGCAGCGCATGCACGAGGCCATGCGGCCGGCCCCGGTGACAACGCCATCGCGATCGACGGTGCCGTACACCCAGCCCTGGTCGGTGTCCTTGGTGTCGGCCGCGAGCTTGTGCATCACGAACAGACCGTGGAAGTCGCCGGCGTGGCAGGTCGCAGCGCCGTCGCGCAGCACCGGCACCTCGCCGTAGCGCCGGCTCGCCGCCGTCGCCGCCTTCGGCTCACCGTCGACACACTGCCACGCTTCCTTGACCAGCGTCTGGCCGACCTTCGCCGGCTCGCCCGCCTTCACGTACTGCACGCCATCGGCTTGCCGGGCGTAGAGCAGGTAGAGCTTCTTGCCGTGCTCGTCGCCGGCCTCGGACTTGCGCACCAACGGTGCCGGCATCCGGCAATCGGTCGGAGCCACGTGCGGCTCGCCGGTCACGCGCACGAACTTGCGGTACTCGGCGGCCGCGTCCTTGATCACCTTGGTGAACGGCGACTCGACGTCCTGCTTCGGGGTCGGCGCCGGCGCGGGTGCCGGGGCAGGCTCCTCGGGCCGCCGCTGGAAGCCGCGCGCCGCCGCCTGCTCGCGCACCGACTCCAGCACCGCCTGCTCGAACAGCTTGTCGCCACTCACCGCGCGCTTCGTCTGTTCGGCGAGCACGAACGCGTCGCGCTGCTTGCCCAGCGCCATGATCTGCGCCTGCACCTCGCCGCGCTTCTGCTTCTGCGTCGCGATGTGCGCGCGCAGGTCGGCGATCGACAAGGCCCGCAGGGCCTCGGGCAGGTCGTCCTTCTTGACGTCCTCGAGCTTGAACTTCGGGTCGGCGCAGGCGTCGACCAGGTCCCAGTGCGAGTTGCAGTACAGATCGCAGGCCTTCGTCTGGCCGCGCTGCGCTGCGGCCGCCGGGTTCAGGCTGGCGGCGTTGCTGTCCTGTGCTGCCTGGTTGCCGACCCAGTAGGCGCGCTGCGCGCCGTAGGGCACGAAGGTCGGATTCATCGCGGCGCTGAGCGCGGTCAGTTGCTCGTCGAACGGCGTCACGATCACCACGGCGTTGTCCTTGTCGATCGCCGCGAACTTGCCGTCGGCGCTCTTCGCGATCTCGCGCCAGGCCGGCGCCAGTTCGTCGGCCGGGTTGCCGCAGTAGATCGAGTTGACGACGATGCCCTGGCCGATCGCGGCCTTGCAGATGGCCAACAGGTCGACGGCCTTGTCCTGCTGCGCGCTCTCGTTGCCGGCGACGAACAACAGCTTCAGCGCCTGGGAGTCGGGCGTCCATTGCAGTTCGCCGAGCGCTGCCTGCATCACCCGGGCGACGTACTCGTCGCCGCCGTTCGTGGTCAGCGCGAACAGCTTCTGCGACACCAGATCGAGATCGGTCGTGAAGCCGGTCTCGACTTTGACCCAGCCCTTCTCGGCGTCGTGGGTCGTGCAGCCGAACGTGAGCAACGCGACGCGCAGCGTCGGCGTCGGCTGCAGCCGCGCCAGGTCGTTGACCACCGCCCACAGGTTCTGCCGGGCCGCGTTGATCAGACCGTCCATGCTGCCACTGATGTCGAGGCAGATGGCGAGGTCGACGGCGCGGGAACCGGTCTTCGCGGCGACCGCACCGGGGGCGGGCGGCGGCGACGACGGCGGACTCAGCGGCGCCTGGCCTACGAGCACGGCGGCGGCGAGCAACGGGAAGGTGCAGCGGATCATCGGACGTTCTCCTTGTTCGGGTTCTGCGGGGTCGGGGTGTTCAGGGTCTGGACGGGCGGCGTCACCAGCACGTTCTGGCCGTCGATCGCGAGCAGGATCTCGCCGTGCAGCGACAGCACGCCGGCGCGGCGATCGCTCTCCAGCCGGCGGACCAGCGCGAAGAACTCGTCGCTGCCGACTTCGACGCGGCGGTCGGGTTCGAGTTTCCGGGCGACGACGGCATTGCCGTCGATCCAGCGGTTGCCGCGCAGCAGGAAGGCGCGATCGCACACCTGCTGCACCGCCGCGGTCTCGACCACCGCGAGCTTGTCGTCCATCCAGGCGTTGCGCGGGTTGGCGCACGCCTGCGCCTTCTGCGCCCACAGGTTGCTGCCCTGGTTGTAGGCGGCCACGCCGCTGCGGGTCGCGATCGCGCGCCCGGCCAGCGCCTCCTGGCACGCCATCGTCAGCGCCTGCCAGTCGTCGAGCCGGCTGCCTTCGGTCGCCAGGAACGCGGTGTACTCGCCGAGCACGCCGAAGCGCGCCGACAGCCGCAGGATCTCGTCGCGCAGTTCGCGCAGCCGCGGGTTGGCGAACGGATCGACGGCGCGCGTCGCCAGCGGGCCGCCGAGATCGCCCTGCTGGCGCAGTTCGTCCACCAGGAACGCGATCTGCCGGCTCGCCCACAACCGCGGCACGAAGCCGTGCGCGGTCGACGCGGTCCTCACCGGCAGCGTGAACTCGAACGTGCGCGGCCCCGCCGGCGTGCGGCCGGCGAGCGCGAAGTGCAGGTCGGCCTCGCCGCGGTAGCGGCCGAGCACGACGACCTGGTCGCCGGCGAACAAGTCACCGAGCCTGCGCGGCAGCACGTCCGCGAGGCGCGCCGCCTCGTTGGCCGGCACCGCCGCCGTCAGCACCGGCTCGGCGAGCACCGGGTGGCCCAACCGCGCGAACGTGCGCGCGACCTTGACCTCGACGTCCTCGTCGGGCAGCACGTAGGTGGTCACCGCGCGCGTCGCGTCGGCGATCGCATCGAGCAGCGGCACGTTGACGTCGTGGCCGACGCCGAAGCAGAACACGCGCCGCGCCTGCCCGTTGGCCGCCGCGACCATCGCGTTCAGTTCCTTCTCGCTGGTCGGACCGACGGTCGGCAGGCCGTCGGTCAGGAACAGCACCAGCGGCAGCATGCCCGGCAGCGCCGGCGCCCGCAGCGCCTCGAGCAGCGCGTCGTGGATGTTGGTGCCGCCGAGCGGCCGGATCGCTTCGAGGTGCGCGCGCGCCGCTGCCAGCGTCTGCTTGTCCTTCACCACCGGCGCCGCGAACGCCTTGCCGACGTCGTTGCCGTAGTCGAGGATCTGGAAGCCCTCGCCATCGGCGAGCCCTTCCAGCACCTGCAGCGCCGCCAACTTCGCCTGCTCGAGCTTCTTGCCGGCCATGCTGCCCGAACGGTCGAGCACCAACGTGACCTCGCGCCGCAACGCCGCGGCGTTCGCCGGCGTCGGCGCGTTCGCCATCAGCAGGAAGTAGCCGCCGCCGACCGTCGGGTCGGGATACGCAAACAGCGTCGCGGTCGGCCGATCGCCGGCCGCACCGGTCGTGAAGCTCAGCCGGAACGCGCCCGGGTCGCGGCGGCTCTTGCTGGCGACGGCCAGCGTGCGCGACTTCTCGCCGGTCCGCGTCACCACGAGTTCGTGGCTGACCGAGTGGCACAGCCCGATCGGCGCGCGCGCGCGCAGGTCGACGGTGATCAACCACGGCACATCGTGGCTGACCATCTCGCTGCGCGGCAGCACGTAGTCGACGCGATCGCCGTCGACCTCGAGCACGTGGTCCCAGGTCACGCGGATCTTCTGCCGGCCGCCCGCCGGCACCGGAAAGACGCTGCTGCGCAGGCAGTTCCAGCCCGCGAACTCGAGCAGCGCCGGGTCGCGCAGCTTGCGGGTGATCTCGTCGTAGAGGGCCCGCGCTTCCTCGCGCGACAGGATCTTCGCAGTCGGCTCCGCGGCGCTGCCGAGGAACGTGAACTGCGACACCGCCGCCCCCTCCGGCACCGGCAGCAGCACGACCGCCTCCTGGTCGCGGGCGCCTGGGTTGTGCAGTTCGAACTCGAGCGTCGTGGTCGCGGCGCGGTCGACGATCTTGACGTGGGCAGCGGCGCTGACGACGGCGACGGGCTGCACTCCCATCGGCGCCAACGCGGCCCGGTGCGGCACCACCCACTGGTGCGGGGATTGCGCCGGCGCCATCGCGGCCAGCGCCAACAACAGGGGCAGGGTCGGTCGGGTTCTCATGTCACCTCGTTGGGGTCATGGCATCAGACGACCGGAACCGCCCGTCGCCGTAAGCACCCGGTAAGCCTCCTTGACGCCCCGCGCCGGCTGCTTTCCCATGCAAAGCCTCAGCCCCCGCCCCGGCCATGCACCTGCGCGACGCCATCGACCAGATCACGACCATCCGCACCCAGCTGGCGGCGACCGAGCACCTGCGCAGCCTGCGGGCGGTCCCGGTCGCGTTGTCGGGCGTGCTGGCGGTGCTCGCGGCGTTCGCGCAGACGCTGTGGCTCGACGAGCCGCTGTCCTACCCGCGCCGTTACCTGCTGATCTGGTGCGGCGCCGCGCTCCTCAGCGGCATCGTCGCCAGCGTCGTCGTCGCGCGCCGCGTGCGCAATTCGCCGGGTGCGTTGAGCGCCGCGAACGCGCGCCTCGCGACGATCCAGTTCGCGCCGTGCCTCGTCGCCGGCGCCGCGGTCACCTGGTTCGTCGTCGCGCGCCTGCACGAGCACCTGTGGCTGTTGCCCGGGCTCTGGCAGCTCCTGTTCGGCCTCGGCAACCTCGCCGCCCACCGGCTGCTGCCAGCACCCGCGGCGCTGGTCGGCGTGATGTTCCTGGCCTCGGGCACCACCTGCCTGTGGTTCGAGCAGTGGGCGCTCGATCCATGGGCGATGGGGCTGCCGTTCGCCGCCGGCCAGCTGTCGCTCGCGGCGATCCTGTGGTGGCACCACGAACGCGCGGAGGCCCGATGAGCACCGACCGGAAGGACGCGGAAGGGCGTTACGCCTACGAAGGCCTCGACCGCGTGCTGCACGAGAAGGCGCGCCTCGGCATCGTCACCTCGTTGGCGGCGCGCGCCGACGGGCTCTTGTTCACCGACCTGAAGAACCTCTGCCATCTCACCGACGGCAACCTGTCGCGCCACCTCACCGTGCTGCAGGAAGCCGGCATCGTCGAGATCCACAAGGGCTTCCGCGGCCGGCGGCCGCAGACGCTGACGCGGCTGACCGAGAATGGGCGCAAGCGTTACCTCGACTACATCGCGGTGCTCGAGTCGGTGCTCGCCGACGCCGTCGATGCGGCGCGCGCCACGCGGCGGCCGCGGCGCGTGCTGCCCGAAGGCTTCAGCCCGGCGTGACCGCCGCGGCGACGATGCACCTGACGATCCTCGGCTCCGGCACCGCGGTGCCGGTCGCCGACCGCTTCCCGGCCGCGTACCTCGTCAGCTGGCCCGGCCACTGCGTGCTGGTCGACTGCGGCCCCGGCGCGCTGCGCCGGCTCGCGCAGGCCGGCGTCACGTTGCGCGAACTCGATGCGGTGCTGCTCACCCACTACCACACCGACCACTGTGCCGACCTCGCGGCGCTGCTGTTCGCGCTGCGTTCGCCGCACTTCGCCGGCCGGCCGCCACTGCACATCTTCGGCGCGCCCGGCCTGCAGCGCCTCGTCGACAAGCTGACCGAAGCCTGGCCGTGGCTCGCGCCGCGCGGCTACGAACTGGTGCTGCACGAGATCGCGCCCGGCACCTTCCCGCTCGGCGACGCCAGCGTGCAGGCGATCCCGATCCGACACACGGCGCAGAGCCTCGGGTACCGGCTCACGCACCGCGGGGCCACGGTCGCGTTCTCCGGCGACGCCGACGAGTGCGACGAACTGGTCGACCTCGGTCGCAACGCCGACGTCTTCGTCTGCGAAGCGGCGACGCCCGACGGGCAGAAGCTCGACGGTCACCTGACGCCCGCCCTCACCGCCCGC
Source organism: Planctomycetota bacterium (assembly GCA_049276695.1). GTDB lineage: Bacteria > Planctomycetota > UBA1135 > UBA1135 > UBA2386 > UBA2386. The sequence continues at coordinate 8,127 of JBASWX010000181.1, forward strand.
TACGCCGCGCGGGCCAACACCCGTCAGCTGGTGCTGACGCACTTCTACCCCGAGTGCGATGGCCACGACCTGCGCGCCCAAGCCTGCGCCCACTTCACCGGCGACGTGGTGCTCGCGCGCGACCTGATGACGCTGCCGGTCGGCCCGCACCGGCCCTGACCACCGCCGCTTCCCGCCCGCCCTCCAGCCCTCGCCGCCACCGTTCCGATGGCATGGCGTGGCCACCGTGCTCAACGTTCCCGGACTCGTCGCCTGCCATGCGTTACCTTCCCGCACCGTGAACACGCTGGCGATCGACGTCGGTGGCTCTGGCCTGAAGGCGACCGTGGTGGACGAGAGCGGCACGCTGCTCTGCGAACGGGTGCGCATCGACACGCCGGTCGGTTCGCCGCCCGACGCCATCGTCGCACTGCTGGTCGAACTGGTGCGCCCGCTGCCCACTCACGACCGGGTCTCCGTCGGCTTCCCCGGCATGGTGCGCCACGGCGTCGTGCGCACCGCGCCCAACCTCGGCCACGACGGCTGGCACGGCTTCGACCTCGCGGCCGCACTGCAGCGCGAACTGCACCGCCCGGTGCGCGTCGCCAACGACGCCGATGTGCAGGGGCTCGCGGTCATCCGCGGCCAGGGCGTCGAGCTGGTGGTCACGCTCGGCACCGGCTTCGGCACCGCGCTCTACGACGACGGCCGGCTGTGCCCGCACCTCGAGCTCGCGCACCTGACGTTCCGCAAGGGCGAGACCTACGACGAGCACCTCGGCAACGCCGCCCGCAAGGCGGTCGGCAACAAGAAGTGGGAGAAGCGGGTCTGGCGCGCGATCGCGAACCTGCGGGCGCTGACGCACTTCGACCACCTCTACCTCGGTGGCGGCAACTCCGAACGGCTCGAACGCGAACTGCCGGCCGACATCTCGATCGTCGACAACGTCGCCGGCCTCGCCGGCGGTGCCAAGCTCTGGCTGCAGCCCGAGTGAACGGCCGGCGACGGCGGCGGCGCAGCGGATAGATTCGCGCCGTCGTGATCCGCTACCTGCGCTCTCTCTCGCTCGCGCGGCGCATCCTGTGGTGCTACGCGATCTGGTACGTCGTCAACGTCGCCGCCCACTTCGACCCGAGCCCGCGGCTCTGGCTCACGTCGATCGGATTGTCGGCGATCATCGGCTTCGCCCTGGTGCTGAGCACGCGCTCGGCGACCAACGGCACGATGGCGCTCGACCGCTGGCAGGTGTTCCGGCTGTTCCTGATGCCGTTCTGCGTCTCCAGCTTCGCGGCGCTGGTCAAGGACGAAGGCTACGTGCTGGTCTTCCCGCCGGAGTTGCTGCCGAACCTGGTGGGCTTCGCCGCGATCGCCGCATTCCTGACGATCACGGCCCTGCTGCGCGCCCCGGCTCCGAAGTGACCGCTTTGCAGCTTCTTGGTTCGCTCGGAAGCTGCGTGCGCGACTGCGCCATCACAGGATCACGAACGTGGTCGTCGGTGAGGTCTCTTCGGCGAGCTCCGGCAGGCTCGCATCGAGCGACACCATCGCCGTGTACACCGAGAGCCCGCTCAGCCACGACAAGTTCGGGATCGGCAGCGCGGCGTTCGCGTGCCCGGTCGCACCGAGCACGCCGGCGAAGCCGGGCAGCGACAGGCTCATCACGGTGAGCGCGTCGTAGCCGAGTTCGAGCACCTTCTGCGGCCCGACCGCGACCGTCGCCGGCGCGCCAGTGACCGACAGCACCGCGAGGTAGCTGGCGTTCGGGTGGTAGGGATCGACGAACTCGAAGTTGGCGACGCCGCCGGGCACCAGGCTGCCGGTCACCAGCACCTCGTCGGTCGCGGCGTTGCGCCGCGTCGCCCACGCCAGCGCGAACGGTTCGGACGCGCCGAGGAAGCGCATGTTCTGCAGCCGGAAGGTGTAGACGCCGGTCGCCGGTGGCACGAACTGCACGAGCTCGAACGGATTCGTGATGCTCGCCGAGGACGCGACCAGCGTGCTGCCGAACCACACCGTCAGGTCGAGGTCCATCTGCAGCACGTCGGTCGAGTACGCGGAGTTGGCGAGCGAGAACCACAGGGCACAGACGCGCGTTTCGTCATTGCCGACCAGCGGCACCTGCACGTCATGGAAGGCGCCGGTGAACGAAGCGGGAGTGAGCGTCGTCGCGACGAACTGCCCGGCGGCGGTCGCCGCCTGCGAGGCGGCGGCGTCGATGTGGCCGGAGCCGTCGCGGTCACTGAGGGCGGCGGCGCCTTCGATGTTGTGGAACGCGCCCGCCATCAGCAGCGCGCGCACCGCTTCGGGCTTCGCGGCCAGCAGCGGGTTGGTTTCGGCCAGCAGCGCCGCGACGCCGCAGGTGACCGGCGAGGCGTAGGAAGTGCCCGAACCCTGCGCGCCGATCCACGGCGACGCGGTCGTCGTGGTGGTGATCGTCGTGCCGCAGGCGGTGACCTCCGGCTTGTCGTGGCCTTCCAGCGGGTTGACCCAGCTCGACGACGAGTTCATCGCGTCGCCATTCCAGTCCCAGGTGTCGTTGTCGGTCGAGTTGCCCGACGCCGTCATGTTGTAGCCGCAGCCGGGCGTCGTGATCTTGCCGTCGCTGCCGCCCTGGTTGCCGGCCGACTTGAACAGCATCACCGCGAAGTTGCGGATGATGTAGTCGAAGTAGCGGTCGAGGAACTGGATCTGCCCCTTCTGGCCGTTCCACCACGAGCAGTTGCCGAAGCTGATGCCCTGGCTCATGCCCCAGGCCCAGGCGGTCTGCGCGCCGGTGTCGCCGGACGCGCCGTAGCTGTAGAGCTGGGTGAGGCCAGGCGCGGCGCCGGTGTTGGGGATCTGGCGGCTGGCGATGATGCCGGCCACCGCGGTCGCGTGCGCGGCGGGCGTTCCGGCCAGGCCGGTGACGACCGGCGGCAGCCACGGGTTGGTCGTGGCGACCGCGGCGACGTCGTTGACCAGCACCTTGACGCCAGCTCCGGTGATGCCGCGGCGGTGCACCGCGTCGGTACGGGCAGTCTTGCTCGCCCAGTCGTTGCAACGCGGCGCGTGCGTCGTGTCGAGTTCGAACTCGCCCTCGGTGATGGACTGCGTCGAGGACGCGTAGGCGAGGTCGACGTCGGCGCGGCTGGCCAGCACGCGGATCACTTCCGCCGGCGCCCGCACCACCACGACCGGCGTGATCGAGTCGACGTGCGTCACCGTGGCGCCAGCAGCGCCGGCCGCAGCGGCGAACGCGGCGTTGCCGGGAGCGACGTGCCGGGTCGCCAGCGTCAACGCCTGCCGGCGCGCATCCTCGGCCGGAACGCCTGCGGCGAGCGCGCGATCGATGGTGCCGCGCAGGTCTGGGGCGCCATCGGCGACCAGCCAGAACGCGGCGTCATGGGCGCCAGCGCCGAGCAGACGGTCGACGAGGGTCGCGTGCAGTTTGCCGTGGTTGGCATGTCGGCTCGCGATCGCAGCGCGCACCAGCGCGTCGCCGTCGACGGCACGGCCGGTGGCATCGTGCTGACGACGCTCGATGCGGCCGGTGGCCGCGTCCAACACGCGTTCCTCGACGAGCGTGGTGCCGAGTTCCGGCAGCTGGCGCTCGAGGCGCGACAACACCGGACCTTGGGGAAGGAGAACGCAGAGAACGAGGTCGAGCATGCGAGGCGAGGCAGGCGACGAGGATCGCAGCACGTTCCCCCGCTGCAAGGATGCCGTCAACCCGCGGGCGCGGCGGCCCCACGCACCGGTTTCGTCGCATTCGGGGACGGCACGGGGCGTGCCCGTACGTGCCGCGGGACGGCGCCATGGCCGTCCCGCGCCCTGCTACCGGCAGCCCGCCGCGACTCACGCCGCGGGGCCGCGGCGGCTCACCACTCGCCGGTGATGCTCTTGATGCCGTTGCTGGTCGTCATGCCGAACGGGTTCTGGCCATTGGGCAGCGAACCCGGCACGAACAACGCGGCCGACTGCGAGTACAGCGTCGTGCCGATCGGCAGCGCCGCCGGCCACGCGAACGTGACGCTCTGGGTGGCGCTCGCGCCGACCATCGCCTGGGTGTAGTCGAGGGTGGGAACCAGGGCTGGGCAACCGGGCGCGCCGATGAAGCCGAGGTCGAGACCCGGCGCCGCGATCTGCCCGATGCTCATGATGTGCACCGCGACGAACAGGCCAGCGGCGGGAGCGAACTCGGGGATGTTGCTGGTGGTGAACGTCGTGGTCGAACCGGCGGCCGCCGACGACACCGGCGGCGGCGACGCCGCCAGCGACAACGGCAGCATCTCCACGCTGCCGACCGTCACCGGCAGGGCGGTGGCGAACGTGATGCTGCCCGGATCGCTCGAGGCGCCTGCGGGCGAGTAGCCGACCAGGTGCGGCTCACCGGCGACCAGCGTGTGGGTGCTCGCCGAAACCGTCAGGTAGGCGATCGTCACGATGCCCGACGACGAATCGAACTGGAACTGGAACGTGCTCGCGGCCGCCGCCGTCGTGCCGCTGTAGTTGTAGACACCATCCCAGGTGATGGTCGCCAGCGACGGACTGACCTGCTCGAACTTCACCTGGCCGCTGCCAACCGCCGCCGGGTTGTAGTCGTGCCAGCTGTACCAGCCCGTCTGCGGGTTGGCGAGCATCGTGGCCACGGTCGGGATGTAGCCCGTCGGGTTGCCGGTGGCCACCGACACGAAGCCGTTCGAGCAGACCATGAACTGGCTCACGGTGCCGCCCGGGTACGGGAATGCCGTCGCCAGCGCCGGTGCCAGGACCTGCGAGTCGTCGGTCAGGGTCAGCGCCGTCGCTGCACCAGTCGGCGGGAGGAAGGTGCCGGCATTCACCGCGATGTAGCCCGTGCCGGTCGGGATCATCTGGATCGCCGTGTTGGAGAGGGCGGCCGACGACGCAGCCGGCGCGACGGTCAGCTGGTAGAACGAGTTGCTGACCCGGTAGCAGCCCTGTCCGTAGCTGCTGTGGTTGCCCGCGCAGTTCGAGGTGACCCAGGCGTAGCCGACGCCGGCCGGGATGAACTGCAGGGTCTTGCCGGTCAGGTCGAAGACCAGGCCGGCGTTGTTGAACAGTTCGTAGTTGGTCGTCGTCGCCGACACACCGGTCACCGAGAAGTCCGACGTCCCGGGCACCGCCGCGGCGTTGGCTTCCGACATGCCGACCAGGTAGTCACCGGCGGTCGCGATGGCGCAGCGGCCGTCATAGGCGAACAGGATGTCGCCGCTGGCCAGCAGCTGCACCTGGATGCTGAACTGCGGAACCGGCGCGGCGACGCCGTACTCGGTCGCGTTCTCCCACGTGAACACCGCCTTGCCGGGCAGCGCGTTGAACTTCACGGCGCCGCCCGAAGCCGCGATCATGTTGAGATCGCTCCAGAACGCGCAGACCTTCGGTGAGCCGAGAACCAACTGGGCGGTGGTCCCGGTGCAGCACAGCGCGCCGCCGGGCGTCGGGACGCCGGCGTTCGAGAGGTAGAGGAAGCCGTTGGTCGACGGGTGCGCGTGGGTGTAGGTCACGCCGCCGAACGGGAACGAGATGCCGAGCGCCTGCATCGGCAGCACGACGTCGTCGCCGCTGCCGACCGACGTGCCGATGTTCGGCTCGTAGCACTGGGCCTGGAGGGGGAAGGAGGCGGCGAGCGCCGCGACGGCGCCGATGGCGAAGGAACGGAGTTGGAGCATGGACGGATTGTTGCTGCGAACGGCGGCCCGCACGCGCGGGCACAGGACAGGGGCCTTGCAAGGATGCCTCGGATCTACCGGGAAGCAAGCCGACTGCCGCCGCCGGCTTCGCCGCGTCCTTGCGCTTGCGCGGGGACGAAAGTGTGCGCGGTCGCCGGCGGTCGACAACGCCTCGACGCCGACCGGGCCAACTTCGGTGGCAACGGCAGAGGACTCGCCCACCGATCGCTGGTCCTTCCTCACCGTCAACCCCTTGCACCGCGTCGGGGCCGTCGCAATTCTGGTCCGCCCGAAATCCCGGAGCCCGCCCCATGGCCGCGACCGCCGAGAAACACGTCTTCCAGGCCGAGGTCAACGAGGTCCTCGCCCTCGTCGTCAACTCGCTCTACTCGCACCGCGAGGTGTTCCTGCGCGAACTGGTCAGCAACGCTGCCGACGCGCTCGACCAGTTGAACTTCCGATCGCTGACCGAGCACACGTTGCTAGGCGACGACAAGGAACTGCGCATCGAGCTGATCCGCGACGAGCAGGCCGGCACGCTGACGATCCGCGACAACGGCATCGGCATGACGCGCGACGAGCTGATCGGCAACCTCGGCACCATCGCGCGCAGCGGCAGCAAGAAGCTGATGCAGTCGCTGTCGGCCGAGCAGAAGAAGGACCTGACGCTGATCGGTCAGTTCGGCGTCGGCTTCTACAGCGCGTTCCTGGTCGCCGACTCGGTGACCGTGGTCTCCCGCAAGGCCGGCAGCAGCGAGAGCTGGGCGTGGCAGAGCCAGGCGAAGGGCGACTTCGAGGTCCGCGCCGCCGAGCGCGCTGGTCGCGGCACCGACGTGATCCTGCACCTGAAGGACGACGCGCGCGACTACCTGAACGAGTGGCCGGTGCGCGAGGTCGTCGGCAAGTACAGCGACTACGTGCGCTGGCCGATCCGGATGGAGGTCGAACGCGGCGGCGGCGAGGCGAAGAAGCGCGAATGGACGACGCTGAACCAGGCGCGCGCGATGTGGACGCGCCCGAAGAGCGAGATCACCGACGAGCAGCACCGCGAGTTCTACAAGGCGCTGACGCACGACTGGAACGCGCCGCTGGCGTGGACGCACTTCAAGGTCGAGGGCACGCACGAGCTCACCGGGTTGCTCTACCTGCCGGGCAAGGCGCCGTTCGACGTCGTCGAGCGACGCAAGAGCGGCGTCAAGCTGTTCACCAGGCGCGTGTTCATCATGGACGATGCGCAGGAGATCGTGCCCGAGTGGCTGCGCTTCGTGCGCGGCGTCGTGGACAGCGAGGACCTGCCGCTCAACGTCTCGCGCGAGATCCTGCAGCAGGACGCGACCACGCGCTTCATCAAGAAGCAGGTCGTCGGCAAGACGCTCAGCCTGCTCGAGGAACTGGCGGCCGAGGGTGAGACCGAACGCGAGGTCGACGGCGAGAAGCAGAAGGTCGACCGCTTCCTGGTGTTCTGGGGCGAATTCGGCCGGCTGCTGAAGGAAGGCGTCTACCACGACGTCGACGCCCGCGACCGGCTCAGCAAGCTGCTGCGCTTCCGTTCCACCAGGGACGACGGCTGGCACGGGCTGCAGCCCTACGTCGCGCGCATGGGCACCGAGCAGAAGGCGATCTACTACGTCGCCGCCGACAGCCTCGGTGCGGCGAAGGCGAGTCCGCACATCGAAGCGCTTCGACGACGCGGCTACGAGGTGCTGCTGCTGACCGACGCGATCGACGAGTGGATCGTCGACGCGCTGCGCAAGTTCGACGACAAGGAGTTCGTGTCGGCCGCCAAGGGCGCGCTCGACCTGCCGGAGACCGACGAACAGAAGCAGGCGAAGGAAGCGAAGCAGAAGGAACTGGCGCCGGTGACCGAACGCATGCAGAAGGCGCTCGCCGAGCTGGTCAAGGAAGTGCGCGTCACCGACCGGCTCACCGATTCGCCGGCGTGCCTGGTCAGCGACGAACACGGCATGTCGGCGCGCCAGGAGCGCGTGCTGCGCGAGGCCGGCCACGCGGTGCCGCCGCAGAAGCGCATCCTCGAACTGAACGCCGACCACGCCGTCGTCAAGAAGCTGCAGGGCCTCGCCGACGACGCGCTGTTCGCCGACTGGGCGGCGCTGCTGCACGACCAGGCGCTGGTCGCCGAGGGTGCACTGCCCGCCGACCCGGCGGCGTTCGCGCGCCGGCTGGTGGCGCTGATGAGCCGGGCCTGACCGGGCTTGCACCGGAACGGGCACCCGCCTAAGCCGGACACCCGACCATGGCGACCAGCTCTCCCGGCGACGTCCTGCGGCAACTGCACTGGCGCTACGCGGTGAAGCGCTTCGACCCGGCGCGCCGCATCGACGACGCGACCTGGGCCGTGCTCGAGCAATCGCTGGTGCTGGCGCCGTCGTCGTTCGGGCTGCAGCCGTGGAAGTTCGTCGTCGTCGGCACGACCGCGCTGCGGCAGCAGCTGCGCGCGGCGTCGTGGAACCAGCCGCAGGTCACCGACGCCAGCCACTACGTCGTGATCGCCGGCCTGCGCACCACGACCACCGCCGACGTCGACCGCATGATCGCGGCGACGGCCGGCGTGCGCGGCACGACGCCGGAGGCGCTGGCCCGCTACCGCCAGGTGATCGTCGACTTCGTCCAGAACGGATGTGCAGCCGCCGACCTCGCGGCGTGGAACGCCCGCCAGGCCTACATCGCGCTCGGCCAGTTCCTGACCGCCGCGGCGATGCTCGGCGTCGACACCAGCCCGCTCGAAGGCATCGACTGCGCTGCCTACGACCGGCTGCTCGGCCTCGACGGCAGCCGCCACACCACGCTGTGCGGCTGCGCCGCCGGCTACCGCGCCGCCGACGATCGCGGCGCCACGACGCCCAAGATGCGTTACCCGGCGACCGAGATCATCGAGCGCCGCTGAGCCCGAAGCCGAGTTCGGCGGCGGTGAACCCGCGGCGATGGAACTCGCGGCCGTCGCCGGCCTGGAACGTCGCCACCACCACCACCCCGCTGCCGCCGCGCCGCACATCGAGGAACAGGCAGCTGTGCGCTTCGCCGGCGTCGAACTGCAGGCCCGGCACGTCGACCTTGTTGCTCTCGAGCACGTTCTGCGCCAGCGGCGACGTGATCAGCTCCGGCAAGTCGTAGCCGGCGAGCGCCTTGGTCGGGTGCACGATCACGCGGCTGCGGTGCACGTCGCCGGAGACCAGCACGACGCCACCGATGCGCTGCTCGCCGAGCCAGCGGAACAGCGCGTCGCGTTCGGGCAGCCAGTTGCCCCAGCAGTCCGCCTTGTTCGGCCGCACGCCGCCGTTCCACACCATGCCACACGCCAGCACCCGCACCGCCGCAGTCGATGCCAGCAGCCCCCGCTGCAACCAGTCGATCTGCGCCTTGCCGAGCAGCGTGCGCTGCCCAGGCGCCAACACCGAGTCGCCACCGTCGGCGCACGACCGCGTGTCGAGCAGGAACACCTCGACCGGCCCGCGGCGGAAGCGCGTCCAGATGCCGGTCGTGCCATCGCCGTACCCGGCGTGCGCGTGGTAGTCGACGAACACGCCGCGCGCGGTCTCGCTGCCCTTCACGGCGCCAAACTGGTCGTTCTGGCCGTAGTCGTGGTCGTCCCACGTCGTCCACGTCGGCAGCGCCGCCAGTGCGGCGCGCACCGGCGGGAACGCGAAGAACTCGCGGTGCCGCTGCCGCCGCGACGCGACGGTGCCGAGGTCGATGTAGGGCGTGTCGCCGAGCAACACCAGCGCGTGCGGCGACCGCGCCAAGATGCGGCCCCAGATCGGCTGTTCGCGGAACGTCTGATCGTGCGCGCACGAGCCGAACGCGATCGTCGCCGCGCTGGCGTCGTCGGCCATCGCCGTCGTCCACGGCACGCCGCCCGTCCACACCACGCGCTCGCCGCAGCGCAGCACCGCATCGTAGGCCGTCGCCGGCGACAGGTCGGTCGCCGCGAAGTGCAGCGTGCAGTCGTGCTCCGCGCGTGCACTCGCTGCCACCTTGCGTTCGGCCTCGGCACCGACCTCGCGCAGCACGAGAGACCACTCGCCCGGCGTGCTCGCCCGCGCCCACACGTGCATCGAAGTGGTGTCGACGTGCCCGCGGAACGGACCGTGCGTCAACGCCGGCTCCGGCTCCTGCGCCGCGAGAACCGCGACCAGCAGCGGGAACAACAACGTCACACCGCGCATGGCAGGAACGGCGACAGTGCGCGCCGCCAGGTCGCGAGTTTCTGCGCATGCGAACGCGCGGCGTGCGCCGGGCTGGTCGACGGCAACCGCACGCAGCGCACCGCCGCGGTTCCGGCCACTTCGCCGCGAACGCGAGCGAACTGCGTCCACGCGGTGCCGCCGTTGCACGCGACGAGTTCGAGCCGGCGGTGGCGCGTGAAGAACGCCGCGAAGTCGTTCGCCCGCATGCTCGCGGCCCGGATGTCGCCATCCAGGCTGCCGGCGCGTTCGCAGCTGTGCAGCACGTCCCACAGCGCGATGCCCGCGTGCTGCAGCGCCCGCAGCCGGCTCCGGTACGGCGCCATCGGGTCGAACCCGCACAGCGCCCCGACGATCGGCCAGAAGGCGTTCCGCGGGTGCGCGTAGTAGCGACCTGCCGCCAGCGACGCCGCCCCCGGCATGCTGCCGAGGATCAGCACGCGCGCATCGGCGCGGGCGACCGGCGCAAAGCTGTGCACGAGCATCACGTGTGACCGTCAGGATTCGGCCCGCAGCGGCAGGCGGTTCAACATCTCACGAGTGTCGCGCCACCTGGGCATGAGGCGATCGAGCATTGCCACGAAGCGAGGGCCGTGGCTCCGGTCGATCAGGTGAAGCAACTCGTGGGCGACCACGTAGTGCAAACACTCGGCAGGCTTCTTGGCCAGCTCCGTGTTGAGCAGGACCGTGCCGGTGTTCGGGCTGCAGCTGCCCCACTTGGTCTTCATGCGACGCACGCGAAGGCCTCGGACTTCGACACCCAGTCCGCGCGCCCATCGTTCGAGCAGCACTTGCGCGGCGTCGTGAACCTGTCGCCGATACCACTTCGCCAGCACGGCCTCCCGCTCGTCGGTCGAAGCGCCAGGACGCACTGCGAGCAACAGCGTGCGCGGTCGCAGGTCGACACCAGCAGCCCCGCCCTCAATGACCTTCATGAGGTAGCGCCTGCCCCAGACGTAGTGACTCTCGCGGTCAACGAAGTCGCGCCGCGTCTCCCGGACTTGCCCCTGCATTCGATGCTGTTGTCGCCGGATCCACGGCAGCTTGGCGATGGCGAACAACCGAAGGGTCTCGAGTGCGACGCGACCCGGGGCCGCGATGCGCACGCGGCCCGTCGGCGGATGAACGGTCAATTGCACCCGCTTGATGTCGCGGCGCACGACGTCGACCGAGGTCCCACCGAGTTCGAGCGTCGTCGCCATCAGTACTCGCCCTGGTTCCAGACGATCTTGAAGATCCGTTCGACTTCTTCCTCGTTGCCGTCGAGCAGCGGCAGCAGGGCCCGCTTGATCTCGTTCTCCTTCGCTTGATGGCCGCGCCAGTTGTCGGGGCGAACCTGACGGATCGCGGTGTCGATGCGTTGCGCGAGCGCGACCCTCTTGGCGAAGCCCTCGCTTTCCGAACCCTCCCCCGCCGCGAATCCAGTGGCTAGCGTGTCGGTCGCCGGTTGGAGATTGCTGAAGATGGCCCGGACGCCTGGCGTCGGCAGGCGATCTCCGGCCCTCCGATCGTGGCCGTCCTGCACCTGCTGCGCAATCTCGGCGATGCGGCGCAGGTAGGTCGCGTAGTCGAGCCGGCGCGCACGCAAGTCTTCGATGACCTCCTGCAGCAGCTGCGACATGCGGCTGAAGTAGGTCGGGTCGTTCAGGTGCTCGCGCTCGATGCGGCTTCGGATGTTGTTGGCGATCACTTCCGCGACGGCCGTCTCGTTGCGCCGCAGACTCGCCGGGAGATTCTCGATCGCGCGGTCGAGACCGGCCTTCTCGATCAGATCCATCAACCCCATGCCGTCGAACGGCGAGATCTTGCGCGGCTCGGCCGCCTCGATGTAGGTGTCGAGCAGGTGCCGCATGTCGGCCTCGTACGGCTTGAGGTCGAGGGTCTCCCCGCTGGCACGGCGCACGATCTCACGCACGTCCACGAAGTGCTGGAGACGCTGCTTGATGCGCGCAACGTCAGCCTCCGAGTAACCAGCGAGCACCAGGTCGTCGGCGATGCCCGCGTACGCTCGCATCAGCGCGGCGACCGCCTGATAGAGAGTGACGCGCTGCGGTTCGTGACGAGCCAGGTCCTCCGGGATCTCCACGTTGCCGCAGAAGAAGCGGATGTGCTCGAGCTCGCCCTCCGGCGGCACAACGCCCTCGCACAGCAGTTCCAGCGCCTCGACCGCGCCGTCCAACCGCGCCTTGCCGGCCGCGAGTCGATCCTGCAGCAGTACCTGCGGATCGTCATCGCCCGGGTCATGGTCGAGCTCCGACGAGTAGACCGCGATGGCGTTTTCGACCTTCCGGAACAGGTCCTTGTAGTCGACGACGTGCCCGAACTGCTTGTCGTCGCCATCGAGCCGGTTCGTCCGGCAGATCGCCTGGAACAGGCCGTGGTCCTGCATCGACTTGTCGATGTAGAGGTACGTGCACGATGGCGCGTCGAAGCCGGTCAACAACTTGTCGACGACCACGAGCAGCTTCATCGCCGCCGGTTGCTCGACGAACTTCGCCTTGACCTCGTCCTCGTAGACCTCGGTCGCGGTCTTGCCCGGCCGCCGTCGCACGTCCTTCAGCAACTCGACGTAGGTGTTGTAGACGAACTGCTTGTCGGTCTCGGTATTGGCACCGATCTCCTCCTTGGTGACGTCCCGCGACTGCGGGTCGTACGAGGTCACGACCGCCGACTTGCCGCGCAGCGGCGTCTTCTGGAAGAGCACGAAGTACTTGCAGGCTTCGTAGATGCTCGAGGCGACGAGGATGGCGTTGCCCCGCTCGCTCGCCAACCGCGGCTTCACGCTGAAGTCGAAGACGATGTCGGACACCACGCGGTCCATGCGCGCCTTGGCACTCAGCACGTTCTGCATCGTGCCCCACTTGCCGCGCAGCTCGTTCTTCTGCCACTCGTTGAGCCCGCGCGTCTTCGCTTCGAACCATGCGTCGATGCGCTCCTCGGACCCGAGCCACTGCTCGATGTCGCGGGCCTCGTACTGCAGGTCGAGCACGACCTTGTCGGCGACCGCCTCCTTCATCTTGTAGGTGTGGATGTAGGCGCCGAACACCTCGAGGCTCGTCTGCTTGTCGGTCGCGAGCAGTGGTGTGCCGGTGAACCCGACGAACACCGCGTTGGGCATCATCGCCTTCATCACCCTGTGCAGCTTGCCACTCTGCGTGCGATGGCACTCGTCGACGAAAACGAACACCTCGCCCGCGGTCGGGCTTGGCTGCGTCCTCAGGTCGGCGAGGAAGGCGTCGAGGTCGTCCCCTCGGCGGCCGAACTTGTGCACCAGCGAACACAGAAGGCGCGGCTTCGCCTGGCCCAAGAGCCGCATGAGGTCACGGCCACTGCTCGTGCGCTCGATGCTCTCGCCGGCATCGCGGAAGATGCCCTCGATCTGCTTGTCGAGTTCGTCGCGGTCGGTGATCACGGCGACGCGGGCCGTGGGGTTGTGCTCGAGGATCCACCGTGCGAGCAGCACCATCACGATGCTCTTGCCGCTGCCCTGCGTGTGCCAGATGACGCCGCCCTGACGCCGCCGTACTTGCTCCTGGGCAGCCTTGACGCCGAAGTACTGATGTGCACGCGGCAACTTCTTGACGCCGCCATCGAACAGCACGAAGTCGTGGATCAGTTCGAGCAGCCGCTCCTTTCGGCACATCTTGAGCAGGTACTTGTCGAGCTTGGACCGCGAGTCATCCTGCTCGTCCTCCTTCCACCGCAGGAACATCTTCTCGGGCGTGCCGATGGTCCCGTACTTCAGTCCCTCGGAGTCGTTGCCGGCGAACGCGAACTGCACGGTGCTGAAGAACCATGCATGGAACTGCGGCTGCTGATTCGACAAGAGCTGGCGAATGCCTTCGCCGATGCTGATGCGGCTGTTTTTCAGCTCGATGACCGCGATCGCGATGCCGTTGAGGTACAGCACGAGATCCGGGCGTCGCTCCCGCTCGCCGCTGAGCGTCACTTCCTCCGCGATCGCGAAGTCGTTCTTCTCGGGGTGACGCCAGTCGACCAGGAACACGTTCTCGGTGCGCGCGCCGATCTCGGTCTGCACGTTCGCGCCGTACCGCAGCAGTGACCAGACCGCCTGGTTGTTGGCGTAGAGGGAGCGGCCGTGGTTGCTGGCCTCCGCGCGCAGCTTGTGCACCGCCCTCGTGATCTGCTCGTGGTCGTGCCCGCGCTTCGCGAGCCAGGGCACCAGCATCTCCTCCTCGATGTTGTTGTTGGCGCGGTCGCTCCAGTCGCCGCGATCGCGATAGCCGAGCTCGTCGCGGAACAACTTCACCAGCCGCCGCTGGGTCGCGCGCTCCGGCTGACCGACGTTGCTCACCAGAGCACCTCCCAGTCACCGCTCTTCCTCGCCCCGCGGTGGCGGATGCGGCCGGCGGCGCGCAGGTTCTTCAGGTGGTACTTCACGCCCCAGAGCGAGAGCCCCAGGCGCTTCGCGAGTTCGGGTGCGGTGATCGAGGGCGCTGCGCGTAGGACGGCGACGAGCAGTTCTAGGGTAGTCGCACCGCGTTCCAGGCCTGTTTCTAGGGTAGTACCCGGCGTTTCTAGGGTAGTAGGCGTCGCTTTTGGGCGTGTGCGGCGGGTTTCTAGGGTAGTACGCCGCCCGTCGCGGACGGCCGACGTCCCTGCGGCAACGGCGGCCACGTGCGCGGGGTCCGCCCGGAAGGTGACCATCAGTCCCGCCTGCTCCGAGTCGTAGACCGGCGGCTCGATGCCGTGCTCCCGGCACTCGCGCAGGATCTTCTGGATGCCTCGACCCCACGACTCGATGAAGCCGGCGCGGAAGAAGGCGTTCGCGATCAGCGGGTTGAACGGGCGCGACGAGTGCTTGACGAGCAGGCTCTTCACCGTCCAGCGATCTGGCAGCTCACCGGGATTCCAGATCATCATCCGGTCTTCGTAGACGCTGACCTGGATCGGGATGCCGCTCGCGTAGTCCTTGTGCACGACAGCGTTGAGCAGCGCCTCGCGCAACGCCTCCTCGGGGAACGGCAGCTTCTCCTCCCGCTGGAGGCCGTCGTAGCTGATCGCGGCCTTCAAGTACTTCTGCTTCAGGAGCTCGATCGTCTCCTCGACCTGGCCGAGCAGGTGGCCGTGCACTTCGTGCTGGTAGCGCAAGTCGTCGTCGGTGACGAAGAAGCCGATCTTGATCCACGCGCCGCTGACGATGCGTTCGGGACGGTCGGAGAACAGCAGTGCCGCAGCTCGCTTCAAGCCATGGCGCTCGATCAGTTCGAGGTTCTCGAGGATCGTCTCGCGACCGTCGCGCAACACCGCTCGATTCATGCGGCCGCCGCGTGCAGCGCGCCGCTTGAACATGCGGAACGCGGCGCCGCTCAACCCCCGCACGGTCAGCGACGGCTCGGGCACGTCGTCCCAATGGCGGCCGCGCTTGCGCAACAGGAAGCGTTCGAGCGCTGCGCCCTTGAGTTCCTGATTGGTGCTGCCGCTGCGGTAGTGGTACTCGCCCTTGTAGCTGATCGGGCTCGGGTAGGGCTCGACGTGGATCTCGACGAGGTCGTGGCCGCCGTCGCGGGCGAGGCGCACGTCGACCATGATGCCGAGCACGTCGCGGACCTTGTTGGGCAGGTCGACGAGCAGCTTCTTCGCGTCGCGTGCGCCGATCGACTTGCCGTTGTCGTCGCGGCCGATGACCAGCACGCCGCCGTCGGCGTTGGCGAAGCCGCAGATCGTGCGCAGGTGCTCGTCGCGCCAGGTCTCCTTCCACTCGAGGTGCTGCGACTCCTTCATGCGAGGCGGATCCTGCCGGTCAGGAGTTCCTGCATCATGCCCTGTTTGATCGCGCGGGCCTTGGCGAGTTTCGCGGCGGTGGCGTCGATGTCGGCGTCGAGGTCGGCGAGGACTTCGGCGATGGCGGCTTGTTCGGCCGGTTGGGGGAACATCCCGGTCACTTCGCCCAGGGCGCGGCTGCTGATGTGCACTACGGCGTCGCCCTGCCCACGACTCGCCTTCTGTCGCACGATCGTTGGGCTGTTGAGGTAGTACCCAAGAAACGTCGAGTCTCCCCAGCTCGGACGGAGGACGATGATGTCGCCACCCGCGTAGGCCTCGATGTCGTGGATGAACGCCACGCACTTTCCGATCTCCTCCTTGGTCTCGCCAGAACCTGCGAAAAGGAGATCGCCCTTCCGCAGGAGGAGCGCAGTCGCGGCGACGTTCCGTGTGATCCACGACTGGAAACTGCGCACGATCTCCGAGTGATGCGTGTAGATCTCGCCGTAGCGCACGCACGGCAGGCTGCCGCCAGCAGCTTGGTCACGAGTTATCCCGCTGCCCTTTAGGAAGGAACCCAACTGGCCGAGCGACCTCTTCTCCCATGGGCCGGTGAATCCCGGAAGCCTTCTCGTTCCGATCAGCAGCGACTGCATCGCGCCTTGCAGGTGTCCGCTGACCTTGCCTTCCATCTCCAGGGCTCGCGCCGCGAGAGCTGGCATCGGCGCCTCGTAACGTTCCGCCAGCTCGCGGCAACGCTCGCTCAGCCGATGGCTGAGCCGCTCCACCTCGCCCCGCACGTCGCGTGCCAGTGTCTCGAGCCACTTCGCGTCCACGACGAGTGACTTCACGTCTGCTTCTCGCAGCCGCGGGTAATGCGACGACCCGCGTTCGTCGAGGTCCTGCTCGATCTTCCTAAACCGCTTCTTGGCTTCGCTCTCAAGCGCGTTCAGTTCCTGCCACCGCCGCAGCACCGCCGCATCCTCGTCCCCTTCCACGACCCCTTCCAGGTCCGCGAGCCCGGCCGCGACCGTCTGCTTGTTGATCTTGTCGAAGCTGCCGAACACACCGTCGTCGCCGCCGTGCTCTTCCTCCAGCTCTGCGAGTTCCGCCCCTGCGCGCTCGACCTCGTCCCGCAGCTTCTCGATCGCCGTCGACTCCCCGGCGAAGTACTGCGCAACCACCAACTCCTTCGGCACGAGATCGCACGCCCAGCCTTTGTCCCGCACCTTGCCCTTCTTGTCCTTCTCCTCGATGCGGTACGTCTCGGCCCGCCAGCCGTCCGCCGCGATCAGGTGCACGTCGTCCTGCATCGTCGCCGCCCAGTAGTCCATCAGGTGCTGGTACACGTCGTACGCATCGAGCAACGGCTGCCCGCGGTAGTGCTCGAGCAGACCCTCCGACAGCTCCGCGATCACTTCCTTCGGATGACACCTCGGCTCGAGGCGTCGCAGCAACTCACTCGCACGCTGCCGCCACTTCGTGAAGTGCGCCTCCTGCCCCTTCACGAATGCGACGAACTCCGGATGCTCCAGGATCGCCGAACGGATCGCCGCCTTGTCGACCGCGAGCTGCACGTAGCCGTCGCGCAACGGCGCGAACAGCGTGCGCCGCAGCCCTGGACACACCCCCCAGTACGCCGCCAGCGCATCGACGTCCGCGACCGGGATCCCGCCCTGCAGATGCCCGGCGACGTCCTGCAGATCCTCCTTCGCCTGGCTGTCGATGTAGCGCGGCAGGTTCAGGTTGAACTCGTGCTTCTCGATCGCGGCCACGCTCGCCATGCACGCGTAGCCCGGCACGTCGACCCGCTTCCGGTACGTGTCGACGATCCGATGGATGTCCTGCGCTCGCAGCCGGTTCTTCGGCCCGTCCTTCGCGAAGCCGCCGCTCGCGTCGATCAGGAAGATGCCCTTGCGCGCATGCGCGTGCTGCTTGTCGATCACGACGATGCAGGCCGGGATGCCGGTGCCGTAGAACAGGTTTGCGGGCAGCCCGACGATGCCCTCGATGTAGCCCTTCTGCACCAGCGCGCGCCGGATCTCCGCCTCCGAGTTGCCGCGGAACAGCACGCCGTGCGGCAGGATGCAGGCCCCGCGGCCCGTGCTCTTCAGCGAGCGCACGATGTGCAGCAGGTAGGCGTAGTCGCCCTGCTTGTTCGGCGGGATGCCGAACGGCTGGAAGCGCTGGTGCGGATCGTTCGCCGGGTCGAGCCCCGTGCTCCACCGCTTGTCGGAGAACGGTGGATTGGCGACCACGTAGTCGAACACCTTGAGCGCGTCGCCGTCCTTGAACCTCGCGTCGGTCAGCGTGTTGGCCGCCTCGATCTGCGCCGTCGGGTTGTCGTGCAGAACCATGTTCATGCGCGCGAGACCGGCCGTTGTCGCGTCCTTCTCCTGCCCGTACAGCGTGGGCCTGGTCGTCGCCTCGTCGCCGACTTTCAGCAGCAGCGAGCCCGAGCCGCAGGTCGGATCGTAGACCGTCGTCTGCGCGCTCGTCTTCGCGGCGCGGATGCCGAGCAGCTGCGCCATGATCCGGCTCACCTCGGCGGGCGTGTAGAACTGCCCCTTGCTCTTGCCACTCTCGGTGGCGAAGTGCCGCATCAGGTACTCGTACGCGTCGCCGAGCAGGTCGTCGTCGCCGGCGCGGTGCTGCGAGAAGTCGAGGGCCGGGTTCTCGAAGATCGCGATCAGGTTGGTGAGCCGCTCGACCTTCTCCTTGCCGCTGCCGAGCTTGCCGTCGTCGTTGAAGTCCGGCAGCCCGGACAGCTTGTTGGCCTTCTCCAGCGGTCCGAGGACCTGCTTGTTGATCCGGTCGCCGATGTCGGGCTGGCCCTTGAGCGCGACGAGGTCGGTGAAGCTGGCTCCCTTCGGGATCGTGATCGCCGCGTACGGCTGCCCCGCGTACTTGTCGCTGATGTACTTCAGGAACAGCAGCACCAGGACGTAGTCCTTGTACTGCGACGCATCCATGCCGCCGCGCAGCTCGTCGCAGCTCGACCAGAGCGACGCGTAGAGTTGGGACTTCTTGAGGGCCATCTAGCGCTTGGGCGGAGTCTCGGTGTCCGCCGTGAGGCGCCGTAGATTGCCCCGCGCGTCGCGGTGACGCCACCGTCCGGTCACGACCGCTACCTGCCATCCTTCCCAGCAGGACCCGGCGCCGGCAACCGCACAAGCCGGGGTAGCAGGCTATGGTGACTCGCATGCGCGAGACGCCGCCGCTGCCGACCTTCTGCCGGCGCTTCCTCGACGAACTGCCCGGCGACCCCGACACCGGGACACACTCCCGGCCGGTCGTCGGGGCGCTGTGGTCGCGCGTCGCCGCGACGCCGGTCAAGAGCCCGCGGCTGGTCGCGTGGTCGCGGCCGGTCGCCGCCGAACTCGGGCTACCCGACGAGTTGCTGCAGGCCCCGCGGACCGCCGCGGTGCTGGGCGGCAACGCGACGTGGCCGGGCATGGACCCGTACGCGGCGAACTACGGCGGTCACCAGTTCGGCAACTGGGCGGGCCAGCTCGGCGACGGGCGTGCCATCGTGCTCGGCGAACTCGTGCGCCCCGACGGCATGCTGGCCGAACTGCAACTGAAGGGTGCTGGCCCGACCGCGTACTCGCGGCGCGGCGACGGCCGTGCGGTGCTGCGTTCGTCGATCCGCGAGTTCCTGTGCAGCGAGGCGATGGCTGGACTCGGCGTGCCGACGACGCGCGCACTGTCGCTGGTGACGACCGGCGATCAGGTCGTGCGCGACATGTTCTACGACGGCAATCCGGTCGCCGAGCCGGGGGCGATCGTGTGCCGGGCGGCGCCGTCGTTCCTGCGGTTCGGCAACTACGAGCTGCCGAGTTCGCGCGGTGACATGAACCTGCTGCGCACGCTGGTCGACTTCACGCTGCGCTGGTTCTTCGCGGAACTCGGCGCGCCGGGGCCCGCCGCGTACGCGGCTCTGCTGCACGAGGTCGCGGCGCGCACCGCGCGGCTGATCGCGCACTGGCAGGCGGTCGGCTTCGTGCACGGCGTGATGAACACCGACAACATGTCGGTGCTGGGGCTGACGATCGACTACGGCCCGTACGGTTGGATCGACGACTTCGACCTGGGCTGGGCGCCGAACACGACCGACGCGCACCAACGCCGCTACGCCTTCGGCAACCAGCCGGGCGTCGGGCTGTGGAACGTCGCCCAGTTCGGCGAGGCGTTGCGGCCGCTGCTCGGCGACGCCGATGCCGTGATCGAGGCGGCGCTGTCGGAGTACCAGCGAGTGTACGGCGACGAAGCGACCAGGCGCTTTGGCACGAAGCTCGGACTCACGTTCGACAGTCCGCGCGGCGACGGCGAACTGCTGCAGCAGATGTTCCAGTGGCTGTCGGCCGAGCCGATCGACATGACGCTGTTCTTCCGCGCGCTGTCGGCGCTGGTGTCGGCCACCACGGCGCCGCGCGAACTGCCGGCGACGGTGCGGGCGGCGTTCTACGGGCCGGTGTCGGTAGCGCACGCCGCCGCCGGCGTCGCGTGGTTGCAGCGCTGGTGGCAGCGGGTGCGTGCGGACGGGCGGGAGCCGGCGGCGATCGCGGCGGCGATGGACCGCACCAACCCGAAGTACGTGTTGCGCAACTGGCTCGCCCAGGAGGCGATCGACGCGGCGCATGGCGGCGACTTCGGCAAGGTACACCGGCTGCTGGCGGTGATGGCGAAGCCGTTCGACGAGCAGCCGGAACACGAGGACCTGGCCCAGCGTCGTCCCGAGTGGGCGCGCAACAAGCCGGGCTGCTCCGCCTTGTCGTGCAGTTCGTGAGCCGGCGCAGCGTCAGCCGCCGAACGTCGCCCAGCCGACGGTGACCGCCGCCGCCAGCAGCAGCAGCCAGAGCCGGAGCCGCGGCCACGTCCGCGCCGCCACGCCGTCGACCACGGTGACGGCGAGCCCGGCGCCGAGCGCATCGCTGAGCACGTCGACCACCGAACACGCGCGGCCGGGCACGTGGCTCTGGTGCAGCTCGTCGACGACGCCGTACGCGATCGACAGCAGCAGCGCCGCGACGGTCGCGCGCGGCGCCGGAGTCGCCAGCAGGGCCGGACCGAACGCGAACCGGAACGCGGCGGCCAGCGCGGCCCAGGCGACGACGTGCATCGCGTTGTGGCCGAACGAACGCACCACGCCGACGGGCGACACCGCCGGCTGCGACGACGACCACCACAGCACCCCCATGATCGCGATCGGCAGCAGCAGCCGGAGCGCCCGCGGCAGCGCCAGCCAGCGCTGCGCGGCGAGGCGCAGCAACCGCGTCGGCCCGGCGCCCTGGTCGTCGCCGGTCACTTGCGGTCGATGTAGCCGCCGAGGCGCAGCCCACCCGCCGGCGCCGATCCGGCCTGCAGGTCCTGCAGGTAGACCGACAGCAGGAACAGCCCGCGGCCGCGTTCGCTGTCGAGCGACGGCATGCCGTCGGTCGCCTGCCCGACGAGGCGCGCCAGGTCCTGCACCGCGTCGACCGGCATCTCGGGATCGAAGAACTCGATCTGCAACCGGGTGCCGACGACCTGGAACTGCAGGGCGAGGTCGAGGCCGGCGCGGCGGTAGTCGGCGCCGTGTTCGATCGCGTTGTTGACCAGTTCGTCGACGACCAGCGCCAGGTTGTCGCCGACGCGTTCGTCGGCGCCGAGCGCGAGTGCGATCTTGCGCACCTCGGCGCGCAGGTTGCGCAGCACGCTCTGGCGGGCGGCGAAGGTGAGCCGGCGCACCATCGTCACGCCCCTTCCACCAGCAGCGACAGGTCGATCGCCGGCGCCGAGTGCGTGATCGCGCCGACCGAGATGCGGTCGACGCCGCTGTCGGCGAACGCGCGCACGTTGGCGAGCGTGACCCCGCCCGAGGCTTCGATCGCAATGTCGCGTCCGGCGGCGCGCGCGGCGTCGCGCAACGCCGCGACGACCTTGGCCAGCGCCGGGCCCGGCCGGAAGTTGTCGAGCAGCACGACGGCGGCCCCGCCGCGCACCGCGGCCAGCCCTTCGTCGAGCGTGCGGGCTTCGGCGACCACCGGCCGCGCCTGTGCGGCGACGCAACGCTGGACCACCTCGAGGTAGGGACGGGGACGGGCGAAGGCGAAGTGGTTCTCCTTGAGCAGCACCTGGTCGAAGAGCCCGATGCGGTGGTTGGCCCCGCCGCCGGCGACGACCGCCGCCTTCTCGAGCAGGCGCAGACCCGGCGTCGTCTTGCGGGTGTCGAGGATCACGGCCTTCGTGCCGGCGACCGCGTCGACGAACGCGCGCGTCGCCGTCGCGATGCCGGACAGGCGCTGCAGGAAGTTGAGTGCGGTGCGTTCGGCGGCCAACAGCGGCCGCATCAGGCCCGCGAGTTCGAGCAGCACGTCGCCCGCGGCGAACGACTGGCCGTCGCGGCGGCGGAGCTCGCAGACCACCGCCGGATCGAGCAGCCGGAACGTCGCGACGGCGCACTCGGTACCGGCCAGCACGCCGGCGCCCTTCGCGACCACGCGCGCGCGGCCGCGCAGTCCGGCCGGCAGCGCCAGCGTCGACGTCACGTCGGCGGCGGGCGACAGCTCTTCGCTGCCGAGGTCCTCTGCCAGGGCCCGGCGCACCGGATCGAGC
The DNA here is from genome assembly GCA_049276695.1 of Planctomycetota bacterium. GTDB lineage: Bacteria > Planctomycetota > UBA1135 > UBA1135 > UBA2386 > UBA2386. Next base: position 30,301 of record JBASWX010000181.1, read on the forward strand.
GGGCTCTTCAAAGGGGCTTCCATGCAGCTTGCTTCAGCATACCCGATCGTGTCAAGCGCGCTCGCGGCAGCGG
>JBASWX010000182.1:0-2386 GCA_049276695.1 Planctomycetota bacterium
GCTCGGGTACCGCCGGCAGTGCCGCGGCGACCGGCAGCGGCCACTTCGGCGCGCCGGCAGTCGCCCGCAGTTCGTCGAACGCGGCGTGGCAGCGCCGGATCCAGCCGGTCGCGGTAGCGATCGCCGCCAGCGCGTCGTCCTCGCCGACTTCCTTCGCCTCGCCTTCCAGCATCACCAGCCCATCGGGACCGACGCCGACCGAGAACACCAGGTCGGCCTGTTCGCGCTGGCTCTGGCCGGCGAACGCGAGCCACTGGCCGTGCACGCGCGCGATGCGCAGGCCGCCGCCGGGGCCCTTGGCCGGCACTGGGCTCACGTGCAGCGCCGCACACGCCGCCAGGATCGCCAGGCTCTCGAGGTCGCTGCTCGGCTCGGCGCTGAACACCTGCACCTGGACCTGCACCTCGCACTTCCACTCGTCGGGGAACAGGCTGCGCAGCGTGCGGTCGATCAGTCGACTGGTCAGCACTTCGTGGTCGGCGATGCGACCTTCGCGCCGGCCGAAGCCGCCGGGAATGCGGCCCGCGGCCGAGTACTTCTCGCGGTACTCGACGGTCAGGGGAAAGAAGTCCTGGCCGGGCTTGGCGCTCGTCGCCGCGGTCACCGTGGCCAGCACGACGTTGTCGCCGCAGCGCGCCAGCACCGCGCCGTGCGCCTGCCGCGCGATGCGGCCGGTCTCGAACGACAGCTCGGTGCCGGCGAGGCGCACGGTGGCGACGTGGGCGGTGGGCTGCATCGGCGCAGTGTCGGCGGTGGTCGGCGCGTCGTTCAACCGATCAGGGTGAAACCGGCACGGGCGAAGTGCTGATCGAACGCAAACGCTCGGCGGATCTTCAATCGTCCCATCAGGACGAAGCTGGTCGCGTCGACTACGGACAGGCGGACGAGGTCTCGTTGCTCGAACCAGAGCCAGGCCCGCGTGAGGTCAGCGAGGGTGCATTCGACGATCTGCAGAGTCCGCATGCTGGTGACCTGATCGCGCCATGCCTTCGCTACGTCGCGGTTCGCATTGCGGTCGAGGAAGGTGAACGTCTCGATCGCGACCGGAACGGACGTCACCAGTCGGGTCGCCGTTGCAAGCAGATCCAGCCACGCTGCCCTCGCCCGGTCATGGTAGGGGTCGCCGGTCAACGCCAAGGCGATCCATGCGCCGGTGTCCACGAATGCAGCGGCACGCACGTTCAACGCTCGTCGTAGATCGAATCGTGGTCGATGGCCGGCCTGGCCTTGCCATCCCAGAGCGCGATCGGGCCGGTGGGCTCTGGCTTCAACCAAGTCCGGCGCACGGCCTCGCGAACCAGTTCAGCGACACTCTTGCCGAGCTTCTTCGCCGCCCGGTGCAGTGCAACCAGGTCGGGTTCAGGGAAGTAGATTTGGGTCTTTCGCACGGGTGTCAATTGTGGGCCGGACGTGACACCTGTCAACCCGATGGTCCACGGCGTCGGAGGCACGGGCCTGGCGCGCGGACCGGTGACCGGCCAGTCACTTGTGGCCATCTGGCCACAGCGTGCTGGGCCTGACTACGGGCTTCCCTTCCACCGCGGCCCATGGCACCATGGACGCAGTTGAGATCTTGTCTCAACAGCGCACGATGACTGCCACCCTGCCGACTGCCCCCGCCGCCCGAACACCGGTTGCCGTGCCGCTGCCGGCGACCGCGCCCGGCCGGGCCTACGCGGTGCAAGCAGTCCTCGGCGACGACCCGATCGCGCACCGGCTGGTCGCGTGTGGGTTGTGGGTCGGGGCGCTGGTCGAACGCATCGGGCAGGCGCCGTTCGGTGACCCGCTGCTGTTCCGGCTGCACGGCTACCGGCTGGCGCTGCGCGCCAGCGAGGCGGCGCGGGTGCTCGTGGTGGAGGCCGGTTCGTGACGTCGCCGCGAACGACGGCGCCGTCGCCGTCGAAGTCGCGCACGGTCGCGCTGGTCGGCCGGGCGAACTCCGGCAAGACCTCGCTGCTGATGCACCTGACCGGCAGCCTGCAGCGGCCGGTCAACTTCCCGGGCTCGTCGGTCGAGTGCGTCGAGAGTTCGGTGCAGGTAGCAGGCCTCGAACTGCGCGTCGTCGACCTGCCCGGGATCGCGGCGCTCGAGGCCGTCAGTCGCGACGAGCAGCTCGCGCTCGACGTGCTGCACGGCACCGCGGGACCGCGGCCGGACCTGCTGTGCGTGGTGTGCGACGCTAGCCGCCTGCCGGTCGAACTGCCGTTCCTGCAGCAGGTCCGCGGGCTCGGGCTGCCGATCGTCGTCGCGCTCACCAAGCTGGACGTCGCCACCGCCGAGGGCTTCCCGGTCGCGGTCGACCGCCTGCAGCAGGCGCTCGGATTGCCGCTCGCGGTGGTCGACGGCCTGCGCGGCAAGGGTGCCGGCGAACTGCGCGCGCTGTTGG
>JBASWX010000183.1:0-21743 GCA_049276695.1 Planctomycetota bacterium
ACTGGTCCCGCTTGCCCGATCTCGCGCGGTCCCGCTTGCCCGAACCCGGGTGGTCCCGGTTGCCCGAACTCAGCGGTCCCGCTTGGCCGAACCGTGAGTGGTCCTGATACCCCGGTCTCCTACAACCGAGTTGCGCCGAGACGTCCAAATGCAAGCTGGGCGGCACAGTGACCATCGCGAACACTGGTGCCGGTGGATGCGGCGACATCTACGTCCGAACTCGCATCGACGGATCCTGTGGCGGCACGGTCACGCTCGGCCCGGGCCAGGAGGGGGACTCAACCGACTACAGCGACGTGGAGATCAAGTGCGGCACCTTCTACCAAGTAGTTGTGTACACGAGCCAGACGCAGGCGTCGAACTGCAACGCAACGGGTGCCGCTGGCTTCGGCTGGACGTGCGCCGCGTGCTCGAGAATCAACTGATCCTCGGTTGCCGTTCGCGTCGATCGCGAGATCGCCGTGATCGCGCTGTGATGCGGGCCTTTTCCCGGCTAAGTGATCGACGAGTACCTGCCGAAGAAGCTGAAGGAACGGCACAAGTTCCTGCCGTGACCTGACCGGCACGTCCTTGGCCACGGGAACGGGAACTCGCGAGGCTCGGGCGGCACCCGGTTCCCGGCGCCAACGTGCGCCAGGGTGCCCCACCGATGCCCGTCATGTCCCAAGCGGCCGCCGCATTCGTCAGTCTGCTGGCCATGACCGGCCTCGCCGCGCAGACCGCAAGCGGCGTCGTGCACGGCCTCGCCGGCGAACCCGCCGACCGCGCCCATGTGCGCGGCCTCGACGCGGCGCGGCAGACGGTCGCCGAGGGTGCCAGCGACGACGTCGGTCGCTTCGAGCTGAAGGCGCGCGCGCCGATCGCCTGGCTGCAGGTGCGCATCGAAGGCGTGCTGCGCGAGGTGCCGGTGACGGGTGGAGCCGCCGCCGGCCTCGTGGTGTCGCTGGCCGACACGCCGCACGCGACGATCCGCGGCGAGTTGCGTGACCCTGGCGGCGCGCTGGCAACCGGTGTCGATGTGCTGTGCCGCGACCGGCAGCAGCATGCGATCGCGACCGTGACCACCGACGAGCGAGGCACCTTCGCCCTGCGCACCAACCAGGACGTGCACGACGCCGTCGTCGACCCGGTCGGCTGGCGCCACGTCGTGCCCGGGCCGTTCGGCGCTGAAAGCCCGATCGCGATCGATCTGCGCACGCACGCGGCGAAGTTCTTCCGCCTGCACGGCAACACCATCGACGACCGCGGCCGGCCGGCCACTGGCTGGCGGGTGACCGCGCGCGACGAGACCGGCCGCGTCGCCACGACCACGACCGGCGAAGACGGCAGCTACGCGCTGTGGTGCAACCGGCCGGTGACCATGGTCGAAGCGAGCCTGGGCCCGCCGCGCCTCGGCCGGCTCGGGCCGTGGCAGGCGACCACGGAACTGGCCCTCGACGAACGTGAGCACGCGCTGGTCCTGGTCAGCGGACGGTTCGTCGATCGCGACGGCAAGGGCCTCGCCAATGCGCTGGTGATCGCGACGCTCCGCAAGGAGCCACCGAAGAAGGGCGTCCCGGTGCTGTGCGGCACCGACCGCGACGGCCGGTTCGTCGCGCGGCTGGTGCGCGGCACGCCATTCCTGTTCGCGGTCAGCAAGGACGAGAAGCACCAGGCGCTCGTCGCCGTGCCGTTCGACGGCCAGCCGCTGCTCGTGCGCGCGCAGTGAGGCCGGCTGACACCTGTCCAGCTTCGACTTCGCCACGTCGCGTTGGGCCCGCAATCCACTCGTCGTAGCGCTACGAACAGACTCAGAGTCCGCGCTGCCAGAGATCGATGCCCGTGGTGATGGCCCGGTCGAGCCAGGTGGAGAAGCCCTGCCGAAGTTCCACCGGATCCCTCGTCGCCGTGAACGTGAACGGTGCGTCGGATGCCGGGCGAGCTGATCGAACCGACGCCGCGACGAAGGTCGCATGAGCCAGGTAGGCGAGCGCCGCACCAACGCCATCCTCGACTGGACCAACGTGATGCAGGCTGATCACGAGTGTGGTCATGAGGCCGGCGATCCGCAGCCGAAGCTGGACCTCGCACGCGGCACCGCCGAAGGTAGCCTCGTAACCCTGTTGTGCAGCCAGTTCCTTGGCTTGGCCAGAGTGCGTCATCAAGCCCGGCCCGGGGGACGCGACCTGCACCTCCACTGCAGACGGAAGGGTTCTGGTCACGCGCGCTTTCACAGCTTCGAGCTGGGCGACTGCAATCCGAGCGAACTCCTCGACGATGGCCGTGAGTGCAACGTTGGCTCGGTTGGCTGCTTCCAGCTTTCTCCGGGCTTCCGCCAGGATCGCGTCGAGGTCGGCCGTGGCTTTGCGGACCTCCTCGGCGACACTCAGCCCCTTCAACACGGCCGCGACCTGCTGTCGATCGAACATCGCGGCGAGCGGCCCCAGGTCGCCGCGATCCGCCTGTTCGAGCGCCCGGGTGTACGCCTGCTTCTGCTCGCGCATCACCACGACCGGGAACCCGCCGCCGCGGATGCAGACCAGCGACGCCAGCGCCCGCGCCACCCGCCCATTGCCGTCCTGGAATGGATGGATCTGCGTGAAGCGGTGGTGCAACCAGGCGGCCTCGACGACGAAGTGCACGTCGCCGTGCTGCCCGTGCAGCGCGACCAGCCGTTCCATCTCGGACGTGACCTGCTCGGGCGGGCAGTACTGGTGCCAGACCTCGCCGGACTTCACGTCGCCGGGGTTGTTCGGCAGCAGCTTCCAGTCGCCGCGCCGCAGCGGCACCTTCACCCAGTTGCCCAGCGGGTCCAACGCATCGCACGTCAGCTGGTGCCGCGTGAACACCTGGTGCAGTTCGCGCACGTACGAAGTCGACAACGATCGCCCGCCACGCACGAACTGAAACAGACCCTCGGCGGCGTCCTGATGGTCGCGCAGGATCGCGACCAGTTGCTCCGGCGGCAGGTCGGTGTCGCCGTGCGACAGCAGCGCCGCGTCGAAGCCCTGCTCGAGCAGGGTTAGGGTCGCGCTCTCGGTCAGCGTGTACAGCCGTTCCAGGATGCCCGTCTCGATGCTCCAACTGCGCACCAGTCGGGCGGTGAACTCGCGCAGTCCGTTGGCGGAATCGAGATCGGTCCGTCGCTTGTCGAACACCGGGAGCAGCGAATCGAGCTCCGGAAACCGACGCGCCCGCAGCTCGGGCGGCAGGTCGGTGATCGGCTGCCAGCGATCTCCCTTGCGCCGCTCGTCGGCCATGCGGGGCATGGTCCCACCGGCACGGAGTCCGCGCAACGCCGCGGGTCTCACCGACCCGGGATCAGCGTGCCGCGCGGCGTGGTCAGCAGGGAGCACGCGGACGCGAAGTCCAGCACGATGCCCTGCACGTCGATGGCGACGCCGAGCAGCGCCGCGTCGTCGGCGATCGGCAACAGCCAGTCGCGCACGCTGCCGCCGGTGGTCAGGTGCAAGCCGCCGTTGCCGGTGACGCCGAGCATGCAGCCGCAGCCGAGCGGCATGGTGAACTGCGTCGACAGCTCGTAGGCGAACACCATCAGGCTCTGCGGTGGCACGCCGGTGGCGCGCAGGTGCATCGCCTGGCCGAGCACCGGCAGGCAACGTTCGACCGCGGCGAGTTCCAGCGGGTGCGTGCCCGCCATGCACATCCAGTCCATCGTCAGCTGGAAGTCGGCGACGCTCGGCGTGTAGTCCCAGGTCTCCAGCACGCCGTTGCCGAGCTGGCGCGCGACCACGCGCGCGCCACCGGCACCGTCGGTCTCGAACAGCAACACCGGGGCCTGCCACGCGGGACCGTTGACGACGCCGACGCGGCGCCAGTGGAAGCCGTTCCATTCCCAGGTGTCGCCGTTGCTGTGCGCCAGCACCGTCATGTTGCGGCCGGCATCGAAGGCCATGCGGCAGTCGAACGCGGCGGGCGGGCCGAGGCCGGTGTACTGCGTCCAGCCCGCGTTGTTGAAGATCCAGGTGTCGCCGAGCGCGCCGGTGTTGAGGCCGCCGAACAGCACGATGCCGCCGTCGGGCCCGGCCGCCAGCGCGTGCCGCAGCCGACCGGTCAGCGCCGCCGGCGTCGGCTGCTGCGCCCACATCGACACCGCGGTGAACGGCAGCAGCAGCCAGGTGTCGGCGGGCAGGCCCTGGGCATCGGCGCCGCCGAAGAACAGCAGCGAGGCGTTGCCGCCGAATGCCGCCGCCTTGCAACCAGCGCGCGGCGACGGACCGCCGGCGGCGAGGCCGGTCGTCGCGCACGGCACCCAGTCGCCAAGCGTTCGGTCGAACCGGTGCAGGTCATTGCCGTAGCCGGTGGCGAGCAAGCCGCCGAACAGGAACGCCTGGTTGCCGGCGACCAGCGTCGCATCGAGACGCGCGGGCACGTTGGCGGGCAGTTCCACCCAGCCGGTGCTGCAGCGAAGCAGCGTGCGCGCCTGCACCTCGTCGAAGCCGAGCGGTCCGGTGCCGTCGTGCACCAGCAGGTCGCCGGCCGTGCCGAACGCCATCGCGGGCGAAGTGCCGCCCAGGGTCCACGTCTGCGCCGGCAGCAGGCTGCCAGCCGTCGCCAACACCACCACAACCTGGAACGTGTTCATGGATTGCCTCCGATGCCTGGTCCACCGCGCGGGCGATCGGTCCCCGGAAGGGAATGCGCCCGGTCAAAGGGTCCAGCCGCCAGGGAGGCCTTGTTCCGGACAGAAATCCGGCCTGCCGTCGCTACCCTCCCGGCCCATGCTCGTGCGTCCAACCCGCCGCCTCTCCCCGTTGGCCCTGTCCGTGGCAGCCGTCGCCCAGGCCGCCCCCACCCCGCCGACGCCACCGACCGAGTTCGTCGTGCCGGGCGTGCGCAAGGTCACCGTCGGCGGGCAATACCGGTTGCGCTACGAGAACCAGATCGACTTCGACCTCGCCCACGGCACGCAGCCGGACAGCAACGACTTCTTCACCCAGCGCGTGCGCCTGGCCGTCGGCCTCGACTTCTCCGACCGGCTCGCCGTGTTCCTGCAACTGCAGGACGTGCGCGAGTTCGGGGAAGAGACCTCGACGCTCGACGACAGCGCCGATGGCCTCGACTTCCACCAGGCGTGGGCCGAAGTGAAGGCGCCGCCGCTCGGTGGCGCGACGCGGATCGGCCGCCAGGAGCTCTCGCTCGGCGACCAGCGCCTGGTCGGCGCGCTCGACTGGAAGAGCCAGGCGCGCTCGTTCGATGGCCTGACGCAGACCTGGAAGAGCGACGCCGGCACGTCGCTGCAACTGTGGGCGTTCCAGGTGCGCGAGACGACGACGCCGGCGACGGTCGACGACGACCGCTGGTTCGGCGGCGTGCAGGCGAGCGGCAGCTGCTGTCCGGGCACGACCGGCGACCTCTACGCGATGGTGCTGCACGACGACGGCCTGACGCCGGGCGCTTCCGCGACGCGCGTCACGCTCGGCACGCGCTGGGTCACCGGCCAGGGCCAGCCGTGGGAACTCGGCCTCGAGCTGGCGACGCAGACCGGCGAACAGGCCGGCGCCGACATCCCGATCGGCGAGACCCACGCGGCGCACGCGCACCTGACGCACCGCTTCGACGCCGCGGGCAAGCCGTGGCTGAAGGCGGAGCTGAACGTCGCGTCGGGCGACGACCCGGCGACCGCCGACCGCGAACGCTTCGACAACCTGTTCCCGACCGCGCACGCGCACTGGGGCATGCTGGACCTCGCGCTGTGGGAGAACACCTTCAACCCGATGCTGCAGTTCGGCCTCGCGCCGTGCGACCTCGCCGACGTGACGCTGGCGTGGAACTTCTTCCGCAGCATGGAAGCGCGCGACAGCTTCGGCGGCCCCAACGGCACGTTGGTGCCCGCGAACGCGACCGACGCGCGCACGATCGGCAACGAGATCGACGTGGTCTACACGCGCCGGCTCGAGCTCGGTACCACCGCGAAGACGACGCTGCAGTTCGGCTACGGCGTGTTCCTGCCCGGCTCGGCGCCGGACTCGATCGGCCGCGACACCGTCGCACACTTCGCCTACACGCAGTTCGACGTGCGTTTCTGAGCCGCGACCGACCGGGGGGCCTGGACCGGGACGAACGGGCGGCGACGATGTCCGCCTGCCCCCCCCTCCCATGCCGCGATCCCTCCTCGCGCGTCGCCTCTCCGCCCTGCTGCTGGCGCTCGCGCCCGCCAACGCGCAAGCCACCGTCGCTGACACGCAGTTCTCGGCGCCGCGCGGGCTGTACGCGCAGCCGTTCGTGCTGACGATCACCACCGCGACGCCGGGCGCCACGATCCGCTACACGCTCGACTGCAGCGACCCGCGCACGTCGACGGTCTACGCGCAGGGCCCGAGCCCGCTGCTGGTCACGATCGACCCGACCAGCACCAACGGCGGCCTGCGGCCGCTCACGCCGGCCGTGGTGGTGCGCGCGTATTCGTTCGCGCCCGGCATGTTGCCGACCAACGTCGACACGCTGACCTACGTGTTCCGCGACCGCGTGCTGACGCAGACGCGACCGGCCGGCTTCACCACCGCGATCAACTTCGACGTCGACCCGCTGGTGGTCGGCAACCCGCTCTACAACAGCCGCTTCGTCAGCGACCTCGGAACGCTGCCGACGATGTCGGTGGTCGCGCCGTACACCCAGATGTTCGGCACGAGCGGCGTCGTGCGCGCGCCGAACGGCAGCATCGAGGTGCCGGGTTCGATCGAGGTGATGCACCCGGACGGCCGCGACGACCAGGTCGATGGCGGGCTCACGCCGCACTCGTGGACGCAGAACAAGCGGCCGATCCGCGTCTACTTCCGCGCCAGCTACGGCGCCGACAAGTGGCGGCACGACCTGTTCCGCAGCTCGGCCGAGGGCAACGGCATCGGCATCACCAGCTTCGATGGCCTGGTGCTGCGCGCCGGCTTCAACGACGGCATCCTCTACAACGAACCCGCGCGCGCCGGCCGCTACTCGTTCGCGGTCGACGACCTCGGCCGGCACTCGCAGATCGCGATGACCGGCTACGGGCCGCGCGGCATCTTCGTGCACCTGTACCTGAACGGGCTGTACTGGGGCCTGTACAACCCGGTCGAACGGCCGGAGTCGAGCTTCTGGTCGGACACCTTCGGCGGCAGCAAGGACGACTACTACGCGCGCAACCACGGCGGCACCGTCGACGGCAACCCGACGTACTACAACGGCCTGATCAGTGGCGCTGCGAGCTGGGCCACCGCATCGAGCCGGCTCGACGTCCAGAGCTTCAGCGACTACATCCTGTACTGGACGTACGCCGGCGGCGGCGACTGGCCGTCGTTCAACGGCTCGAACAACAACTGGTACGCGGGCAACCGCGTGCTGCCAGCTCCGGGGCGGGTGCGCTTCTTCGTCTGGGACTGCGAAGACAGCTGGATCAACCTGCCCAACCGCCCCGGGCCACCGTTCGACGGCGCCCGCATCGTCAACGAGCTGCTGGTCGGGCCGCTCGACGTCTCGATCCTGTGGCGCGGGCTGCAGGCGGTCGCCGACTTCCGGCTGCAGTGGGCCGATCGCGTCTACCAGCAGTGCTACAACGACGGCCCGCTCAGCGAAGCGAACCTGCTGCTGCGCTGGAACCGCATCACCAAGGTCGTCGACTACGGCACCGTCGGCGAGTCGGCGCGCTGGGGCCGCTTCGATCCGCGCGGCATCACCTGGACCCGCAACGCCGACTGGGTGCCCTACACCAACGCGATCCGCGCGATGTTCACCGGCAACACGCCGCAGCTGGTCGCGGCACTGCGCAACACCGCGGTGCCGTCGGCGCACCCGAGCCTGTACCCGGCGATCGAGCCACCGCTGTTCCAGGTCGGCAGCCCGGCGACGACGATCGCAGTGACCGAGGCAACCATCGCGCCGGGCACGTCGATCGCGCTGGTGCGCGGCATCCCGATCGGGACCATCTGGTTCACCACCGACGGCAGCGATCCGCGCGGCCCGACCGGGCTGCCGGTCGGCCAGAACGGCGGCACCGGCATCACCCTGCCGATCGCCGTGTCGTGCGTGCTGCGCGCGCGCCTGCTGAACGGCAGCGAGTGGAGTGCCTTGCACGAACTGCGGCTCGACGTGCGACCGGGGGCGCAGCCGGTCGAGGTGCACGAATTGCTCGCCGAGAACGTGGTCGGCATCGTCGACGACGCCGGCGACCACGACGACTGGGTCGAGGTGCGCAACCGCGGCCTGGTCGACGTCGACCTGTCGGGCCACCACCTGACCGACAACCTGGCGCTGCCGACCAAATGGACGTTCCCCGCCGGCACCGTGCTGCGCGCGGGCGCCTACCTGCTGGTGTGGGCGGACGACGAACCGCTCGAAGGCCCGCTGCACGCGACGTTCCGGCTCAGCGGGCTCGGCGAGTCGATCGGGCTGTTCGCACCGGGCGGGCTCACCGCACTCGACCAATGGTCGTTCCCGGTCCAGAGCGACGACGAGTCGGTCGGCCGGCTCGACTTCGAGCCCGGGACGCTGGTGACGTTCGCGCGGCCGACGCCCGAACGGCGCAACGGCCCGAGCCCGGCCGGCCACGTGTCGTACCAGGCGCTCGATCCGGCGAGCAACCCGCGCGCGCTGCGCGGGCTCGGCGTGGGCAACGGCGGCGACGCGCTGCGCTACGAGATGGAAGGTCTCGCGCCCGGCAGCCTCGCGGTGCTGGCGCTCGGCACCCGCCCGCTGCACACGGTGATCCCGGGGCTGGGCACGCTGCTGGTCGACCCGATCCTGCTGCTGACCGGCATCGCCGACGCGGGCGGTGAGGCGCGCTACTCGTTGGCGCTGCCGGAACAGGCGAACGTGCGCGGCGCCGTCGTCTACGCGCAGGGCGCTGCGGACGTGCTCGGCGCGATCCAACTCACCAACGGCGTGATGTCGCGCGTCTGCCGCTGACCCAGCCGGGCGCCGACGGGCTCAGCCGTCGCGCCGTTCCTGCCGGCGCTCCTTGACCTCGCGACGCACCTCGCGGGCCTTTCTCGCGTTCGACCCGGTCGACCTCGCCGCCGTGGTCGCGGTCGGCGCGCGGCGTCGCCTTGGACTCCTTGCCGTCCGGCCGTTGCTCACGGCGCTCGGCGCGGAACGTCGCCATGCGCTCGTGCGCGAGCTTGCGCTCGACTTCGTCGATCTTGCCGTCGCCGTTCTTGTCGATCTCGGCCTTCATCTTCTTCGCCGCCTCGGGGTGCTCGGCGACGAACTGCTGCCAGTCGTCCTGCACGTGCTCGCGCCGCCACTGCGTCATCGCTTCGTGCGCGGCCTTGCGTTCGGCGGGGCTCAGCTCGCCGTCGCCATCGGTGTCGGCCTTCGCCAGCATGCGCCTGCTCGCCTCGGGGTTGCGGGCCGCGAACGACTTCCACTCCGCCATCCAGCCGTCGTGGAGGCCCTTCGCCGCCGCGCGCTCGCGCGGTCCGACCTTGCCGTCGTCGTTGCGGTCGAGCCGTTCCTTGACCGTCGGCTTGCCCGGCACAGGCTTCGGCTCCTGGGCGACCAGCAGCGGAGCGAACAGACTCGCGGCGAGCGCGAACGTACGGACGAGTTCCTTCATGGTGCGATCTCCCTGGCGTCGGCTGGCGACGCTGATCGGCAACTACGGCCCGGACTGGAGTGCACTCACCCGGGCAGCCCCCCGCCGTCCCGGTCCGGGACCGCGTCCCTACTCGGGCTTCTGCAGCACGACCCACGCCAACGTCGGATCCGTACTGTCGTACGCCGAGCGCAGCCGCCACGGATCGAGGGTGAGCCAGTGGTCGATGTCGGCGCGCGACAGCTCGACGCCGTTCCAGGTGTCCGGCCTTGGCCCCTGGCCATTCCATGGCCTGGTCTTGACCAGGAACTTGAACAGCCCGTGCGGGCGCAGCACCCGGAAGGCGTCGCGCACGTAGTCGGTGATCACCTGCTTGTCCGGGATGTGCTGGAACACCTGGAAGCTGAGCACGAAGTCGAAGTACGCGCTGTCGAGCCCGGCCAGCGAGCGCCCGTCACCGAGGTGCACCTGCACGTTCGGCGACTTCTTCAGGTACTCGCGCGCCTGCGCGACCATGCTCGGCGCGATGTCGATGCCGTGCACCTCGGCGAACAGCACGCCGAAGAACTGCAGCATGCGGCCGATGCCGCAGCCGATCTCGAGCATGCGCATGTCGTGGCGCAGCTCCTGGTGCAGGTGGCCGAGCACCTCGAACGCGTCGCGGCAGCCGGACAGCGCGAAGTCGAAGCCGCGGTGCTCGCGGGTGTTGATGTAGTAGCGCGCGTCCTCGCCACCGCGCGCGTCCCAGTCCGCGCGCATCCAGGCGGTCACGTCGGCGGGCGGTGCACTGCGGCGGCGGTCGGCTTCGGTCATCGGTCCCGACAGCCTACCACCGGGCCGCCGGACGGGCGGACCCCGAGCCGCCCGAGTCAGAGCCGACGCCCGCAGCGCGGGCGCGGCCTGGCGGCGACCCGGCGACCGCGAACTACTGCACGACCACGCGGTCGACGTTCGACGCGGCGTGCATCGCGCCACCGGCGTCGAACCAGAATGCCACCGCATCGAGCGTGAGGCCGGACAGCAGCGTCGGGATCCACGCCGGGAAGACGAACGGCGCGTTCGGGAACACGCCGGGGCTGGCGCTGTAGGCGAAGTGCAGCGCGTCGCCGACGACGGCGGGCACCGACAGGCTCAGGTACGACAGGCCGTCGAGCTGCAGCCCGAGGAAGTCGCCCATGCCCACCGGACGGCTGTTCGCGAACGAGTACATCACGTAGCCGTCGACGTAGGCCGCCGGGCTGCCGGTGATCGCGATCGACAGGTTGCCGGGGCCGGTCGAGACCAGGTCGAGCACCGGGCCCGACAGGTCGCGGCCGCCGCCGATGCCGCTGCTGACCAGCGCGAAGTCGGCGTCGACGGCACCCGTCTCGACGTGCTGGTCGAGCGCGACCAGCGGCGCCGAGACATCGATGCGCCACAAGCCGACCGCCGGGTTCTGCACGTAGACGTTCTCGACGGTGTCGAGGTTGTTCGGCGAACCGCCGGGCGTCGTGTACAGCATCGCCGACGTGCCGCTCGTCATGCCGTTGTTGCCGTGGTAGACGACGCCGGCCGGCGACGTGACCTTGACGTCGAGGTTGTTGACGCGGTGCGGCGCAGTGAAGGGCGCCGCCGCGGCGAGGTCGGCATAGACCATCGTCGTGCGGAACTGCGGCGTGCCGGCCTTGACCTGCACCCAGTAGGTGCGGGTGCCGCCCTGCGACAGCACGTCGAGTTCGTCGAGCACCAGCATGTTGCGGCGCAGGTCGTAGAGATCGTGCAGCGCGGGGAAGCCCCAGCCCTGCCGGAAGCGGCTCGCGGCGCCGGCCGGGATCACCGACGGGTCGTACTGGCGCGCGGTGTTGATCAGCAGTGCCTTGGCGGTCGAGAAGTGCGGCTTGTAGTCGAAGCGGTTCTGCCAGCCCGGCGTCGCCGCGTGCCCGAAGTAGCCGTCGGTGAACATCTCGAGCACGATGCCGAGGTGGCCGGCCACCATCGGCGTCGCGCCCGACGTGCCGCCGAAGCTGGTCGTGTAGGTCGTCGCACCGTTGGTGGTGTGGATCTGGTCGTAGTAGGCGCACATGTCCGGCTTGATCCGGAGATCGGCCGCCGGCCCCATGCTGGTGCCGCTCTGCGTGTCGTCGTTCGGGTTCGCGGTGTTGAGGTGGTTGACCGCGCCGACCGAGATGATGTTCTTGGCCCACGCCTGCGGCCGCGAGTTCTGGTTGCTGGTGTTCGACTGGCTCTGGCAGATCGGGATGTCGAAGGTGTGGATGATCCAGTCCATCTCCGCCGACCTCGCGTCGTAGGCAGTGATCTGCGCGTAGCCCCACGACGCCGTCTGGAACATCACGCGCCACTGATTGGCCGGGTTGGTGATCTCCTGCATCACGCCGTAGCGGCTGTTCTGCGCCGTGCTCATCGCGGCGGTGTTGATGATGTAGTTGTAGTCGGTGAAGTAGCCCTGGCCGTCCGGGCAGATGCCGCGCGCCGCCGGCAGCACGCCGGACGAGAAGATCTCGCCGAAGGTCGAGTTGCCGTGCGTCGTCGCAACACCGCTGAACACCAGCACCGGCGCGGTCCGGTACGCGTTCGCCGCGAACTCGGGGTGCGTGCTGTAGATGCCCTCCATGATGTGGCCGCGCACGCCCTTGCCGGTGTGGCCGGCGGCGGTCTCGACATAGTTGGCGCCACCCTGGATGCGGGCTTGGTCCATGTCGTCACCGGCCGGCGTGTTGAGCTGGATCCACAGCACGGTGTCCTCGGCCGCGATTGCGCGGACCTGGCCCGGCGTGAGGTCGGCTTCGATCAGCAGGTTGCCGCCGGCGTAGCGCCACAAAGCACCGCCAGCGCGTTGCACCGCGGCGACCAGGCTGCCTTCGTCCTGCTTCGGATCGGTCATCACGACCACGTAGCGCGCGACTTCGGTGCCGCCGCCCAGCACGGCCGCGAGCACCTGCGCCTCGAGCTTGTAGGCCGGATGGAACGAGCCGACCCAGCGCACCGAGGCCAGCCTGGCGAGACCCTGACGGGCCCCGGCGTCACCGCGCACGACGTAGCCGTCGTGCGGCGCGTACCACTTCACGTCGACCCCGAGGGCCGCCATCGCCGCGCGATCGGTCGCGGTCGGCGCCGCCCGGAACTGCACCAGCAACAGCCCGCTGGTCGCTGGCGCGCGCAGCGTCTCCGGCATTGGCGGCTCGCCAACGAGCGGATCGAACGCGGCGTAGTGCAGCATCAGCTGCGGGTTGCCGATGTCTTGCGCCAATGCCGGCGCGATCAGCAGGGTAGAGAGCAGGGCCAGGGGTGCAGGGATTCGCATGGAAGCTCCGGGGGCAGAGATGGGGCCGGCCCATTCTCGGGTCGCCGCCGCGAACCACAAGGTGGTCTGGCTCGCGGCGCGCGGCTTTTCGCAGCGCCGTCCCGGCACTCAGGGGGCGCCGACGCCGATCGCACGGCGCGCCTGCACGCGAGTTGACGGCTCGCCGCCAGCACCCTCCACTGCCCCCGCTACCCACCATGGTCACCGTCGACCCGCGCATCGATTCCTACATCCGGAAGGCGCCGGCCTTCGCCCGGCCGATCCTGACCGAGATCCGGGCGCGCGTGCACGCCGCCTGTCCCGAGGTCGTCGAGACGGTGAAGTGGCGCAACCCGTCGTTCGAGCACCAGGGCCTGCTCGGCGGCATGGCGGCGTTCAAGGCGTACTGCACGTTCGGCTTCTGGAAGGACGCGGTGCTGCGCCAGGATCCCGGACTCGCCGCGGTGCTCGACCGCTGCGGCCGCCTGAGCACAGCCGGCGACCTGCCACCGCGGGCGTCGTTCACCAAGGCGGTCGAGCAGGCGATGCGGCTCAACGCCGCCGGCGTGGCGTTGCCGCGCCGCAAGGCCGGCAGCAGGCCGCCGATCCCGATGCACCCCGCGTTCGCCCGGGCGCTGGCCGCGGCGAAGACGGCGAAGGCGAACTTCGACCGTTTCCCGCCAAGCAGCCAGCGCGAGTACCTCGAGTGGATCGCAGATGCGAAGCAGGAGGCGACGCGCGACCGGCGCATCGAACAGGCCGTCGCGTGGCTCGCCGAGGGCAAGCGCCGCAACTGGAAGTACGAGACCTGCTGACCGGGAAAGCGACCGCGACCCTCGCGCCACGGCACGTGGCCGCGTATCGACGCCACCTTCCCTGCCCGAGAAGTTCCATGAATCCGCTGCTGCCGCTGCTGTTCACCGCCACCGCGCTGCTGCCGTTCCTCGCCCGGCAAGACCCGCCGAAGAAGCCCCCGGTGGTCGAGCCGACGCCGGAGAAGATGGTCCGCGACTCGCTGAACAAGCTCGCGTGGCTCAGCGGCACCTGGGTGCTGCAGGACGGCGGCAAGACGACGGAAGAACACTGGCGACCGCTGCAGGGCACCACGATCCTCGGCTCGTCGCACACCTTCGACGCCAACCAGACGCACTTCTTCGAACACCTGCGCATCACCGCGATGCGCGGCACGATCGCCTACCTGGCGATGCCCGGCGGCAAGCCGCCGACGGTGTTCGTGCTCAGCAAGCTCGCGGACGGCGCCGTCGAGTTCGAGAACGGCAAGCACGACCACCCACAGCGCATCCGCTACGAGCAGACCAAGGCCGGCGTCACCGCGACGATCAGCCTGCTCGACGGCAGCCGCGCGCAGTCGTTCGTGTTCACCAGGAAGAAGGAGTGAACTGCGGCGCGGTCGCGGCGCGGGTCACTGCAGGACCCACGACAGGCAGTTGCTGAGCGCGGTGCCCGAAGGCGCGCACAGCACCGCGCACTGCGACGCCAGCGGCGTGCCGACCAGCGCCGGGTTGCCCGGCAGCGCCAGCGGGAACGTGGTCGAACCACCGCACACGCCGCCGCCAGTGTTGACGGTGATGTTGGGGCCCATGATCAGCATCGCGGCGGTCAACGGCACCAGGATCGGCCCGCAGAACGGCGGCGGCACCGGCCCGGTCGGGTTGCACGCGCCGAAGTCGACCGCGCACACCGCGATCGCCCCCACCGGCGCCGAGTCGAGGCCGAGTTGCAGTGTGGTGCCGAGCAGCGGCGCGTTGCGCAGCAGGTGCACCATCGGGCAGGGCGGACAGCTGCCGTTCGCACACGGCCCACCGGTCGAGGTCGCCGCGCCCCAGCGGATGCTGAGATCGGTGTACGGCTCGAAGAACGGCGCGAGGTTCAGGCAGCAGGTGCCGGGCGTGAACGCGACCGACGGACCGGCCGGGTTGTAGATGTAGGACCAGCGGTGGGTGCCGCGCCCGTTCGTCCAGTAGAGCTCGCCGCGGGCGGCGTCGCAGGCGATGCCGGTGATCAGCACCGGCACCGGCAGGCAGTCGAAGGTCGGCGTGAACTGGAACCAGGCGCCGGGGTTGCTCAGCAGCGCCGCATAGATGCGGCCCGAACCGGCGCCGAAGTCGGCAGTGCTGTAGAAAATCAGGCCGCGGATCTCGTCGATCGCGATCGCCGTGGTCGCGACGTTGCCGGCGAGCGCAAGGCCGGTGTTCCACGAGTTGATCACCGCCGGCGGGCAGCTGTTGGTGCACTGCGTGATCCAGCCGCCGCTGTCGATGACCCAGAGCTGGTTGTTGCCGTCGTGCAGGTCGAGGCCGGTCGCTTCCGACAGCGGCGACCGCGGGCACGGGATCGGACCGCACTGCAGCGAGCAGCCGTTCATGCCGTAGCGACCGAGCAGCGTGCCGTTGGTGACCCACAGCGCGTTGCTGCTCGAGTCCCAGGCCGAGCCGCCGGCCCAGTAGAAGTTGGGCGATGGCACCAGACCCGTGCCGCAGATGCTGAGCGGCGTGCAGGTGCCGTGCACGCTCTGGTGGATCTGGATGTTGTTGAGCGTTGGCGACAGCGTGGGCGCGATCAGATTCGGCAGCGTCTGGGCCACCGCCGTGGCGGC
This sequence comes from Planctomycetota bacterium, assembly GCA_049276695.1. Classification (GTDB taxonomy): domain Bacteria; phylum Planctomycetota; class UBA1135; order UBA1135; family UBA2386; genus UBA2386. The sequence goes on from JBASWX010000183.1 coordinate 15,406, forward strand.
AGCAGCAGCGGCGAACAGCAGGGCGGGAGCGATGCGCATGGTTCTTCCTCGGGGGTGTTCGTTCGGGAACGTGAGTCTGCCCGGGAAGGCCCATCCGGTGGGGATCGCACGCCGGATTCCCTGATCCGCTCCGCCGTCAGCGGCGTCACACCGACACGGTGACGCGCAGGTAGTCGCCGACGACCACGGTCGTGCCCGGCACGGTGCTGCGGTCCTGGCTGGTGAACAGCGCCGCCAGCTTCGCCTGCAGTTCCTCCGCCTTGCCGGCCTTGGCCGCGGCCTCGTAGGCGTTCATGGTCGGCCCGTAGAACTGCCGGAACTGCGCCAGGTACTCGGTTGGCGTGCCGGCGAAGCGGAACGCGTAGCTGTCGCGGGTGCAGGCAATGCGCTCGGCGGCGACGCCGGCCTTGCCGAAACGCTCGACGACGTTCTTCTCGACCCCCCAGGTCATCGGACTGACGAAGCCCGGCGGCGGTGGCGGGGCGTAGGCGGCGCTGGTCTTCAGGATCTGCGCGACGATCGTCGGGTCCTCGGGAATCCAGTTGCCCATCACGATCCGGCCGCCGGGCCGCGCCACGCGCGCGGTCTCGCGCGCAACCGCGAACGGATCCGGCGCGAACATCGCGCCGAAGATCGACACCACGAGGTCGAAGCTCCCGGCAGCGAGATCGCGCAGCTCGCACGCGTCGCCGTGCTGGAAGCGCAGGTTGGTCAGCCCGGCAGCCGCGGCGCGGCGGTTGCCGGCCTCGACCAGGTTGCGCGCGATGTCGACGCCGAGCACGTCGGCGCCAAGGCGCGCCGCCGGCAGCGCGGTGGTGCCGTCGCCGCAGCCGAGGTCGAGCACGCGCATGCCGGGCCGGATGCCCAGCTTGCCGACCAGTTGCTCGCCGCTGTCGCGCATCGCCGCCGCGATGCGGGTGAAGTCGCCTTTCTCCCACAGTGCCTGGTTCGGGTTCATCGTTGCTCCGGGGTTCGGCCGCGGCCGGGCCCGAATCGGGCCGGGCCACTGGCGACCGCATGATCGCGGGTCCAGCACCCGGCTGCCAGCAGTCAGCGTGATGGGCACGTTCACCAGTGCCTCGTCGCGCCGCGTACGGCCGCCGTTGGATCACGTCGTCATCAGTTCTTCGTCGATTCAGGCGCCATCGGGCCGACCGCCGAACTGCGGCTGCCGTCCGCGAGCGCTGCCCGGACTCGCTGCCGAGCGTTGCCAGCACTTGGCGCGTGACCGCGGCGCGCGGCACCAGTTCAATCGCGCGCCACCGTGATGACCGGACCACTTCCAGGACTGCCGGTACGCGAGCCTCATCTCGCACGCGCCTGGCTGGGACTGGCGAGCCACTCCGGCATCCTGTTCCTGCTGGCCCTGGCCTACTACCTGGCCGGGAAGATCGGACTCCTGATGGCCATTCCGCCGGGGGTGGCCACGCCGGTCTGGCCGCCGTCCGGGATCGCGCTGGCGGCCATCCTGCTGCTCGGCACGCGCGCCTGGCCCGGGATCTGGCTCGGCTCGTTCGCGCTCAACGCGATCCTCCTGCTGGGAATCTCGCCGCCGGCGACCGCCGCTTCGTTGCTCGTCGCCGCGGGCATCGCCAGCGGGTCCGCCATCCAGCCGATCCTCGGCGGCTGGCTGCTGCGGCGCACCATCGGCAACCGCGACCCGCTCGCCCGCACCGCCGATGTGTTGCGCTTCGTCCTGCTGGCCGGCGCGCTCGGGTGCATGACCAGTGCCACCATCGGCGTGACCAGCGTCTGGCTGGGCGGCTTCGCCGCCGGTGCCGACTTCGGCGCGAACTGGGCCACCTGGTGGCTCGGCGACATGGCCGGGGTGATGCTGTTGACCCCGCTGTTCCTCAGCTGGCACCAGCGCGCACCGCTGCAGCAGCCACACCGCTGGCTCGAGCTGGTGCTGTGCTTCGTGCTGGTGCTCACGGTCGGGACCCTGGTGTTCACGGCCCCCGCCACCAGCCTGCTGAGCAACCGCGGCGCCGGGCTGCTGCTGATCCCGTTCCTGCTGTGGGCGGCGTTCCGCCTCGGCGCGCAGGAATCCCTGGCTGTCCTGGTGGTGATCGCCAGCCTCGCCGTGTGGGGCACGGTGAATCACAAGGGCCCCTTCGCACTGACCACGCTGCACGAATCGCTGCTGCTGCTCGAGTGCTTCCTGGCAGTGTCGGCCATCACCGCTCTGTGGGTGGGCGCAGCCGTGACCGAGCGCCGCTCGGAGGAGGCGGCCTTGCGGCAGGTCAACGTCGAGCTGGATGAAGCGGTCCGGGAGCGGACGCGCGAACTGCTGGCGGCCAATGTCTCGCTCTCGGCCGAGATCGCGGAGCGCAAGCGGGCCGACGAAGAACGCCGCCGGGCCGAGGACGAGAGGCACGCGTTGGAGAGAGCGCTCCAGGAAGCGCAGAAGCTCGAGAGCCTGGGCGTCCTGGCTGGCGGCATCGCCCACGACTTCAACAACATCCTGACCGGCGTGCTCGGCAACGCCGATCTGGCGCAGCGCACGCTGCCGCCGGACTCGCACGGCCATGCGCTGCTGGCCGAGGTCATCCACTCGACCCGACGGGCGGCCGAACTCTGCAGCCAGATGCTCGCCTACTCCGGTCGCGGCCGCCGCACGATCGAGCGGTTCAGCCTCGACGAACTCGTCGACGAGGTGCTGCAGCTGCTGCGCGCTTCGGTGAGCAAGAAGGCCGACCTGCGCATCTCGCTCGGCGCGACGCTGCCCGCCGTCGAAGCCGATCGCAACCAGATGCGACAGGTACTGATGAACCTGCTGTTGAACGCATCCGAGGCGCTTGGCGACCAGCCGGGCCGCATCCAGATCACGACCGGGGTCGAGAACGTCAGCGAAGCGCGCCGGCTCGCCCTGCGCCCGGCCCCGCTGGCGCGCTCGGGTGACCACGTGTTCCTCGAGGTCGCCGACACCGGCGTCGGCATGAGCCCGGAGACGCTGGCGCGCATCTTCGAGCCGTTCTTCACGACGAAGTTCGCCGGCCGCGGCATGGGACTCTCCGCCGTGCTGGGCATCGTACGCGGCCACCATGGTGCGCTCGACGTCGAAAGCCAACCGGGCCGGGGCAGCAGGTTCCGGCTGCTGCTGCCGTGCGTCGACGGGCCGGTCGTGGCCCGCGCCCCGACCGGATCGGTCCCGCGCGCACTGCGCGCCCAAGGCAGCGTGCTGGTGATCGACGACGAGCCGGCGGTGCGCAGCGTCTGTGCGAGCGCCCTGCGCGCGCTCGGCTTCGAGGTGCTGCTGGCCGCGGACGGCGAAGAAGGCCTCGCCATCTTCCGGGCCAACGCCGGCAAGATCGTCGCGGTGATCCTCGACCTGACGATGCCCCGCCGCGGCGGCATCGAGATCCTCGGCGAACTGCGCAGCGCCGGCCCCGGCATCCCCGTCGTCGTCATGAGCGGCTATGACCAGGAAGAGTCCCTGCAGCGCTTCGACCGCCCCGGCCCGGACGCGTTCCTGCACAAGCCCTTCACCCCGGCAGACCTGGAAGCACGACTGCGCGCCGTGCTCGGCTGAGGTTCACGCCGCCGGCCACGAGTGGCGCGCATCGGGCCGGTATGCTCGGCGACGAGAGCCCCGAGCATGCCCTCCCACTACGACGAAGCGAAGAAGTGCCGCGTCGGCACGATGGACGAACGCCAGTTCTACGGCGAGGCCGCCGCCACGAACGGCGCCTGGTTCAAGCGCCTGATCGCCGCCTGGCAGAAAGCCGGCGGCACGCTGCAATGGGGAGCCGGCGGCGTCGGCCTGCGCAAGTTGGTCGGCGGCAAGGAGGTCGGCGTCTGCTTCCTGGCACCGGCGTTCGCCGGCAAGAAGGACCGCGTCGAGTTCTCGCTGACGATGCTCGGCAAGGCCATCGGCGCCGGCCGCTGCGCGTCGCTCAAGGCAGCACTGCAGCAGGCGGCCGGCGAGCGTTGCAAGGGCAACTCGATGCTGTGCGTGATCGAGCCGGGGTCGCTGCCGGCGGCCGGCCAGAAGGCCGTGACGGCGGCGCTGCTCGGCCTTTGACGTGACGATCGCCAGCGGGCAGGCCCATGGCCATGATCCCTGCATGCTGCGCTTCGCCTCCGCTCTCGTCCTGCTCGCCCTGCTACCCTCCTGCCACGGCGCCCCGCCGACACCGGAAGCCAGCGTCAAGCCCGGCATCAACCAGGACTTCCTCGACCCGGCGCTGGATGTCACCAAGTACGAGCAGCGCTTCGAGGTCGAGAGCCGCGAGATCTTCGCCCATCGCGCACGCATCGCCGGGCTGCTGCGCCTGCGCGCGGGCATGAGCGTCGCCGACGTGGGCGCCGGCACCGGGCTCTTCACCGTGATGTTCGCGCCGGTGGTCGGCCCGGCCGGCACGGTCTACGGCGTCGACATCGCCGAGAAGTTCGTCGCCCACATCCAGCAGCTGGCGGCGCAACGCCAGCTGCGGAACGTCGCGGCCGTGCTGTGCAGCGAGCGCAGCACCGCGCTGCCGGCCACCAGCGTCGACCTGGTGTTCGTCTGCGACACCTACCATCACTTCGAGTATCCGCAATCGACGCTCGCCTCGATCCACCAGGCGCTGCGGCCGGGCGGCGAGCTGGTGGTCGTCGACTTCATCCGCGAACCCGGGGTCAGCCGGCAGTGGGTGCTCGACCACGTGCGCGCCGGCCTGCCGGTCGTCGGGCAGGAGATCGCGGCGGCCGGCTTCGAACTGGTGCGCGTGGAGGACACGCCGTTCCTGCGCGAGAACTACATGGTGCGCTTCCGCAAGCAGTGACGACGCCGCGGCACATCTCGCTGCGCAGTGCGACGGCGCTGGTCGTCGCCAACATGATCGGAGTCGGGGTGTTCACCACCTCGGGGTATGCCCTGCAGGATCTCGGCAGCCGCTGGCTGGTGCTGCTGGCATGGCTGTGCGGCGGCGTGCTGGCGCTGTGCGGGGCGCTGAGCTACGGCGCGCTGGCGCTGCGCCTGCCGACCTCGGGCGGCGAATACGAGTACCTGCGGCGCACGCTGCACCCGGCGGCGGGCATCGCCGCCGGCATCGTCTCGATGCTGGCCGGCTTCAGCGCGCCGATCGCCATGGCGGCGCACACGCTGCAGATCTACGGCTGCCGCATGCTCGGCGCCACGCCGCCGCAGCTGCCCTGGGTCGGCACGGTCGCGATCCTGCTGGCAGCGCTGATGCACGGACGCAGGGTGACCACCGGTGCGCGGCTGCAGGACGCCGTCGTCGCCGCCAAGCTGCTGCTGATCGCGCTGTTCGTGCTGCTGTCGCTGCGCCTGTTCGGCCGCACCTCGCCGGCCGACCTGCCAGCCACCGCCACGCCGCTCGCCGGGTTCGCGGCTGCGATGCCGTGGATCTACCTCGCCTACTCCGGCTGGAACGCTTCGGCCTACCTCGCCTCCGAAGTGCGCGACGCCGAACGCAACGTGCCGCGCGCGATGCTGCTCGGCACCGCGTTGGTGCTGGCGATCTACCTCGCGCTCAACGCCGTGTTCCTGTGGTCGGTGCCGGCCAGCGAGCTGGTCGGCAAGCCCGAGGTCGCCGCCATCGCCGCTCGCGCACTGCTCGGCCGCCCTGGCGAAGTGCTGGTCACCGCCACCGTGGTGCTGGCCTTGCTGACGTCGATCACCGGCATGACCATGGCCGGTCCGCGCGTCTACGCGCGCATGGCCGAAGACGGCGCCTTGCCGCGCGCGCTCGCCGGCACCGAGGGCACGCCGCCGCGGGCGTCGATCGCGCTGCAGGCGGCGCTGGCGCTGGGCTTCCTCTGGGCTGCGGGCCTGCAACGCCTGATGACCTACATCGGCTGGACCTTGAGCCTGGCGGCAGCGGCGACGGTCCTCGGCCTCGTCCACCTGCGCCGGCGCGAAGGGGCGAGCGCGGTGCCCGTCTTCGGCTGGCCGGTCGTGCCGCTGCTGTTCGTCGGTGCGGTGCTGTGGTTCGCCGGCAGCCTGGTCGCAGCACAGCCGGGCGAATGCCTGGCGGGACTCGGCACGCTGGCGCTGGCGGCGGGCGGAGCTCGCTGGCTGCAGCGCCGCGGGACGTGAATGCCAGGGCGCGCCCGGCGCCATCCAGACAGCGATCCGCGCGGTCACCGCACGACGAACGTCACCGGCGAGCCGAGCACGAGCGCACTGCCGTCGTACACCACCGCCTGGCTCGCGAACGCGGCGCCGCGGCCGATCGCCGCCGGCACCACGAGCGCATGGCTGACCAGGCCACTCGCCGGTGCAACCGCCAGCGGGAAGAACGCGAACGGTGCGGCCGGTTCGATGCCGAGCAGGCCGAGCGGCGAGGTCGCGAGCGGCCCCGGGGTGCCGAGCGCCTGGAACACCGCCGCGC
>JBASWX010000184.1:0-2403 GCA_049276695.1 Planctomycetota bacterium
CACGAAGTGCTGGCCGCGGGCGCAGTGGCTCGAACTCGCCGGTGCACTCGCCGCGTACGGGGCGCCGGTCGGGATCGTGGTCGGGCCGACCGAACTCGAACGCGACGATCCGCGCAGGTGGCCGTGGCCGGTCGCGGCGTCGTTCGTGTGCACGCCGGACGTCGTCGACCTGGCGACCACGATCGGACGCGCGCGTGCCTTCGTCGGCAATGACAGCGGGCCAACGCACCTCGCGGCGATGGCGGGCGTGCCGACCGTAGCGCTGTTCGGATCCTCCGACCCGGAGGTGTTCGGGCCGAACGGACCGCAAGTCGAGATCGTGCTCGCCCCGGAACGGCGGCTCGAGGCGCTGCCCGTCGCCGCGGTGGTCGCGGCCATGCACCGGGTTGACGTTCCATGAGCCCGGCGATGCTGGTCGGGCTAGGTGGCTTGCCGAAGTCGGCTCTTCAGCAGGCGTGCCGGCCCTTTCTCATCAAGCTGGCGTCGCGCGGATCGCATTCTGAACCCCTCGCGCCGGTAGCAAGGTCGCGCACCGGGTTCGTCTTTGCCGCTTGTTCGTGGCGCAGGCGTCTGCGAGCATCCGGCGCGGGCGGGAGACACTGGGAGTTTCCTGACGGAGATGCCATGCGCCGATCCGCTGCCGTTCTGCTGCTCCCGCTGCTCACTTCTTGCGGCTTGATGTTCCAGCCCGGCCCGTGGCTCGTGCCGGTCGATTCGGAGCCGAGCGGCGCAACGGTCACCTACTGCGACAAGAAGGTCGGGACCACCCCGTGCATCGTCACGATGTGGCGCGACAGCCAGGAAGTCGTGCTTGCGCGTGACGGATTCCACTCGATGAGCGTTGACGTCGGCACACGCTTCAACGGCGCTGCGTTCCTCAACGTGATCTTCCCGGGAGTGCTGGGCATCCTCGTCGACGCGGTGGGCGGCGGCTTCTACGTGGTCGACCAGGACAACGTCGTGGTCCCGCTCGTTGCACGGGACCAGCCGGCGCCGGCGAAGTGGCTGCGGTCCGACGGCGGCAGGGCGCGGCTGGAGGACCCGGAGTGGCGGTACAGCCAACGCCCTGGCCGCATCGATTGACCTTGCCGCTTGCTCTTGGCGTCGACGTCCGCGAGCATCCGAGCGGCGGTCGAGGGGGGGGGCACGAACGGAGACATCCAATGCGCGTCGCGGTGCTGTTGCTCGTCTCGATGCTGTCGGCTTGCAAGCTCAAGGAACCGACCCCGCCCGCCTTCTACACCAGCGGACCATCCGCCTCTCAACCGACTTCGGCTCAGACCAGTAGTGCTCCGTCTCAGGACAGCGGTCCGGCACCAACGCAGCAACCTGCCGTGCCGAACGCAGTGCCAGCGCCGCAACCCGCCGCGCCGAGTGTCCCGACCGAAGAGGATGTGGCACGAGCGTGTTTACTCACTCCCGACGGACCGGAAGCGACCATCATGACCGAGCCCGGCGAACACGGGATGACCTTGGGCGCCAAGCTCAATGCCGACGGCAGCATGGTCTACTTCTACTTCCTCAAGTCGCGCATCCCGTCTGATTGGCGTCGCCGGTTGCGGCCCAAGGTCTCGTTCGGCATCCCAGGCTGGAAGCTCGATGACGACTTGTCGGTCAGCTTCGACCTAACCGACCAGCCCCCGATCAACACCTATGCCGTGCAGTACTACCAGGAAGCCAACGGCGTCGGGCAGTCGATGAGCGATGCCGAGTTCGCTGCCGTACAGCGAGATGGTCTGGTCGTGCGTGGACTGACGCTGACCCATCGGGAGCGCAAGTACGAAGTCGCGACCGCTGGATCTGCCAGCGCGGTCATGGCCCGCGGCCTCGCGTTGCGCGTGCGGCAGCTCGGCTGGAAGTAGAATCGCCCGGCAGCGCCATCGTCGGGGGCGGAACCGAGACGCCAGCCGAAGTGCCCACATCCGCAAGCGCCGACCTGTCTCGCGGAGCGGCGTGGTCTGGCGAAGCCATCCTCCATGCTCAGCATCACTCACGGCAGCCGCGCGCGCACCCGTTCCCAGTAGCCGAGCGTGCTGTCCTTGGTGGCGCCGCCCGGGCCACCGTTGTGGATCCGCGCGATCGTCTCGGCATCGCCTTGCTGCCACGCTTCGTTCGCCCAGCGCTGCATGTAGGCGTCGATGACCGCCTCCGCGTAGGCGCGCTTCCGGCAGTCCTGCCAGGTGCCGCCGAGGGCGGGCCGGAAGCGCAGCGCGTCCTGCCAATAGACCTCGTGGATCTGGTACGGACCGATCGCCTTGCCGGCATCGCCATCCGGAACGTCGTCGCGGTCGCTGCTCTCGACGAAGCGGATCGCAGCGAGGATCGGCTCGCGCGGCCACGTCGGCGGCGGTTCCGTCCGCCCGGAAGGCCACGCCCACACCAGCGCCAGCAGCACCGCGGCGG
>JBASWX010000185.1:0-4208 GCA_049276695.1 Planctomycetota bacterium
CGGCCGCGCGATGCCGAGGCGGTGGCGCGCGCGGTGCACGAGTACCTGTCGTCGGTCGAGGAACGGGCGCACAAGGCCGAGGTCGCCGCGACCGCGGCGCGCATCAAGACCCAGGAACAGCGGCGCCGGCTGCGGCTGACGATCGCGCTCGCCGGGTCGGTGTTCGCGACCATGCTGCTCGGCGGCGGCGGCTGGTGGTGGATCCAGCAGGAACGCGCCGGCCGCACCGCGAAGGTGCGCGATGCGGTCGAGGCCGCGTTCGCCGAGTCGATCCAGCTCGGCCAGGCAGGTCGGCCGGCCGATGCGCTCGAAGCCGCGCGCCGGGGCCTCGCGCTGACCACCGCCAACGACGTCGACGCGGTGTTGCGCGAGCGCGCCAGCACGTTCGTGCAGCAGGCGGAGACCGCGGTCGCCGCCGCCGACCGCGAACGCGCGCTGCTGGCGCAGGACGAGACGCTGCGCCAGCGCCTGATCGACCTGCGGCTGCAGCAGATCGAGACGATCGGCGACCGCGACAAGGAACAGGCCCTGCACGCGCAGTTCGTCGCCGCCTTCCGCGACTACGGCGTCGACCTCGACGGTGCCGAGATCACGCCGGTGCTCGAGCGCATGCGCGAGCGCCGCATCGCCGAAGAGATCGCGCTCGCCCTCGACGACCTCGGCCGCATCCGGCGCAACCTGTTCGGCCAGCACGCCGAGGAGTTCCAGCGGGTCGCCGCGCTGGCGATGGACCTGGACCCGGACGCCGACCGCCTGCGCCTGCGCCTCGCCATCCGCGACGACGACTTGCCGACGCTGCTCGCCTTCGCCAGCCCCGACCGCCTCGGCAACCTGCCGGCGGGGTCGTTGTGGGTGCTGTCGGCGACGCTCTGGGACCGGCACGCCGAGCACCGCCCCGACGTCTACCGGCTCTACGACCAGGCGCTGTTCCTCTACCCGAACGACTACGTGCTGCAGGCGATCGGCGCCAACATCTACCGCCTCGCCGGCCGCCACGACGCCGCGCTGGCGTGCCGCCGCGCCGCGTTTGCGCTGCAGCCGGACAACGTGCAGGCCCGCTACGACCTCGGCGAGGGTCTGTTCTTCGCCGGGCGCATGGTCGATGCGCTCGGCGTCTACCGCGCCTGCGTCGCCAAGGCCCCCGACCACGCGCCATCGCACTTCGGGCTCGGCTGGGCGCACGTCCAGCTCGGCGACTTCGACGCCGCGCGCGCCTGCTTCCAACGCGCGGTCGAACTCGACCCGCAGGAACAGTTCCGTGGCGACCTGCTCACGGTCCGCTACCTCTCGCGCCAGGCCACCAAGGAGGAGCTGCTGCGCATGCTGCGCGGCACGTCCGTCATCGGCGTGGCGATGGGCGTGGCCCTGGCGCTCGCGGACCACCCCGACGTCGCGCTGCGGGACCTGGGCACCGCGATCGAAGTGGCGCGTGATCCGGCGTTCGGTCCCGACTACGCGCGCGCCGGCGCCCTGATCGAGTGCATCGCGCACGTGCACCTCGGCGAATGGTCCGCCGCGCAACAGGCACTCGACCGTTTCGACCCACGGACCGAGTACCTGCTGCTGACGCCGGCGTGCCTGCCGTTCGTGCGCGCGGTGATCCATGCCGGGGCCGGCCGCCGCGAGGCGGCGCGCGAGAGCCTGCTGCGCGGCCTCGAGGGCTTCCGCGACCTCGTCGGCACCGACGAGCAGACCTGGGCCCGTTCCGACCTCGTCCGCTGGCGCGCTGCCGCCGAGCGGGCGCTGCCGCAGTGACCTCGAACACGTCCCGACGACCATGACCACGCTCCGCTCCGGTGTTCTGTTCGCGCTGCTCGCACCACTGGCACTCGCCCAGGCGGCGAAGGACAACCCGGCTCAACTGGTGAAGGCCGCGGGCACCGACGTAGCGAAGCTCGCGCAGCTCGCGACGGACTGGACTGCGCAGAAGCGCGCCGACGCGGCGCGGCTGGCGTGGAAGCGGGTGATCGAACTGCAGACCGACCACGAAGCGGCGCGTGCCGGGCTCGGCCACGTGCGCTACGACGGCAGGTGGTTCGAGGGTCAGACGGCGCTGTTCGACTACAAGCGCGCCGAGGACGCGCGCATGGGCAAGCAGGGTCTCGCGCGCGCCGGCGAGCAGTGGGTGCCGATCGCCGATGCCCCGTTCGTGCGCCTGGGCTGGAGCAAGGACGCGCAGGGCAAGTGGCAGCACCCGCTCGCGCAGAAGCGCCGGCAGCACGACGAAGCGATGTTGGCGAAGGGCTGCCAGCAGCAGGACCTCGAATGGGTCGATCCCGCCGAGTTCGAGAGCTGGAAGAAGGGGTTGTGGAAGTGCGGCGACCAGTGGCTCGACACCGGTGCGGCGAACGCGTGGCACAGCTCGCCCGAGCATCCGTGGATGGTGCCGAGCGAACACTTCCTGATCGCGACGACCGTCGACCGCGATCGCGTCGAGTGGGTCAGGTGGTACGCCGACCGCACGTGGGACGACCTGGTGCGCATCTTCGGCCAGGCGCCGGGCCAGCGACCGAGTGCGATCGACCTGCACGGGAGCAACGGCGACAAGCCCGAGGTCGTGATCTGGAACGGCTTGCCGCAGTACAACAAGTTCGCCGGCGACGCCGAGTCGCAGGGGCACTCGTCGCTGCACTACGCGTGCTTCTGCGATGCGCTGTTCGACGACGCGGTGAAGCCCGCCGCCTTCGCCGGCCTCGGCTGCGGCTTCTGGGACGCGGCGACGCCGTCGCTCGCCGGCTTCGGCCAGCACTCGATCCGGCACGCCGCGGCGCAGTCGTTCGTCGAGGCGATCGATCCGTCGTGGAAGGCGCTCGGCGACATGGCGCTCGACAAGCGTTCGCCGCCAGCCAACCAACAGGCGGTCGCCGCGCAGGCGCAGGCGCAATCGCAGGCGTTCTGGCGCGAGAAGCGCATCCCACCGTGGCTGCGGGTCGGCGCCTGTTCGTACGTCGAACGCTGGTTCGTCGAGCCGCAGTCCAACGACGGTGCCGACCCGCGTTGGTCGCGCACCTGGGCGCTCGAATCGCTGCGCAAGGCCGGCGGCCTGCGCGACCTCGCCAAGGTGTTCGAGTGCAAGCTGGCTTCGGCGGACGCGGTGAACTCGACGCAGCTCATCCACGAAGCCGGACTGGTCGTCGCGTTCGTGCTCGACGGCGGCGACCCGGGTGTGCAGAAGGCGCACCTCGCGTTCCGGCAGGCGTTCGCCGGCAGCGGCAGCACGTCGGCGGCAGTCGGCGCACTGCAGCAGGCGATCGTCGCGGCGAAACCGGCGCTGCTCGCGTTCGCCGCGCGGTGAACCGGAGCGCCGGCTCGCGGGCGCGTGCGGTTGACGGGCGGGCGGAGCACGGGGATCCTGTGCGCGAGTTCGATGGATGCGAGCGAAGGCTTCCCCTTCCGCTGGACCTGCAAGCGCTCCGGCAACTGCTGCGCGATCCCGGGCGGCTTCGTCCGGGTGAACGACGACGAAGCGGCCGCGATCGCCGCGCACCTCGGCCTGTCGGTCACCGCATTCCGCGCACGTTACGTGCAGCCCGACGGCGAACGGCTGAAGGACGGGCTCGGCAACCGCTGCGTGTTCCTGCGCGACGGCGCCGAGGCAGCGTGCACGATCTACCCGGTGCGCCCGGGCAAGTGCCGCTCGTTCCCGTACTGGCCGGAGCTGAAGTCCGATCCTCGGTTGCTCGCACTGGTCCAGCGCACGTGCCCCGGCATCGAGCCGCGCGGCGACGGCGGCCCCGGCGCTTGACCGTTTCTTGACACCGGGGCGCGCGGGCGACGTAGCTTGCGGCGATCGAACCCCGTCGCGCGACTTCCCGGCCCCGGCTGCACAACGTCCTGCTGCTGCTCGGCGCGGCATTGGCGGTGGCGTTGGCGTTCACCGCGTGGCGCACGCTGGAACTGGAGGGCGGAGCGCGCGCCGTCGAACTCGAACGCGCCGAGCTCGTCGCCGAGCGCATCCTGCGGCAGGCGGTCGCGTCGCGCGCGGTGATGGAACGGGTCGATCCAGCGCGGCGGTTCGCGCTGCGGGCAGGTGCGGTCGTGCTCGACGACGCGGTCGGCTGGCTCGAACCAGTGCCGGCCGCGGCGGACGCGGACGTGGTCGTCGACGATCGCCTCGACCGCGCCGCCAAGGCCGAGTTCGCGGCGCGCGACGTCGCGGCGGCGCGCCGGGAGTTCGACGAACTGCTCGCCGTGCCGCTGCCGAACAC
>JBASWX010000186.1:0-3012 GCA_049276695.1 Planctomycetota bacterium
GGCACCGGCTGACCACGGAGCCAGTGGCCGGCGCGAGGTCAGCGCACGACGCCGCCGACGATGGCACTGGCCTGCAGCGGGAAGGCGGGGCCGGTGAAGGCCTGGAACCACACGGCGAGATCGATGAAGGCGGGGCCGGCCGGCACCGCCCAGGCGGCGATCGCGGAGCCGTTCTGGTCGGCGATCCAGACGCCGCCGCTGAACGCCGTCGTCGGGTCCAGCAACAACGACTGTTCGAGCGTCGCATGCAACGAGGTCGCCAGCGCATGGTCGACGAACACGCCGATTGCTGAGCCCGGTGAAGCCCGCAGGTGCAGCAGGAACGGCGCGCCGTTCTGGATCGGCTGCGGGCGGTCGATGCCGAGCACGAAGCCGGCGGGCAGGCTGCCGCAGTTCGGCGTCAGCACACAGCGGTCGTGCCTGCCGTTCGCCGCCGCGATCGGGCACGCCGGCGCGTCGCTGTCGATCGTCGAGTCGCTGATCCACACCGAGCTCGCGGCGTCGGCCTGGATGGCCGGCATGACCGGCGTGCCGTTGCCGCCGCGCAGTGCCAGCTGGCTGCCGCGGAAGGTCGAGTTGACGAGCTCGACCGCCACGCCCGGGTTCACGAAGGGCGCGCTGTCGCCGCCTTCGATCGTGCTGTTGACGACCGTGAGCTCGGCGTTGGTGCCCTTCAGCGCCGGCACCGTGTGGAAGGCCGGAATCGACGGCGGGTAGGACCGGACCACGCAGTCCTGCAGGTGGGCGGCTGCGTTCAGGACGGCGAGCTGGCTGCTCGGAGAGTCGATCCGGCAGCCGTCGAACGTGGCGCGGCCGCTGCCGACCACGGTGAGGCAGAGGTGCATGCCGACGAGGTGCACGGTCTGCCCGGCCGGTGGCTGCAGCACGATGCCGCCGAAGCCCGGCGGCACGATCGCTGCGCCCGGAACCGTGGCCCGGATCGTCAGCGCCTTCGACGTCGCGAACAGCGAGTACGAGCCGGGCTGCACCAGGATGATGTCGCCGGGGCTCGCCGCGGCGATCGCCGCACCGATCTGTGGGTAGCCGCCGGGTCCGACCAGGTGCGTCGTCTGCGCCGGCGCGGCGATCCCGAGACAGCAGATCAGCACGAAGCGATTCGGCATCGGCATGGGTGCCTCACCGCGACAGCAAGGTTGCGAGCCCGGTGAGATGAGACCAATGCCGCGTCATCGCCGACCAGACGTTCAGCACGCCGCCGGTGGGGTAGGTGATGATCTTGCCGAGGTTGCCGATGCTGCTGCTGGCGACGCCCCCGGGCACCGCCAGCATCGCCCAAGGCGAAGGCGCCTGGGCCGCCAGCGACGAGCACAGGACGGACGCGAGCAGCGTGCGGGCGTTCATCGGGCGCGAACGATAGCGCCGGCCCGGCGGCATTGCGGGCCTGCCGGTCCCGTGTGTGTCTCCGCGGTCGGCCGATGCGGTCAAGGCGATGGCGCGAGCAGTTCGGCGAACCACCACAGGCCGCCATCGCTGGCCAGCAGCCGGTTCGGGGCGCCGCGGTCCGGAGCCGCCGCGACCAGGTCGGGTGTCGGCTCGCCGCCGAACGCGATCGACGGCAGCCCGGAACGGGCGATGACGTCGCCGCCACCGACCAGGTGGGCCTGGCCGACCACGACCACCAGCAGCCGGTCGGGGTGACGGGCGGCCAAGGCGCGCACCCGGTCGCCGATTGCCGGATCGCGATCGGCGAGCGACGCCCGCGGCACCGGCTCGAGGGCCCGCACCGGCCAGTCGTGGGCCCGCGCCCGTTCGAGCAGCGCGCGGTAGTGCCGGGGGTCGAGGTCGGGGTCGTCGAGCCACGAGCCGGGCCAACGCGCCAGCAGGCGCTGCCGCAGCGTCGCTTCGTCGCAACGTTCGGCGAGGTAGTCGGCGACGGCCGGTTCGTCGGCGTCGCCGATCGCCTCGAGCACCAGCAGCGGGCGCACTGGTCGGCTGCCCAGTTCGTCGAGCAGCTGCCGGTGCAGCGCGTGCAGCGACCGGCTGGTGTGGTGGTCGCCGAGCCACAGCACGCGCACCGCCGCCAGCCGGTCCAGCAGTTCCGCGCGCGTCGACGTCGCGACGAAGCGGGTACCGGCGCTGGCCGCGAACGCGGCCCGGTAGGCAGCGAGATCGGCCGGGTCGTTCCAGGACGCGGCGTGGAACCGGCAGCCGGGCAACGCGAGCACTGCGAGCGCCGCCAGCGCCATCACGGCCCGGGTACGGGTCCGGATGGTGGAATCCGACCGGCGCGGCATGATCGGCGGCCCACACTCCCCGGAACGAACATGAAGCGCAAGATCGGTGTCCTGCTCTCGGGCTGCGGGTTCCTCGACGGCTCGGAGATCCACGAGGCCGTGCTCACCCTGCTGGCCCTGTCCGAACTCGGCGTCGACGCAGTGTGCATGGCGCCGCGCGGCCCGCAGCGCCAGGTCGTCGACCACGCGACCAAGCAAGCCCTCGCCGGCGAACAGCGCGACATGCTGCGCGAGTCGGCGCGCATCGCGCGCGGCCGCATCGTCGAGTTGTCGAGCGTGAAGGCCAGCGACGTCGACGCGCTGGTGCTGCCCGGCGGCTTCGGCGCCGCCAAGAACCTGTGCGACTTCGCCGAACGCGGTGCGGCGGCGAAGCCGCATCCCGAGGTCGCGCGGCTGCTGCGCGAACTGCACGCCGCGAACAAGCCGATCGGCGCGATCTGCATCGCACCGGCGGTCGTCGCCGCGGTGCTGGGCAAGGCCAGCTCGCCGGTGCTGACGATCGGCAACGACGCCGGCACCGCGCGCGAACTGGTCGCGATGGGCTGCCAGCACCGCGACTGTCCGGTGCAGCAGTGCGTGGTCGACCGCGAGCAACGCATCGTCACCGCCCCGGCCTACATGCTCGACGCCGGCGTTGCCGACGTCGCCGCCGGGATCCGGGCCCTGTGCCGCGAAGTCGTGGCGCTGTGCAGCCCGGCGGGCGGTGGGCGATGAAGTCCGGCGCCGGCAAGTCCCGGCAGCGCGCGCGGCCGATCGC
>JBASWX010000187.1:0-3320 GCA_049276695.1 Planctomycetota bacterium
GTTCCTCGGCGCCAACCTGCGCGACGCGGTCGCCCGCGGCGATGCCGACTACGTGCCGGCCTTCCTCAGCGAGATGCCGGCCCTGTTCCGCGACCGCGTGCTGCCGCTCGACGTCGCGCTGGTGCACGTGTCCCCGCCCGACCGGCACGGCTACTGTTCGCTCGGCGTCTCGGTCGACATCGCGCGCGCCGCCGTCGATTCGGCCGCCGTCGTGGTCGCGCAGGTCAATGCCCGCATGCCCCGGACGCACGGCGACGGCCTCGTGCACCACAGCCGGTTCGCCGCGGCGGTGCAGGTCGATGCCGAGCTGCCGGCCCATCCACCGACCGCGGTCGGTGAGATCGAGCAGGCGATCGGCCGGCACTGCGCGAACCTGGTCGAGGACGGCGCGACGCTGCAGATGGGCATCGGCGCGATCCCCGATGCGGTGCTCGCGGCGCTGGACGGACACCGGGACCTCGGTGTGCACACCGAGATGTTCGCCGACGGTGTGCTGCGGCTGGTCGAACGCGGCGTGATCACCGGGCGCCACAAGGCGGTGCACCCGGGCAATCTGGTCGCGGGGTTCGCGATCGGGTCCCGCCGGCTCTACGACTTCCTGGACGACAACCCGCAGGTCGCGATGCTGGACATCGGCTACGTGAACGATCCCAACGTGATCCGGCGCAATCCGAAGGTCGCCGCGATCAACAGCGCGATCGAGATCGACCTCACCGGCCAGGTGTGCGCCGACTCGATCGGCACGCGCATGTGGTCGGGCGTCGGTGGCCAGATGGACTTCCTGCGCGGCGCGGCGCTGTCGCCTCGCGGCAAGCCGGTGATCGCGCTGCGGTCGGTGACCAGGAACGGCGAGACGCGCATCGTGCCGTTGCTGAAGCCAGGTGCCGGCGTCGTGACCACGCGGGCCCACGTGCACTGGGTGATCACCGAGTTCGGCGCCGTCGACCTGCGCGGCAAGAACCTGCGGCAGCGGGCGCAGGCGCTGATCTCGATCGCGCATCCGCAGCACCGCGAGGCCCTGGAGCGGGCTGCGCGGGAGCGCTTCCGCAAGCTGCCGGAGTGACGCGGCACGCGACGCGGGCATGCGTACGCCTGGTGGCCCCTCCGGGGTACGCCCTGTTCCGCATGTTCCTGGGCGCCGCGCGGACTGACATGCACGCATGAGCGGTCGCCACCGTACGGATCGTCCCCACTTCCTGCTGGCCACGGACCTGCCGCCCGTGCCGCCGCAACTGGCCTTCGCGGCGCAGCTGGGCGAACGCCTGCACGCGCAGACGACCCTCTTCCATGTCCGGGTGCCCATCACGGTGGCTGCTCCCGAGGGCGCCGGTGTCGCGGCGGTCGAAGCGACGCCGGCCGAGTCCCGGCAGGCGCTGCGCAAGCTCGCCGGCGAACTGGGCACCGCCAGTCCGCCGCACGTTGCCCTCGACGTCAGCGCCGACCCGCCGACTGCGATCCTGGCGGCGGCGGAGCGTGTGCACGCCGACCTGATCGTGCTGCCGACGCATGGTCGCTCCGGCCTGTCACGTGCGCTGCTCGGCAGCTTCGCCGAACAGGTGCTGCGGCGCGCCCGCCGTCCGGTGCTGCTGCTGACCGACGCGATGATCCAGGCGGAACGGCGCCGCGACGAACCGGGGCCGGTGATGCTGGCGACCGACCTGTCGTCGGCTGCCGGCGATGCGGCGAAGGCGGCGGCCGACCTCGCGCGCCGCCTGCAGCTGCCGCTCGTCGTGTTCTCGGTCGTCCCGCAGAAGGAGCCGCCACCCCTCGGCGGCGGCGCCCCGGTCGCGGCCCAGCCGACGCCGCCGGCGCAACGGGTGCAGGCACGGTTGCGCGAGCTGCGGCAGTTCGCGGCCGAACTGGCCAACGACCTCGCCATCGAGGTGTCGGTCGACATCCACGACGATGCGGCGGCGGCGATCGTGCACGCGTCGAAGGCGCAGCAGAGCTCGCTGCTGGTCGTCGCCACGCACGGCCGACGTGGATTGGCCCGCGTCCTGCTCGGCAGCGTCGCCGAACGGGTCGTGCGCACCTCCACGGTGCCCGTCGTCTGCGTGCCGGTCGCCCGCGAGTGATCGGCCACGTCCCGGCGCCTTCAGCTGCAGCCGACGTGGCTGCGCGAATCCGCCAACAGGCGCGCCGAGTGGTTCGTGCTCCCGTGTGGGCCGTGCGGGCTCGGAGAGGACCCCGGAGATGACGAAGCGCGCGCAGTATAACGACGGCGCATGGCGATCGACGCGCTGCACGTCATCCACCAGTTCCCGCCCGAGAGTCGCGGGGGCTCCGAGTCGTACGCGTTCGACGTCGCCCGCACCCAGCGCGCGCGCGGGCTCGCGGTCGAGGTGTTGACCGGCACCAAGCACTGGCGCGAACGGCTGACGCTCGAACGCGACACGGTCGACGGCCTGCCGGTGCACCGGCTGCACCGCGACGATCTGTACTTCGACCACCACGCCAAGATGTGGCATCCCGGCGTCGAAGCCGAGTTCGGCCGCCTGCTGCGCGAACTGCGGCCCGCGGTCGTACACGTGCACCACTGGGTGCGGCTGACCTGCAACCTGGTCGAAGTGTGCTGGCGGCATGGTGTGCCGGCCGTCGTCACGCTGCACGACCACTACACGAGTTGTCCGCGCGCGTTCCGCCGCCGCGTCGACGACGGGGCGTGCCGGCGACCGGTGTCGGTGGCGAGCTGCGGTGACTGCGTGCCGCGCTTCGGGTACGAAGCGAAGGCGGAGATCGACGCCGGCATCGAACTGTTCGCCGACCACTACCGCGCCGAGCTGTCGCTGGCGTCAGCAGTGCTGGTCGCAGTCGGCAGCACCGCCGACCTGCTGGCGGCGACGACCGGCGTGCCGCGCGATCGCTACGAAGTGCTGCCGCTCGGCTACCAGGGCCGCTTCCCCGGCATGGCGAAACTGGCGGCGCCCGATCCGAAGGGCCCGCTGCGTTTTTCGTTCTGGGGCGGCGTCGGGCGGCACAAGGGCGTCGACGTGCTGCTGCGCGCGTTCCGCCGGTTGCACGGCGCGCGGCCGGGACGGGCTGCGCTGCACGTGCTCGGCGGCTGCGAGAGTCCCGAGTTCGAACGCGAACTGCGCGCGGCGGGCGACGGGCTGCCGGTCACTTTCCACGGCGAGTTCGACGCCGCGCAGTTGCACGCGGTGGCGCCGCACGTCGGGGTGTTCCCGAGCACGTGCCTCGAGACCTGGGGGCTGGTGCTCGACGAGTGCTTCGAACTCGGGCTGCCCTGCATCGTCAGCGATCTCGGTGCCTTGCCGGAGCGCGCCGGTGGTGCCGGGCTGGTGGTCCGTGCCGGCGACGAC
>JBASWX010000188.1:0-5863 GCA_049276695.1 Planctomycetota bacterium
CTCCACCAGTCCCCGGCCCGTCGGACTCCGTCCGGCGGGCCGGTCCCTTTCCTGGCCCTGCTGCTGCGCGGCACCGCACCTTGGCCCGGCACACCACGATGGCGGGCGCTGCCTTGGCCGCCTAGGATCTTCGCCCCGCAAGCCCCGGTGACATTCCGCCGGCTGGCGCGCGTTCGCTGCCGAACTCGTCCCCCCCGAACCGAGCACCCCCGATGGGCCGCCCCGTGATCGTGTCCGCTTGCCGCACCGCCATCGGCAAGTTCCAAGGAGCGTTGGCTTCGTTCACCGCACCGCAGCTCGGTGGCTTCGCCGTCGCCGAAGCGCTGCGCCGGGCCAGAGTGCCCGGTGCGGAGGTCGAAGAAGTGCTGATGGGCAACGTGCTGCAGGCGGGGCTCGGCCAGAACCCGGCGCGGCAGGCGCTGCGCGGGGCCGGGGTGCCGGATGCCGCGGCCGCGGTCACCATCAACAAGGTCTGCGGCTCGGGCCTGAAGGCGGTGATGCTGGCCGCGCAGGCGATCAAGGCGGGCGACCTGAAGGTCGCGGTCGCCGGCGGCATGGAGTCGATGACCAACACGCCGTACTACCTGCCGGCGGCCCGGGCGGGAGCGCGGCTCGGCCACAGCCAGGCGCTCGACGGCATCGTGTGGGACGGCCTGTGGGACCACTACAACAACTTCCACATGGGCAACACCGCGGAACTGGTCGCCAAGAAGTACGGCGTGACCCGTGCCGAGCAGGATGCCTGGGCGACCGAGAGCCACCGCCGCGCGGTCGCGGCGCAGAAGGCGGGAGCGTTCGACGCCGAGATCTTCGGCGTCGAGCTGAAGCAGAAGAAGGGCGACCCGATCGTGTTCAAGACCGACGAAGGCCCGCGCGGCGACACCACGGTCGAAGCGTTGGCGAAGCTGCGGCCCGCGTTCCAGCCGGACGGCGGCACCGTGACCGCCGGCAACGCCAGCACGATCAACGACGGCGCCGCGGCGCTGGTCGTCTGCGACGAGGACTGGGCGAAGGCCCACGGCTGCACGCCGCTCGCCCGCATCACCGGCTACGCCACCGGCGGCCTCGCCCCCGAGTGGGTGATGATGGCGCCCGAGGTCGCGACCAAGAAGCTGTGCGCGCTGCTGCAGTGCGCGCCGCGCGACTTCGACCTGGTCGAGATGAACGAGGCATTCGCGGTGCAGATGGTGGCGCTGCAGCGCCAGCTCGAACTCGACCCCGCGAGATGGAACGTGCACGGCGGCGCGATCGCGCTCGGCCACCCGATCGGCTGTTCCGGCGCCCGGGTGCTGGTCACGCTGCTGCACGCGTTGCGTCGCCACGGCAAGAGCCGCGGCATCGCCGGCCTGTGCCTCGGCGGTGGCAACGCCGTCGCGATGGCAGTCGAGCGCGTCTGAGGCGGGAGCGACCAGGAACTCCATGAGCAACCCTTCCCTTCCCACCGCGGTCGCCGTGATCGGCGCCGGCACGATGGGCAACGGCATCGCCCAGGTGTTCGCGACCTGTGGCGTCACCACGCACCTGCTCGACATCAAGCAGGAGTTCGTCGACAAGGGCGTCGCGACGGTGCACAAGAGCCTCGCGAAGTTCCAGGAGAAGGGCACGTTGACCGCCGACCAGGCGGCGGCGACCAAGGCGCGGCTGCGTTCTGGCACCGACCTGAGCGTGCTGGCCGACGTCGGCCTCTGCGTCGAAGCGGTGACCGAGAACCTCGACGTCAAGACCAGGGTGTTCCAGACCGCCGACGCAGCGCTACCGGCCCAGGCGATCCTCGCCAGCAACACGTCGTCGATCTCGATCACGACGCTGGCGGCGCGCACGAAGCGCGCCGATCGCGTGATCGGCATGCACTTCATGAACCCGGTGCCGCTGATGAAGCTGGTCGAGGTGATCCGCGGCAACGACACCAGCGACGCGACCTGCGCGTTGGTCGACGGCTGGGCGCAGGCGCTCGGCAAGGTGCCGGTGCTGGCGAACGACTACCCGGGCTTCGTCGCCAACCGCATCCTGATGCCGATGATCAACGAGGCGGCGTTCGCGTTGATGGAAGGTGTCGCGACGCGCGAGGCGATCGACGAGATCATGAAGCTCGGCATGAACCACCCGATGGGCCCGCTGGCGCTCGCCGACTTCATCGGCCTCGACGTCTGCGTGTCGATCCTCGACGTGCTGAAAGACGGGCTCGGCGACGACAAGTACCGCGCCTGCCCGCTGCTGCGGCGGCTGGTCGCCGCCGGCCATCTCGGCAAGAAGAGCAAGAAGGGCTTCTACACCTACGCGTGAAGGCAGCAGGGACGCCGATGACGAGCACTGTCGCCACCACCGGACCGCAGGTCCCCGACTTCCAGTTGTCGCCCGCGTTGGGCGAGTTCCGGGCGTTCGTGCGCGACTACGCGAACGAGCACCTCGGCGGTGCTGCCCGCTACGACGCCGAGACGAAGTTCCCCGCCGAGCCGGTGCAGGTCGCCGCGAAGCTCGGCCTGCTGCGCACGACGGTCGCCAAGGAGTACGGCGGCAGCGCGATGGGCAACCTCGCGAGCTGCGTGATGCTCGAGGAGATCAACGCAGTGTGCGCGTCGACCGGCGTCACGATCAGCGTGCACAACTCGCTGGTCAACTCGCTGCTCGGCAAGTGGTGCAGCGATGCGCAGAAGCGCCGCTGGTTTCCGAAGCTGGTGACCGGCGAATGGCTCGGCGCCTACTGCCTGTCCGAGGCGTTCTCCGGCAGCGACGCCGCCGCGCTGCGCTGTGAGGCGAAGAAGCAGGGCGACCACTACGTGATGAACGGCGCCAAGCTGTGGATCACGACCGGCAGCGAAGCGAAGCTGTTCGTGATCTTCGCGCGCACCGGCCCCGACCGCGTCAAGGGCATCTCGGCGTTCGTCGTCGAACGCGATTGGCCCGGCGTCAGCGTCGGCAAGAAGGAACGCAAGCTCGGCCTGCGCGGCTCGCCGACCACCGAGATCGTGTGCGAGAACGTGCGGGTGCCCGCGGATTGCCTGATCGCCCAGGAAGGGCTGGGCTTCACCATCGCGCTCGACACGCTCGACGGCGGCCGGCTCGGCATCGCCTCGCAGTCGCTCGGCATCGCGCGGGCTGCGGTCGAGCTGATCCGCAACCGCCTCGCCGGCCAGGTCGACAACAAGGGCCGCTCGACCGCGACGCAGCCAGAGCAGTGGACGCTCGCCGACCTGGCCGCCGATCTCGACGCCTACCGCTTCCTGACCTGGCGCGCCGCGATCCTGCGCGACCAGGGTGTGCGCTGCAGTGCCGAAGCGGCGATGGCGAAGTTGTCGGCGTCGCGGCTCGCCAACCGCGCCGCGCGCGCCGCGGTGTCGATCCTCGGGCAGACCGGCGTCGACGGCAGCACCGCGGCCGAGCGGCTGCTGCGCGACGCGCGCATCACCGAGATCTACGAAGGCGCGACCGACATCCAGCGGCTGGTGATCGCCCGCGGACTGATGACGCCGTCATGAGCGCGTTGCCACCGAACCTGCCCGGCAATCCGCCACCGAGCAGCCCGCCACCCGGCGGTCCGCCGCCCGGGGTGCCGCCGCAATGGCCGAACTGGCCGACCCCGGCGCCGCCGCCGCGCGAGTCTCGCGGCGTCGCGTTCTTCGTCGCGATCTTCCTCGGCATCCTGCTGGTCGCGTCCGCCGGCCTCAACGTGCTGCTGCTGCTGGTCAGCGTCGGCAGCCTCGCGGGCGCTGGACTCGGCGCCGATGCCGAAGGCGTCGCGTACGACGAGGTGCACGTCGCCGGCGTGCGCGGCGGCAAGGACAAGGTGCTGCAGATCGGCATCCGCGGCGCGATCGCCGAGGATGGCAACCCGGTGCTCGGCGCTTCCGGCGGCAGCGTGTCGCAGGTCCGGCGCGGATTGCGCGCCGCCGGCGGCGACGACGACGTGCTCGGCGTGCTGCTGTACATCGACTCGCCGGGCGGCGGCGTCACCGACTCCGACCAGATCTGGCAGCTGGTGCGCACGTTCCGCAAGGACCATCCGAACAAGCGCGTGCTCGCGCTGTTCGGCGACATCGCGGCGTCCGGCGGCTACTACGTCGCCGCCGCCGCCGAACACATCATCGCCCGCCGCTCGACGATCACCGGCAGCATCGGCGTGATCATGAGCGCGTGGAACTTCGCCGAGGCGGCGAAGAAGCTCGGCGTCGAGCAGATCGCGATCAAGTCGGAGCGCACGCCGTACAAGGACATGCTGTCGCCGACGCGCGCGCTGGCGCCGCAGGAACGCGAGATGCTGACCACGATCGTCGACGAGCTGCTCGACCAGTTCGTCGACGTCGTCGACGAGGGCCGGCCCGGGCTCGACCGCGACGGCGTGCTGCGGGCCGCGACCGGCGCGGTGTTCACCGCCAAGCAGGCGCTGGAACTCGGCCTGGTCGACGCGATCGGCGACCACGCCGAGGCGCTGGCATGGTTCGATCAGCAGCTCGGCAAACCGGTCACGATCGTCGAGGCGCGCCGGCGTCCGGGTCTCGGCGACCTGCTGTTCGGCGCGTTCGGCAAGGGGCCAGGTGCCGAGCCGTCGATTGCGACGCTGCTGACCCGCTCGACCGGACCGCGGTTCCTGTACTTCTGGGAGGGAGGTCGCTGAGACCCCGGTGAACGCATGCACAACCTGCAGCTCGGTGAAGACCAGGAGATGATCGTCGACACGGTCCGCAAGTTCGTCGCGGACGCGGTGGCGCCGAAGGTGCTCGAACTCGATGAGCATCGCACCTTCGCCCGCGCGCAGTTCGACGGCCTCGCCGAACTCGGCGTGTTCGGGATGTCGATCCCGGAGACGTTCGGCGGCGCGGGCATGGGCTGGTTGCCCTACGTCGCCGCGCTCGAGTCGGTCGGTGCGCAGAGCAGTTCGCTCGCGCGGCTGTGGATCGGCCAGGCGCAGTGTGCGGCAGCGTTGGCCGGCGTCGCCGAGGATCCGATCGCCGAAGTCGTCGCCGGCTCGAAACTCGCCACCTTCGTCGGTCCTGAGCACGGCGTGACGTTCTCTGCCGACAAGGTGACCGGAACCGCGCGCGTCGTGCCGGCCGGCGGCGAGGCGGACTTCTTCGTCGTCGCCGCCAGCGACGCGGGTACACCGGTGCTCGCTGTCGTCCAGTCGGCGGACGTCCGGCGCCGGCCATTGACCGCGCTCGGTCTCGCCAGCGCGAGCTGCGCCGCGGTGCAGTTCGAAGCGTCACCGGTCTACGTCGCGGCCCGGGGTGGGTCCGTCGCGGACGCCATCGCCAAGGCGCAGATCGTCGGCTGGATCGGTGTCGCGGCGACGATGGTCGGTGGTGGCCTGGCGTCCTTCGCGGCGGCGAAGAAGCACGCGAGCGAACGGATCGCTTTCGGCAAGCCGCTGCTGGTCCAGGAGGCCGTGCAGCGCAAGCTGGTCGAATCGAAGTGCCTCGTCGACGCGGCGCGTCACCTGGTTTGGCATGCGGCGCGGGTCACCGACCTCGGCCAGGATGCAACCGAGGTGGCGATCAGCGCCCGGCTCGCCGCAGTCGAGGCGTGCGTGAACGCCGCCGACGAAGCCATCCAGATCCACGGCGGCTACGGCTACACGGTCGAGTACCACGTCGAGCGCCACTACCGCGACGGCAAGATGCTGGAAGTGCTCGACGGTGGCGGCGAGGCACTGCGCAACCGGCTGGCGGCGTCACAACTCGGCTGATCCGCGCCAGCGCTGCGCTCAGCGGTGCGCCGACAACCACTCGCCGGCGCGCTGCTCGGCGCGACGCAGCACGCGGGCCAGGGGCACGGTCTGCAACAGCCGCCGGTGCGCCCGCAGGTAACCGCGCACGAACGCGCGCAGCGCCACCTCGCCGCCCGGAGAGCCGGCGGCACGGAACGCTGC
>JBASWX010000189.1:0-2961 GCA_049276695.1 Planctomycetota bacterium
GAGCAGGTGTTCGCGACCGAGCTCGACCACGACACCGCGCACGAGGACCAGTGGCCGTTCCTCGACCGCGGCACCTTCCACGTCGAGGCGACCGGGGCCTCCGGCCGCCGCTACGCGACGCGCTTCACGGTCGATTCGCTCGAACGGCGCCGCGAGCCGATCGACGTGCGGGTCGAACCGGTCCGCTGAACGGCGCCGCGCGCGGGTCGCAGCCCGCCCGCGGCTCGCTACAGCACGATGCCCGTGGCGCCGGTCAGTCCGAAGCCGCCGGGCACCACGACCGCGATCTGCGCGGTCAGGCAGTGACCGAGCGCGCCCAGGCCGGGTGGGATCGGCAGGCTGTACGGCGGCGTGCCGAGGGTGCCGGCGACCGTCATCGGCGCGATGACCAGGATGCTGTTCATCGCCAGGAATCCGGGCAGCCCGTAGCCGGGGAACAGCAGCGGCGCACCGAGTGCGATCGGCGCGGCCGCCGGCGTGCCGATCACCAGGAACATCGGCGAGCCGACCGGCACCGCCGGCGTGACGACCGCGGCGCGCAGCTGGAAGCCTGGGTTGCCGGCGACTTCGGCGACGGCCAGCGGCAGCGTGTTCTGCAAGGTCGGCCGGATCGCGGCCAGCGCCGGCTGGCCGGACGGGGCGACGGCGATGCCGACCTGGGCGGACAGCGCGGCGGCGGAGAACAAGCAGGACAGGAGGGCGCGGGGAGCGTTCATGGTTCGATCTCGGGGGAAAGAGGCGGCGGGAGAAGCTCGGCGAACCGAGCGGACGCCCCCACCAGCGGTGCCCAGGCCCCGGCCCCAAGGTGCTTTCGGTGATTCCGCCGTCCCGACCCGCGGACGCATCGCCTTGGGCCACCTGCGGTCGCGGATAAGATCGTCGGATACTCCCGGTGCAGGAACCTCGCCCCCAATCCACCGTGCCTCCCGGTCGAGATCCCTCGATCGTGGCCATGCTGCGGTCGGGGGACGCCACCGGCCTCCAGCACCTGCTCGAGGACTACGGTGGCGTCGTGCGGGAACGCCTGCGCAAGCGATTCCATGGCGTGCTCGATGACTCCGAACTCGACGAAGCGATGAACCAGGCCGCGTTCCAGGTCTGGCGTTCGTCGGCCACCTACAAGCCGGAACTCGGCACCCTGCGCGCGTGGTTCGGGGTGATCGCGAACAACTGCGGCCTCAAGCTGCTGGCGCAGCGCAAGCGCGCGGGGCTGCACCTGCGCGACGACCTCGACCAGCACGCCAATCCGCAGCCGGCCGTGGCCGCGTCCAGTTCGGCGCGCGCGCGCCTGCTGGTCGACACGATGACCTGCCTCGAACGGCTGCCGCCGCTGCAGCGCGCGATCCTCGAAGCCGACCTCGCGGCCGGCGGTCAGGCCAAGGGTACCGACCTGGTCGCCAGCCTCGGCACCTCGGCGAATTCCATCTACGTGTCCCGCCTCAAGGGCCTGCGCAAGCTGCGCGACCTGCTGGCGCGGATGGGCCATCGTATTACGGCTGCGGCGGCGGAGCGACCGCGCGCAGCGCCGACCGAGCTCGGAGCCGAATCCGGATGAAGACCCCCGAAGAGAGACTGTGGGACGACGTCACTGACGCCGCGACGCCCAGTGCCGCTGAGATGGCGGCCGCGGAAGCGGAGTTGCGGGAACTCGAGGGCGCAGCACCGATGGCCCCGGAGTTGGTGGCTGCGGTGGTTGCGCGCGCGACGGCAGCGGATGCGGGGCGATTCCGGCCGGTGTCGGGGCAGCGGCGGCTGTGGCTGGTGGCGGCGCTGCTGTTCGTGTCGATCAGTGCGGCCGCTGCGGTCGTGCTCCAGCTGGTACCAACGCAACAGCTTGCACCGGTCACCCTCGACTACTCGGAAGCAGTGCGGCTGGCGACTCAGCCCAATGCCGACGATCAGACGCGACTGAAGGCGGTTCACGTCATCGATGAGCACTGCGGCAGCGTCGCCGCAGCATTGCGCTCCCTCGAGGCTGGTGCGGAGGCGGAGCTTGCCAACACGGCGCGGCACGTGCGCAGTGCTCTCGCCAGTCTGCTAGCCAGCGGACCTCAGGCGGTCCCAGGCAGCGTCGATCCAGGGTTCCGCGCCACGATCGCAGCAATCGTTGATCGGAGCAGGTCGATCGAAGAGCGCGTGCGCCTGCTTCAGGAAGTGCAGCGGCAAGCAGACTCTGGTTTGACGGCATTGCTGCAGCTCGGGTCGTTCCTCACCGGCGAAGCGAAGGTGCGGTACGACTCGATGTTGAAGCGGTTGGTTCGCGACTTCGGCGGCTGATCCCGACTCGGAAACCGCAAACGAACTTCGACGATCCTGCGGCGCGAGGGCCAGGTCAGCCAAGACCGAAGCGCTGTCGAGCGATCAGAAGATGGGAATCACCTGGCCCGTGGTTCCAGGTGCATCGAAGCAAGCGCTGCGCCAGCCGCTGACGACCGTCCACGTGCCGCTGCCCTTGCCCTTGCCGTCGAGTTGGATCTGCACTTCGTAGACTGTCGGGACCGGGAAGCCGCCGCTGACCTGCACGATGATCGACTGATTCGCGCGCGACGGATCCGAGTAGCTGATGGTGGCAGCGTCACCAACCTGCAGCGAGACCCCCGGAGTGACGGAGAGAACCTGTGCGGCGGCATTGCCGGCGAGCAGAGCGAGACCGAGGCCGATGACGGCCGAACGAACCAAAGAGCAGTGAGCCATCCCTTCCCCCATTGCCGGCATTGCCGGTGTTGTGGACCTTCGTTGCGGCTGTGCTGATCGGTGCGACAGTCGCAGCCCTTGATGGCGGACTTCGCGGCACGGGACAGGGGTGCGGAAGCGCCGACTGCAGCGGCGCTACACAGCGGTCCCGCATCGCGACAATCGGTGCGGTGCAGCGCGACAGCTGGCGACGGCGGTGTGCGATGCCCCGGCAGGGAACGGCGGCGGCGGGCACCTGCCGGGCGCGATCAGGGCGCGGCTCGACGC
>JBASWX010000190.1:0-15727 GCA_049276695.1 Planctomycetota bacterium
ACGCCCTGCAGCGCCGCCATGGTCGCGAACAGGTCGACCGCGTGTACCAGCGCCGGCTCGACGCGCGGCGCGCCGCCGACCGCGGGGCCGGCGACGATCAGCGGCACGTGGATGCCGCCCTGGTAGATCGAGCCCTTGCTGCGCGCCGGGTCGAACGGCGGCAGCGTCACCGCCGAGGTCGTGCCGTTGTCGCCGAGGAACACGATGTTGGTGTTCGCGCGTACCGCCGCCGGGATCGTGGTCAGGAAGCGGCCGAGCTCGGTGTCCATCGCCTGCACCATCGCGCGGAAGAACGGCACCGGCTGCGTCGCCGGATTCAGCCCCGCGAGGTTCTGGGTGTGCAGGCCGGCGGGCGGCGCTTCGTACGGCGAGTGCCCGGCGTGGAAGCTGAGCATCAGGAACCACGGCTGCGCGGTGGCGCCGACCCAGGTCAGCGCCTCGTCGACGGTGTCGGTCGTCGCGTAGGCGGTCGACGTCGACGTGGTCCCGTTCTCGACCTTCGGCCAGGAGTAGTAGCTCGGCAGCGTGCCGCCCATGCCGCCGGTGAACGTGCCGAAGCCCTCGGCGGTCGGCGTCAGCGGCCCGAGGTCGGCGCCGAGGTGCCACTTGCCGATCAGGGCGTTGGCGATGCCGGCCGGCGCCAGGATCTCGGGCAGCAGCACTTCGCTGGCGGCGAGGCCGGGCTGGTTGCCCATCAAGGCGGTGCCGACGCCGGTGCGGAACGAGTGGCGGCCGGTCAGGATCGACGCGCGCGTCGGCGAGCAGAGCGGGCAGGCCTGGGCATTGCTGAAGCGGATGCCGCTCGCTGCGAGTGCGTCGATGTTCGGCGTCGGCGGCGGGTTGCTGCCCAGCCCATAACACGTGATCGCGTCGACACCGACGTCGTCGGCGACCACCAGCAGCGTGTTGCGCGTCTGCGCAGCCAGCGACGCGAACGGGGCGAACAGGAGGAACGCGGCGGCGAGTCGGTGCATCGGCGGGCGCATCGGCGGGAGAGGGACGAGCCGGCCCTGGTTCGCCGGGCCTCCGGTTACGGGGACGGTATCGCGGGTCCCACGCAGGCGCTGGTTCAGGGCCGTGCCAACAGCAGGTCCTGGATCGCGCGCGCCGTGGCACCGAGCCGTTGGCCGGCGGCGGCACGGTCGCCGGCCGGGACGCCGTCCTGCGCCAGCATCACCACGTGGACCAGCGGCCCTTCCGGGTCGACGCACCAGCCGGCTTCGACCCGGGTGATCGGTTCGCTGTCGAGCGCACCGCTCTTGCTGTAGCGGGCGCGGCCGAGGCTGTCGGCGGGGCGTACCAGGGTGGCGCGGCAGTCTTCGATGGTCAGGCGCGACAGGCCGGGCACCGCGAACGTGGCGAGCAGTCCGTGTACGTCGGCGAGCGCGTGTGCGGTCGCCTCGTTGTCGCCGTTCGCGGTGCGGTTCGCGAGCATGTAGCGGCGCACGCGCAGGCCGTGCCATTCGGGCGAACGCGCGTGCAGCTTCGCGTCGAGCGCGGCCGGCCCGCCGAGGAACGCGGTCGCGAGGTTGGCGGCGAGGTTGTAGGTGGCGTTGTCGACGCCGCGGCTGCTGATCATCGCCTCGCCGATCCGGCGCACGCTGGCGGTGCCGAGCGCCTGGCGCGCAGTGGCGCGTTGCGCTGCGGTGAAGTGGGCGACCGCCGGGTGCGTCGCGTCGGCGAGCACTGCGTCGGCGCCCGGCAGCGGTTGGTCGAGGGCGTCGGCGCGCGCGGCGAACAGTTCGACCAGGTACGCCGCCTTGATCGCGCTCGCGGCCGGCATCGGCACGTCGACGTTCCAGGCGAGCGCCGGTGGTTGGCCGGGCCGGCCGAGCCAGACGGCGGCGCGCGCGCCGGGGCCGAGTTCGGCCACCCTGGTCTGGACCGCGGCGAGCAGCTTCCTGTCGTCGGCGCGGTCGGCGACGCGCGTCGGGCCGGTGGCACAACCGGCGAGCGTCGACAGGAACGTCAGGAACAGCGGCAGCGACCAGGCAGTGGACAGCACGGTTCCATTCTCGGTGGCGACCGCGTTGACGTCTGCTGCGACTGCCGGGAAACTGCGGCAGCTTCGCAGCCATGAGTGGTTGCGTGGCAAGGAAGGACTGCATGACACTTCGACTTGTCAAAGGGGGAAGTGCCCTCGTGGTGATGGCTGCCCTGTCGGCCTGCTCCGGCGGCGGCAGCGATGCGCCGCCGGTCCAGCCAGCGCCGAACATCACCGCCGCCAGCGCCCTCGGCGTGGCCGCCGTGATCGTGAATGGTGGCGGCAGTCTCGCGCGCATCCCCGGTGCCGGTGGCTTCGCCCTGACGGATGCCGCATCCGGATCCGACGACCACCAGCTCGGTGCACGAGCGGTGCTCGCTCGCCACCTCGAGGAACTCGCGGCGCGCCCACTGTCGATGGTCCGCGTCACCGAGACGACCGCCTGCGAGAATGGCGGCACGGTCACCACGATCTTCGACGACAACGACGACAACGGAGAACTGTCGATGGGTGACCTCTTCGAGTTCCGGTTCGACCAATGCGTCGAAGGCGAGGTCGTCCTCAGTGGCTCCGTGCTGCTGGACCAGATCGTCGTCAGCAGCGCCACCGCGGAGTTGTTCGACTTCGCCGCGCGCTCGACCTACGACCTGCAGATCTCGTCAGGGGCGGAGACGACCGCGATCGCCATGCAGGTGCGCCTCACGATCGTCGTCACGCCCGATCAGCTGGTCGAGGCGCTGGAACTGCTCGGCAACCTCGACGAAGGACGTGCGATCTTCGAGGCCGGCAGCCGATTCGAGCTGATCGTCGCCGCTTCGACGTCCACGACCAGGAAGGGCAGCGTCCGGATCTTCGGTGGACCCATCCTGGCGGCCACCGCCGGCGCCGGTGCGACGACCAGGAACACGAGTGTGCTGCCGCCGGCGCTCGCCTACGAAACGACGCTCGCGTTCTCCCGGGACGGCGGCGGCTATCCGTCGGCCGGCGCTCTCGTCGTGACCGCGCCCGATGGTTCGCGGCTGCGGCTGACCACGCTGGACGACACGGCCGTCCGGATCGAGGTCGACGAGCAAGGCGACGGCGAGTTCGAGTTCTCGACGGTGGTGGCCTGGTCCGACCTCGACGGCGCGGCATTGGACTGATGCAGCGCCCCGCGACCGGCGACACGCCGCTGCCGTCGGCGTGCGAACCCAGCGACCACCTGGCGTTGGCGGCGACGTTCGCCTGGACGTGAACGCACGCGAGCGAGAATCTCGGCGACTCCCATGAAGTGGACTCCAGCCTGCCTGCTGTGCGTGGCGCTGGTCGCCTGTTCGTCGGGCCAGCAGATCCGCGGCACCGATCGCGGCGCCGTGCTGCCGGCGGTGCGCGCCACGTTCGCACTGCGCGAGCCGCGCCAGGTTCCGGCGCGGGGCCTGGCGTTCGAGCCAGCAATCGAAGTCGGCACCGAACACGTCGGCGGCGACTTCGGTCAGGGCGACTACCGCGCGGACACGTTCCACCTCGCCTTCGCACCCGAGTTCTCGTGGCGCGACGTCTGCCTGCAGCCGCTGGTCGGGCTTGCCTATGCCGAAGTGGTGGCCGACGCCCCTCTACCAGTCCCCCTGCCGGCCCCCGGACTCCGCGCCGACGACCAGGATCTTGGTGGCACGCTCGGGCTCGCGGCGTCGTGGCGGGGCTGGTCGCTCGCGTGGCCGTGCGTGCGCTTCGCGAGCACCGGCGGACGCGACATCCGCGTCGGCCGTTTCGAAGTCGGCGTCGACCTGCGCGCGACCGACGTCCTCGGCATCAGCGTCGCCTACGCGCGGCAGACCAGCGAGGTCGAGACGGTGGGCCGCTTCATCGGCGCTGTCGGCGCCCGCATCGAGACCGAGGGCCTCCACCTCGGCCTCTCGCTGCGCTTCTGAACGCCGGCGTCCTTCCCTGCCGGCTTGCTTCACGCATCGCGATCGATCGACGCCCGTGCGCGGGCTGCGTGAAGAGCTGGCGAAGGTCCGGTGACGCGGCCGCGTTCTCGCGCCTGCTGCCTTTGACGAGTTGCGGTGGGGCGAGGACAGTGGGGGCTCCTCGGAAACGGTGCGTTCAGGATAGAGTCTCGGTACCCGCTGGTGCGGGTATCGAAAGTTGAGAGGCTGCACCGCTCCGACAAGGAGAGACGATGAGACAGTCCGCAGTCCGCAGTCCGCAGTCCGCGGGTACCCGTGCGTACCTGATCGGGACTGCAGTCCTGGCACTCGCTTCGGGTAGCGCGGTCGTGGCGCAGGGACAGGGAACCCCGCCGCCGCAAGCAAGGTACTCGACGCACGACTTCACCCTGCCGGTGTTGCCGGTGCCGCCCGAGGATCCGGGCGCCAACTTCCAGGAGTGGATGGTCGACGTGAAGACGCCCGGTGACGGGTTCACGTACTCGGCGGGCACGATCACGGTGAATCGGACTCAGCCAGTCCCCACCCTGTTTTCGAACTTCGCAGCGTTCCCGCCGGCGCCCGGGTTTGAGTTCAACGCAGGCGCCGGACCTGGTGGCTTCCCGCTCAACCAGCGCCAGATCGGCATCCTGCAGATCAACAACGCTGCTCAGGGGATTCAGAACCAGAGGTACTTCCACGGGGCGACCGCTGTCGGTGGTGAGCCGAACTTCGAACGGGCCACGAACGTGCGGGGCATCGCCGTATGGCCAACCGGCGTGCCCGGCACCACGCGCGTCGCCATCTGCGGCGAGACCTACGATCAGGTCCTCCCGAGCAATGCGCTGGGCGGTTGGGCGCTCGCGACCGCGACGGACTCCTCCGGGTTCATCGCGGTGTTCGATGGGGCCGCCAATCTGCAGTGGACCCACCACTTCTTCGGCGGCAACGCTGGCAGCAGCGCCGTCACTGACCTGTGCATCCGCGTCGACGCCGCCGGCAACGAGACGGTCACCTACTGCGGCATCTCGTCGCACGGCAACCCGACGCCGAACGGTACGCTGAACAATCTTGCGCCGTTCCCGGTAGTTCCGCCGGCGGCGGGCGGGGCAACCGACAATGGCGCTGGACAGTGGGACGGGTTCGTCGGGCGCCTCGTGCGCACGGCGGCTGGCGTGACCAATCCGGTCTTCCACTCGGTGGTTGGCGGCATTCAGCAGGACGGCCTGTTCGGCATCGCCGAGTTGGACACCAACCGGTTCGTGGCAGTGGGGTCCACGGGCATCACCGGCGCGCCGTCGGTCGGTGCAGCTACCTTCCCGCTCACGTCGATTCCGCTGCTCGGAATCCCCGGCCCCTACGCCATCGGAGTCTTGATGGTGTTCGACGCGTCCACGGTCGTTGGCCCGGCGCCGTTCCTGACCCTCGAGTCGGGTACCAATCTCGGTGACCCGAACCGGGGAATGAACACCGTGGCGCGCGATGTCGTCGCGCAGCCCGGCTACAACGGCGGCAGCGGGTTGGCGGTCGTGGTCGGCTCAACCGACGACGCGAACCTGCTGGTGACGATCCCAGTGGCGACACAAGGGCCGCAGGCACTCTTCGGTGGCGGCGTGGATGGGTTCATCGTCGCGGCCTGGATGCCTCCGGCCAACCCGCCGTTCTTCGTCGCCACGACGTTCCGCGGGACCGCTGCCGACGAGGAACTCACCGGCGTCAACGCGTGGAGTGAGTTCACTGATCACTTCGTCGTCACCGGGCGAGGCCCCGGCGCGGGTGTCACCGACATCGAGGTTGCCAGCTACGTGATCGACACGAATCCACTCGGCTATTGGCCGGCTCCGCTCGTCGCCCTGACCGCCACGACCTTCGGGGGAGCCGGGTTCGACGGGCCGACGGCGATTGGCGCGACGAACGCAACCACGCTGGCTGGCTTCGGCGCCTTCGGCATCGGAGATCCGGCCGGCGGCGGGATCGCCGTCGACCAGACCGGTCGCGTCAACGTCGTCGGCACGACCGACAGCAACGACTTCGGCGCCACCACGGCGGCTCCGATCAACTACGTGTTCGCCGCGGGGCGCAACAAGACCGGGTTCGGTCTGATACCGACCAACGACGGCACGCGGACGGTCCTGGACATGTTGCCGGCGGTCGCGATCCAGCCGGGGATCCCGACTCCGGGTGCAGTTGGGCGTACCGACGGCACCGGCCAACTCCCAACCGGCAATGCCTTGGGGGTGCCCACCTACCCGCTGGTGGGCGTCTTCGGCGGCAGCACTCCTGAGTGCGCACTGTTGCCGTTCGGATTCCAGGTTGGCGTAGCGCCGCCCCTCGGTTTCCTGCGCCGCATGCTGATCGACTACGAGGGGCCGGTCCCAGCGTCGGGATTGCCCATGACCCTGGTCGTCAGCAGGCCGCCGGGGTCGTTCGGCGAACTGTCCGCCTGGCAGATCGGCTTCCCGGGTGTGCCGGCACCGCCGGCGTTCCTGCCAGGAGGTGCGCTGATCTGGATCACGGGCCCGTCCGTGACCTTCGCGCACTTCTCGTCGGACGCGACGTTGCGGTTCCCAATTGCCCTGCCCTTGGGCAACGCGACGATCTCGGTTCAGCTCGTTGCGTTGCCATCGGGTCTGGTGGGAGGCACGCCCGCGGGTGGCCCGCCGCCGTGTACCACCAACTCAGGCTACGTGGCCACGCCAGCCATGTGGCTTACCTACTGATCTGGAGGAAAGGGATGAGCCGCGACGAACCGCGTCGCGGCTCCCTGAACACGGAGGCAACGATGGCCAGGGTCTTCAATGTGGTTTCGGGCGCGCGCCGATTCGGTCTTGCCGTGGCTCTCGGGCTCTCCACCGGGCCGTTGATTGCTCAGGACTCGATCCGGTGTTGGGGAGGAAAGTGCTTCGACACACGGGGCCTCGATCAGCGGTGCGCCCAGATCTCGGCGGCAGCGAACCACACTCTCGTGCTAACGGCGGGGGGATTGCCCTTCCTCTTCGGCCCGAACAGCTGGCGGGTTGGCGAGACCCGGCTCGCGCCACCGGGTACCCGGTACGTCGACATCGCGATCACTTCAGGTTTTGGAATTGCCCTGCTGAACGACGGAACCGTGGTCGGCTGGGGGGATCTCTACGGCGGAACCTGGCCAACTGTGCCGCCGCCGCCACCAGGTCTCCGCTACGTACGTATGTCGTCGTCCGGGCTCGTGCTCGAACGCTCCGACGGTGCATTCATCGTATGGGGTGGCAACCCGCCGCTGCCGCCGCTGCCGCCCGGAACAACTGTCGTGGAGGCAGACTCCGGAGGGTACGGGTGCTTTGGCGCTGTTCTGTCGGATGGCAGCCTGCTCACGTGGGGGAACAACTCCAGCGGACAGTTGAACGTGCCACCGCTGCCACCGGGAGTCGCCTACACCGGCTTTGCATTTGGCTATACGCACACGTTGGCACTGCGATCGGACGGCACGATCGTGAGCTTCGGGACCGGCGCGCCACAGTTGCTCAATGTGCCGGCACTGCCTCCTGGCACGTCCTACCTGATGTGCTCGGCCGGCCAGAGTCACAGCGTCGCGTATCGGTCGGACAACACGCTCGTTGCTTGGGGCTTCAATGCGCAGGGTCAGTTGAACGTGCCAGCGGTGCCCCCGGGGGTGGCGGTCGAAGAACTGGACAGCGGACAGTTGCACTGTGTTGCGCGCCTGTCCGACGGCCGGATTCTGACTTGGGGGCACGAGCCTTTCTTCGAAGCAGGCGTACCGGCGATGCCCGGCACGTTCACCAACCCCGCCACGCGGCGCGTGCATCTCTCGGTTGGGGCCTACAACGGCATCGTGATCTATGAGGACGGAACGATCGACGCGTTCGGAGATCCCAACCAGGTGGCTGTGCCCGTGCCGCCGCCTGCAGTCGGCTTCGTTCGTTCGGAGTCGGAGTTCGGCCACTCGGTGGCGCTTCGGACTGATGGCCAACTCGTGGCGTGGGGTGATGCATCTGCTGGTCAAGGGGCGATCCCGCCGCTGCCGCCAGGAATGACCTACGTCGACTTTGCTATTGGGAGCGGCCACACGGTGGCGATTCGTTCGGACGGGCAGACGTTTGCGTTCGGCGACAACTCGTTCGGTCAACTCAACATCCCGGCGCTTCCGCCCGGCACTACCTACGTCGACGTCGACGCCGTTAGCGGCAGGACGCTGCTCGTACGCTCAGATGGCCAGGTGGTGGTCGTCGGGTCGCCATCGTCCGGCGGGGTGCCCGCTCCTGCACTGCCTGCAGGCTTGCGGTACGTGTCGGTTGCAGCGGGAGACAACTACAACGCCGCGCTGCGATCGGACGGTTCCGTGGTGCAGTGGCCCAACGTCCTGACTACGTGGCCTTGGGTTCCGATCCCGGTCTTGCCGACGGGAGTCAGCTACGTCGAGGTGGTGGGTGGCAACTCGGTGCTCGCACTGCGACGTTCGGATGGCAAGGTCGTCGTCTCAGGCTTGGTGGGGCCGCCTTTGTACGACTCGCCCGCGGTCATCCCGCGCCTGGATCACGGCACGTCGTACGTGCAGTTGTTCGTGAGCTGGCAGAACATGGCCGCACGCGTCGGGCCGACGACGACGTACGTGTCATTCGCCGCGGGCTGCGCCGGTTCCCGACCGGCGACCCGCTTGGTGCCGCGTGACACGCCGCGCATCGGGCGCACACACCGCGTGACGCTGTTCGATCTGCCGGTCGACGTGGCGATGCTCGCGATGGGTCTGCAGCGCACGCCGCCAACCGGGCTCGCGGGCCTCGGGATGCCAGGCTGCAACTGGCACGTGAGCCTGGACGCCACCGCGGTGATCTCGGGCCAGGGCGGGCAGGCAGTCTGGAATCTCCCGATCCCGAACGTGCCGAGCCTCGTCGGCATCCAGTTCCACAACCAGGCGCTGGTGCTCGATCCAGCCGCCGGCAACCCGATGGGCGCCGTCGTCTCGGACGCGGCCACCGGCGTGGTCGGCTACCCGTAGCACCGCTGCTTGTGGGCCGCCGCTGTGTACCATCAATTCAGGCTACGTGGCCACGCCAGCCATGTGGCTTACCTACTGATCTGGAGGAAAGGGATGAGCCGCGACGAACCGCGTCGCGGCTCCCCTTTCGCGAACGACGGAGGCAACGATGATCAGGGTCTTCGAAACGGTTTCGGTCACGCGGGTGTGTAGGCTCGCCGCTGGGGTTGTGCTCTGTGCTGGCTTCCTGATCACTCAGGATTCAATGCGGTGTTGGGGCGGACATTGCTTCGACACGCGTGGCCTCGATCAGCGGTGCGCTCAGATCTCGGCGGCAGGGAACCACACCCTCGTGCTAACGGCAGGGGGACTGCCTTTCCTCTTCGGCCCGAACAGCTGGCGGGTTGGCGAGACACGGCTCGCGCCACCGGGTACCCGGTACGTCGACATCGCGATCACTTCCGGTTTTGGAATCGCCCTGCTGAACGACGGCAACGTGGTCGGCTGGGGGGATCTCTACGGCGGAACTTGGCCAACCGTGCCGCCGCCGCCACCAGGTCTCCGATACGTACGTATCTCGTCGTCCGGGCTCGTGCTCGAACGCTCCGACGGTGCATTCATCGTCTGGGGCGGCAATCCGCCAATGCCGCCGCTGCCGCCTGGAACAACTGTCGTGGAGGCAGACTCCGGGGGTTACGGCTGCTTTGGCGCTGTTCTGTCGGATGGCAGCCTGCTCACCTGGGGCAACAACTCCAGCGGGCAGTTGAACGTGCCGCCGCTGTCGCCCGGCGTCGTCTACACCGATTTCGCGTTTGGCTACACGCACACGTTGGCGCTGCGATCGGACGGCACGATCGTGAGTTTCGGGACCGGCGGGCCACAGTTGCTCACTGTGCCGCCACTCCCTCCTGGCACGTCGTACCTGATGTGCTCGGCCGGCCAGAGTCACAGTGTCGCGTATCGCTCGGACAACGTGCTCGTCGCCTGGGGCTACAACACGCACGGTCAGTTGAACGTACCCGTGGTGCCGCCGGGAGTGATGGTTGAGGAATTGGACAGCGGACAGCTGCACCTCGTAGCACGCCTGTCTGATGGGAGGATCCTGACCTGGGGACATGAGTCGCTCTTTGAAGCTGGCGTCCCCGCGACTCCCGGCACGTTCGGCAACCCGACGACGCGACGTGCCCACCTTTCCGTTGGGGCCTACAACGGCATCGTCATCTACGAGGACGGCGGGATTGATGCGTTCGGCGATCCCAACCAGGTGAACGTACCGGTGCCGCCTCCTGGTGTGGGCTTCGTTCGCTCGGAAGCGGAAGGCAATCACTCTGTCGCGCTGCGCACGGATGGCCAACTCGTGGCCTGGGGCGATGGATCTGCTGGTCAGGGCGCGATCCCGCCGCTGCCGCCAGGCATGACCTACGTTGACTTCGCGGTGGGGCACGGCCACACGGTTGCGATCCGCTCGGACGGTCAGGCGTTCGCGTTCGGCGACAACACATTCAGTCAACTCAACATCCCAGCTCTTCCGCCAGGAACTGCCTACGTCGACGTTGACGCCGTCTACGGCAGGACGCTGCTCGTACGCTCCGATGGGCAGGTGGTGGTCGTCGGCTCGGCGTCGTTCGGCGGGGTGCCCGCTCCTGCACTGCCTGCAGGCTTGCGGTACGTGTCGGTTGCAGCGGGAGACAACTACAACGCCGCGCTGCGATCGGACGGTTCCGTGGTGCAGTGGCCCAACGTCCTGACAACCTGGCCTTGGGTTCCGATCCCGGTCCTGCCGACGGGACTCAGCTACGTCGAGGTGGTGGGTGGCAACTCGGTGCTCGCCCTGCGTCGTTCGGATGGCAAGGTCGTCGTCTCCGGCCAGG
The DNA here is from genome assembly GCA_049276695.1 of Planctomycetota bacterium. Lineage (GTDB taxonomy): Bacteria > Planctomycetota > UBA1135 > UBA1135 > UBA2386 > UBA2386. The sequence goes on from JBASWX010000190.1 coordinate 10,732, forward strand.
TGGGGCCGCCGTTGTACGACTCGGCCGCGATAGTGCCGCGGCTGGATCACGGCACGTCATACGTGCAGCTGTTCGTGAGCCGGCAGAACATGGCCGCGCGCGTCGGGCCAACGACGACATACGTCTCGTTCGCTGCGGGCTGTGCCGGGTCCCGACCGGCGAGCCGTCTGGTGCCGCGCGACACGCCGCGCATCGGGCGCACGCACCGCGTGACGCTGTTCGATCTGCCGGTCGACGTGGCGATGCTCGCGATGGGCCTGCAGCGCACGCCGCCAACCGGGCTCGCGGGCCTCGGGATGCCAGGCTGCAACTGGCACGTGAGCCTGGACGCCACCGCGGTGATCTCGGGCCAGGGCGGGCAGGCAGTCTGGAATCTGCCGATCCCGAACGTACCGAGCCTCGTCGGCATCCAGTTCCACAACCAGGCGCTCGTGCTCGATCCGGCCGCTGGCAACCCGTTCGGCGCCGTCGTCTCTGACGCGGCCACCGGCGTGGTCGGCTACCCGTAGCGGGACCGGTTGCCCGAACGCGATCAGCGCACGTTCGCGAACTCGTCGCCCGGCGTCCAGGTCGGGCGCTGCGGATCGTTGGCGACTTCGACCATGCACTCGAACAGCACCTGCAGGTCGTCGACTGCGCCATCCAGGTTCCACCACGGCGCCAGTTCGTCGCTCGGCTGGTGGTAGTGCACGGTGGTGTAGCTCGCCTTCATGCGGCGGCGGTCCTCGGGCCGGTCGAGGAAGTCGCGGCCGGCCTTGAAGTAGGCGGCGGGCACGCCGATGCGGGCGAAGTTGAAGTGGTCGCTGCGGTAGAACAGGCCGAGGTCGGGCTGGCTGTCGGGTTCGATGCGGCGGCCGTGGGCCTTGGCGACGCGGTCGGCGAGCGCAGTGAGGCTGCTCTTGCCATGCCCGATGAACTCGATGTCGTGGGTGCGGCCCCAGACGTTCAGGCCATCGACGTTGAAGTTGGCGACGATGCTGGCCGCCGGCACGGTCGGGTTGCGGGCGAAGAACTGCGAGCCGAGCAGGCCAGACTCCTCCGCGGTCACCGCGACGAACAGCAGGCTGCGGCGCGGCCGTTCCGGCATCCCGGCGCAGGCGCGCGCCAGCGTCAAGAGGCCGGCGCAGCCCGAGGCGTTGTCGACGGCGCCGTTGTAGATCGCGTCGTCGTTGCGCGGCTTGCCGATGCCGAGATGGTCCCAGTGCGCGGTGACCACGACGTACTCGTCCTTCAGCACCGGATCGCTGCCGGGCAGCACGCCGACGACGTTGCCGGACTCGGACTCGCGCACGCTGTTCTCGATCGCGAGGCCGAGCGTGACGCCGAGCGGCAACGGCGGTTGCGGGGCCGTCGCCGACTTCGTGCGCAGCGCGTCGAGGTCGTGGCCGCCGAGCTGGCACAGTTTCTTGGCCGCGTCGTCGCTGACCCACGAGCGGATGCCGAGCGTCGGCTCGTCCTTGCTGAACGGCAGCCAGAAGTTGGCGCGGTCCTGGTTGCCCTGGATGACCTGGAACGGGTAGCCGGCCGACGGGGTCGTGTGGATGACGATCGCGCCGAGCGCGCCGCGCCGCGCCGCCTCTTCGTACTTGTAGCTCCAGCGGCCGTAGTAGAGCCGGGCCTTGCCGGCGAAGCGGTCGTCGGCCGGGTCGTCGTTCATCACCAGCAGCACCTTGCCGCGCACGTCGACGCTGCCGAAGTCGTCCCACTGCTTGTCGGGCGCGTGGATGCCGAAGCCGACGAACACCAGCTCGGCGTTCTGCCACGCCGCCGTCGTGTCCGGCGAACCGGCGACCGCGGTGAAGTCGTCGACGACCTTGAACGTCGCCTCGCCGTCCTTGCCGCGTGCCGTCAGCGGCTGCGTCACCTTCGTCGTGATGCCGAGGATCGGCACCGGCTGCATCCACGAACCGTCGGCGCCACCCGGTTGCACGCCGTTTGCCTGCAGCTGCGTCGCCAGATAGTGGCGGGCGAGCGTGTCGCCGCGGGTGCCGGGGCCGCGGCCCTCGAGCTGGTCGTCGGCGAGGAAGCGCACGTGCGCGAGGATCTGGTCCTTGCTCGGCGGCGATGTGGTCGCGGTCGGTGCGGCGCAGGCGACGAGGGCGAGCAGCGCGAACAGGGTGGAGGAGGGCTTCATGTGGACGGAAGCTTACGAGCAAGCGACGGAAGATGTTTCAAGAAGACAACTTCCACCGATACAGTTGACTATTTAGAACGTTTTATGTAGTCCTCCTGAATGGCCTGGGGCTTCTACGGGCGGCAACTCGAAGCCGATGACCTGACCGCCATTCTGGCGGGCAATCGGTGGTTCTTCGTGAAGATCACCGGGCGTCGGCGAATCGGCAAGACGACCCTGATCCAGCAGGCACTGCGGCGCAGCGGCCGGCAACGGCTCTTCTACGTCCAGATCCCCGACTCCGCTGCGGCCGGTGTCCTTTCCGCTGTCCACGACGCACTCGACACCTTCGGCATCGACGAGCAGACAGCACCCCGGCCACACACGCTGCGCGAGTTCGCCAAGATGATCGGCGCGCTGGTCCGCCGCGGCTTCGCCGTCGCCATCGACGAGTTCCAGTACTTCCACCGCAAGGTGTTGGCCGAGTTCTGCTCGCACCTGCAGGCGGAGATCGACCGCCTGGTGGCTCCCGGTGAGGTCGTGCACGGCGGTCTGATCGTGCTCGGATCGATCCACACCGAGGTCACCTCGCTGCTCGAGGATCGCGCTGCCCCGCTCTACAACCGAGCGACCAACGCGCTGCATCTGCCGCACCTCGACCTCGAGGCCATCAGGATCATGCTGACGGCGCACGAGGCGATGGACGCGCGGCGCTTCCTGTTCCTCTGGAACCTCTTCGAGGGCGTGCCGAAGTTCTACCGCGACTGCTTCGAAGAAGGTGTGCTCGGCGCGTCTCGCCAAGACCTCCTGGACCGGGCTCTGTTCACCAGTTCTGCCCCGCTGCGCAACGAAGCCGAGAACTGGTTCCTACGTGAACTGCGAGGCCGCTATGACGTCGTCCTCAAGTTCCTCGCGCGTCATCCTGGCTGCGGCCACGCCGACGTCCTGGCGCACGTCCAGGCAGTCAGCACGGAAACGAAGGAGCAGGTCGGTGGCTACCTCAAGATCCTCGAGGAGCGCTACGGCATGATCGAGCGACTGCCGCCGATCTTCTCCGAGAAGCGCGAGCGGAAGAACCGGTACTACATCGCCGACAACTTCCTCCGCACCTGGTTGGCAGCACTGGCTGCTCCCGTCAGTGCGCTCAACTTCCGGCCCAAGCACGAGATCCTGGCGGAGGCCGACCAACGCCTCGAGGTCGCCGAAGGTCACGGCCTGGAGCGGTTGGTGGCACAGCTCTACGAGGAGAGGTCGCGCAAGGGCCTGCCGGGCTTCGCCCTGACGCAGCGCATCCGCGGTTACTGGGATCGTGGCGACACGGAACTGGATCTCGTCGCCCTCGACGAATCGCGGCGCATCGTGCGCGTCGCCAACATCAAGCGTTCGGCCGACAAGTTGTTCGCCAGCGAGAAGGTGTTTCACGATCACGTCGAGAGGTTCCTCGATGGGTTCCCGCACCTGCGGGAATGGCGGATCGAGCGCGCCGCCGCGACGGTCGTCTTGTCGCCGGGAGAGCGGGCCGAACTCGTGCGCCGTGGTTATCACGCCGAGGACTTGATGGACCTGATACCCGGGGTGTCGTAGCTCCGAGGCCGGTCGGGCCGGCGCGCGCGTCGCTCGAAGTAGCCCGGCGTACGCACTTCGTCGGGCGCGGCCCGGGCCGCAGTGCGATCGACTACCGGCATGACGGTCCACGCCAGTCCGGTGGCCAATGCGCGCACCACCGCCGCGATCCGGCAGCTCGTCGGCCACACGCCGCTGCTCGAGATCCTCTACCGCTTCGACGGCCACGACCGGCGGCTCTACGCCAAGTACGAGTCGATGAACATGACCGGCTCGGTGAAGGACCGCATGGCGTGCCACATCCTGGCCGAGGCGTACGGCAACGACACGCTGCAGCCCGGCGACACCATCGTCGAAGCCAGCAGCGGCAACACCGGCATCGCCTTCGCCGCGGTCGGCGCCGCGCTGGGCCACCCGGTGCGCATCTACATGCCGGACTGGATGAGCAAGGAACGCGTGCAGCTGATCGCCAGCTTCGGCGCGACCATCGTCCCGGTGTCGGCGTCGGAAGGCGGCTTCCTCGGTGCGGTGCAGCTCGCCGAACGCTTCGCGCGCGAGCACGAACGGGTGTTCCTGCCGCGCCAGTTCGAGAACCAGGCGAACGTGCGCGCGCACGCCGGCACGACCGGGCCCGAGATCCTGCTGCAGCTCGAAGCGTTCGGCGTGCGGCCGGCGGCGTTCGTCGCCGGCGTCGGCACCGGCGGCACGGTGATGGGCGTCGGTCGCGCGCTGCGCAGCGTGTTCCCGAAGGTGTGCGTGCACCCGCTCGAGCCGGCGAACTCACCGACGCTGCGCACCGGCCACAAGGTCGGCAAGCATCGCATCCAGGGCATCTCCGACGAGTTCGTGCCGGCGGTCGTCGACCTCGACTGGCTCGACGCGGTGGTCGACGCGTGGGACGGCGACGCGATCCTGATGGCGCAGACGCTGGCCCGGGAGCTGGGGCTCGCGGTCGGCATCAGCTCCGGCGCCAACTTCCTCGGCGCGGTGCAACTCGGTGAACGGCTCGCCGACGAGGGCGCGGTGGTCACGGTGTTCGCCGACAGCAACAAGAAGTACCTGTCGACCGACTTGTGTCGCGACGAGCCGGTGCGCGACGACTACCTGACGCCGCGCATCGAGCTGGTCGGCTTCCGCGCGGTGCGCTGACGCCACCCGCGCCGGGCGAATCGGGGTATCCTCGCGGCTCTTCACCCATCTCAGGCTCGGCTGCGCCTCGCCCGAAGCCCAACCTGGCAGCGTGATCGCGTGAGTTGAGCGATGGAGTCGCCATCGACGTCGCGGAAGGAGGAACACGGCGTCGTCCGCGGGTACACAGGC
>JBASWX010000191.1:0-4115 GCA_049276695.1 Planctomycetota bacterium
CGCCAGACCTCCGGCGGCACCACTGCCGGCGCCGCGGGGGCCCCGCCCGCCAGCGACCAGCCGAGCACCTTGGTCGCCGCCGCCGCCAGGCCCGCCAGCACCGGGGCTCCGGTCTGCGCTCGCGCCAGCACCGCGGCGAGGCCGGTCTCGGCCGTGCTCTTGACCGCCACCGGCAACGCTGCGTCGGCGAGCAGTGCCTGCACCGCGGCCGGCAGTTCGCGGACCGCCGTCACCGCCGCCGCGGTCTGCTGCAGCGCCGTCTGCAGCCGATCGAACATCGCCAGCAGGTCGATCGTCGCCGCATCGCCGGGCAGCAGCGAACGCCACGTCGCCGCCGCCGCGCGCACGACCTGGACCTTCGCCAGCACCGCGTCGAGCAGCCCACCAAGGCGCGTCCGCACGTCGACCGCGAGCTGGGCCCCATCGAGCGCCTGGCGCAACTGCGCCGCCAGTTGCTCGGGAGCCGCCGCGGCGAACGCCGCGAGCTCGTCGCGCAGCGCCGTGAGGCCCGGTCGCAGGGAGTCGCGTTGCAGCGCCCGCAGCGCATCGGCCCACAGCTGGCTCTCGTGCAGCCCTGCGCGGAAGCGTTGCCGTTCTGCCGGCGTCATCTCGAGGCTGAAGCGTTGGATCGGCCGGTACTCGCCGGCCGGCAGCGTGTCGTAGTTCTCGACGTGCAGCTGCCGCCGTTCGTTGCCAGCCGAGTCGAGGAACGCCTGCACCGCGACCTCGAGCCTGGTCGTGGTCGCCGCCCGTTCCTTCGCCCGGTCGACCAGCGCCTGCTGGCGTCCGGCGAGCAGCGCGCCGACCGCTGCGAACGCGCCCTCGCCGCCGGCGGGCGCGCGATCGATCGCCGCGTCGACCTCCGGCTCACTGAAGCCGAGTGCAGTCAACTCGGCGAGCAGGCTGCGCGCGCTCTTCGCCAGGTCGGCCGAGCGCGTCGCCAGCAGCGACACCTGCGCCGGATCGCGGTCGGTGGCCCGCACCTGCTGCAGCGGTTCCAGCTCGGTGAGGATCTGCGCGCGTTCGCGGCCGGCAGCCACCACGCGGTCGAGCGCTTCCCGCACGCGCAGCAGGTGCACCTGCTCGTCCGGCGTCGGGGCGCCGGTGCCGAACGCCAGCACCAGGTCGGAGTTGGCGTCGACCGTCGCTCGCTCGCCCGCGGGCACCGTGAAGCGCCCGTCGAATGCCTGTTCGACCAGCGGATCGCCGGCGCCAGCCTCGGGCAGCTGACCGACCGGGACGCGTGGCGGCGCTTCCGGCGCGGAACGACAGCCGGCGAACGCGGCGAGCGCGACCAGGGTCGCGATGGCGAGGCGGTTCATGGCGCCTCCCGCAGTGCGGCTTCCAGCGCGCCGAGCACGGCGTCGAGGTCTTCGGCCTTGGCCTTGCCCAGCGTCGCGACCACCTTGCCGCTACGGCTGAACGCGACCGCGACCGGACGGGCATCGCCGAGCAGCGGCTTCAGCACCGCGTGGTCGTCGAAGCGGTAGATGTTGACCTGCGCAACGAACTTGTAGGCGCGCTTCGCGACCGTCCACGCCTTCGCGGCCTCGTCGGCGACGACGGCGTAGCAGGCGAACAGATCGTCCTGGAGATCGGCCAGGAACAGGTCTGCTTCGGTGACGTCAGGCATGGGCGGTCCTCGCGACCGGGGTCGGGGATCGACACGGCGGGGGCACCGGCGGCAAGGCGGGGGCGTTCTCGGCGGGCGCGACGGTCGCGCACAGCCGCAACCAGTGGCGGCGGGCCGGGCCTGCGGTGCGAGCACCCACGACGGCTTCCTCCGTGTCGGGAGCAGAGGCCGCCGGACGTCACCCTTGGCATCCGGCGGCGGGGGCGGCCAACGATCCGCCCGTCGTGGGTAGCCGATGACCTTAACTGCGCTTAACTGCGCAGATAAGAATCGCCGGCGGCAGCGACCTCGACGGTCGGGTGGTAGCAGCCCATGATCCGGACCATGCCGCGCGGGATCGCCGTCGCTCTGGTTGTCGGACTCGCGGTCGCCATCGGGTGGCTGCTGTCCGCTTCGGCGGCGCCGGACCCGGTGGGCACCGCGCCAACGCCGAAGCCCGAGGCACCGGCCGCCTCCGTGGTCGAAGCCGGCGCGGAGACCGTGCCGGGGCAGGCCGCGGCAGCCCCTTCCCGCACCGCGGCGACCACCGCGCCGTTGGCACGTGCCCGCGGTGCCCTGCACGTCCTGGTCACGCTGGCTCCGGCCGGAACGCCGCTGCCGCACGTCGGGGTGCTGGTGGTCGCGCGCGATGGCCGGACCGCCGAAGCGACGCGGCGCGGCGCGGTGACTGGCGACGACGGCATCGCGGTCTTTGCGGACCTCGACGCGGGTCCCTGGCACGTGCGGCTCGACCGCTGGCCCGAGGCCGACGTCGACATCAGGGCGGACGCCGGTCACCGAGGTGGCGCTCGCGGTACCGGCCGGCAGCGCAGCCTTGGTGCGCGTGGTGGACGGCAACGGTGCCGCGGTCCCCGGCGCCGGCGTGTGGTTCTGGGGCGCCTCCGGCCGCCTCGATGTGCCCGTCGCCCAGCCGGGCACGATGGTCGGCACCACCGACGCGCAGGGCGAACTGCGGCTGCTGGGCCTGCCGAACCTGCGCGGGCACGGCTGCTGGGTCGCTGCCTCGCACGATGCCCTCGGCACCTCGGCGGCGCGCATGGTCGCCGCTCCCGCGAACGAAAGCGACCAGGCGACGCGCATCGTCGAACTGCAGCTCGGCCTCGTGGGTGCGTTCCTCGAGCTGCGGGTCACCGACGCCGCTGGCTCACCCATCGCTGGCGCGCTCGCCGAGGCCAGACCGGTGGACCAACCCGGTTCGCGCGCCGACGCCGCCGGCCGCTCGCTCACCCACCTGCTGCGGGCGGGCACCACCGGCACGAACGGCACCGTGCGCCTCGGACCGCTGCCGCCGTGCGACTACGTGCTGCAGGTGCGTGCACCCGGCTGCGAACGGCACGGCGAGCCGTTCACGGTCGGCGGTGCACAGCCGCTCCAGCGCACCGTCGTGCTCGAGCGCGAAGCGCGGGTGCACGGCCGCGTCGTGTCCCCCGACGGCGAGGCCCTGCCCGGCGCCGACGTCGCGATCCAGGTCGAACCGCGCGGCGGCAACGCGCGCAGTGGCCCCGACGGCACCTTCCAGCTCGGCGAGCTGTCCCCGGGCGACGCCACCGCCGTCGCTTCACTCGCGGACCACGCCTCGGGCGAAACCAAGGTCAAGCTCGCGCGCGGCGAAGATGCGATGGTCGCACTGACGCTGACGCCGCTGTCGCGCTGCCACGGGCGGCTGCTCGACGAAGCCGGGCGCGCCCTGGCCGGCTGGGGCGTTCGCATCGCGCCACGGGGCGTCAGCGACGCCGTCTCGCGTGCAGCCGTCACCGCCGCCGACGGCACCTTCTCGCTGGCGGCACGCGGCGACGTCGACCACGACGTGAGCGTGTGCGAACCGGGTCGCCACCTGCCGTTGCCGCTGCCCGGTGCGACGCTGCGGCCGCGGCCCGAACCCTGGGACCTGCGCGTGCCCGATGCGGCGCGCTCGACCGCGTGGATCGCCGGCACGCTGGTGGATCGCGACGATCGCGCCGCGATCACCGATCAGACGCTGGCGGTCAAGGGTGCGCACTTCACGGCGTGGCCGGGCAACACCATGGAAGCGGCCGTCACCGACCCGCGCACCGGCAGCTTCCGCCTCGGGCCGTTGCCGCCCGGCCGCTACGAGCTGTTCCTGCGCGGTCGCAACGCGGTGCACTTCTCGGTGCCCGACCTCGTGCTGCAGCCGCACCAGACCACCGACCTCGGCCGCATCGTGGTGCCGGCGTCCGGCGTGGTCGCCGTCGAGCTGTCGGCCGAGCCGGGACTGCGCCTCGCCGATGTGCACATGGAACTGGAAGGCGGCCGCAGCAGCGACGTCGTCGCGATCGACGTGGGAACGCTGCGCGGCGAACAGCGCGTGCTGCCGGGCACCTACCGGGTCACCATCTACGGCGCGGGCTTCCGCTGGCTGCACCAGAGCCTCGACGTGCTGCCCGACGCGACCGCGACCGTTCGCGGCACGCTGCGCGCGGCAGTGCGGGTCGGCCTGCGCGTGCACCGGCCGCCCGGCGAA
>JBASWX010000192.1:0-3377 GCA_049276695.1 Planctomycetota bacterium
GACCACGGGCGCGCCGGCGAGTACCTGGCGGCGTTGCGGCCGCCGTTCCTGGGGCTGACCGCCCACCTCGGCAACTGGGAAGTCGCCGCGATCGCGGTCGCGCAGGCCGCCGGCACGGCCCACGGCATCGCGCGCGTCAGCAGGAATCCGCTGCTGCAGCGCTGGATCCTGGGCAACCGCGAACGCGGCGGGCTGGTCATCCATCCCCGGCGCGGCGGCGTGCGCGACCTCGCCCAGGCGCTGGCGAAGGGCGGCGTCGGGCTGCAGGTCGTCGACCAGAACCAGCGCCTGCGCGGTGTGTTCGCGCCGTTCTTCGGCGAGACCGCGAGCTGCGAACGCGCGGCGGTCAGCCTGGCGCTGCGGCGCGGCTATCCGATCCTCGTCGGCGCCGCGATCCGGCGCGGCGTCGGCTTCCGCTTCGAACTGATCGCCGTGGAACCGTTCACGCTCGCGCGCACCGGCGATCGCGCCGCCGATCTGCTCGCCGGCGTCACGCGCGTCAACCGGGCGATCGAGGAGCTGGTGCGACGCGCGCCGGAGCAGTACCTGTGGATCCACGATCGCTACCGGACGAAGGACCGGCTGCAGGACCATGAGCACGACCCGGATGCGACTACGCGGCGCGGCGATGAACTCGACGGCGAGTGACCCGCGGCTCGCCGTGCCTTCGCCCACGGCGCGAGGTATCGTGCGCCCCACGCGCCCGTAGCTCAGTTGGATAGAGCACCGCTTTTCTAAAGCGGCGGTCCCAGGTTCGATTCCTGGCGGGCGCGCCAGTGCTTCGCGCAGCGAAGCACCGGAGAGCCCGACAGTTTCTGGGTATGGCTCAGCCGCCGCTCCGCGCCGGCTTCGCCAACGGCGATTCCTGGGCGCGCCAGTGTTCGGCGCAGCGAAGCACCGGAGAGCCCGCCAGTTTCTGGGTATGGCTCAGCCGCCGCTCCGCGCCGGCTTCGCCAACGGCGATTCCTGATTCCACGGGAGCCCGTCGTCGGTGCGCACCCGATGTGGGCACGGATCGCCTTCGTGGGACAGGCGTGCGAGCCAGTACGCGCGAACGGCCGCCCGCACCGAGGTGCGAGCGGCCGTTCGTGGCGCGCGACCGCAGGGTCGCGCGACGGGATCACGGCATCAGAACGCGCCGACCTTCAGGTTGAGGGCGTTCGAGGTGATGATTCCCGCCGCGTTGGAGGTCGGGAAGCCAGGGGTCGGGTCGAGCCAGGCCGACTGCGAGTAGAAGCTGCCGCCGATGAACGCCGGGACGGACGGGATCCCGAAAGCCACGACCATGCTGAGACCCGGCAGGCCGAGGTTGCTGATCACGTTGCCGACACCCTGGTTGATGTCGACGTTCGCGACACAGCCCGGGGCGCCGATGATGCCGAGGTCGAGGCCGACCGGCGAGAACGGCGGCAGGTCCGAGACCGTGACGAAGCAGATGCCGACGCCGAGGCCGATCGGATTCGACGTGGTCAGGTTGACCGTGGCCCCCAGCACCGGGTTGGTGTTGCCCGCCAGCGTGAGCGGCGGCTGGTCGATGCCGGCGGTGCTGATCGGCAGCGCGGCCGACAGGTCGATCGTGCCCGGGTCAGCCGACGTGCCGCCCGGCGTGAAGCCGACCATCGTCGGCCAGCCGCCGCCGCCCGCCAGGCTCATCGTGCCGAATCGCAACTCGATGTCGCCGTTGGCGAAGCACGCGATCTGGAACGTGCTCGGCGAAGCGGCGATCGTCGAGAGGTTCACCGTGTTCCAGGTGAACAGGTGCGCCGCGTTCGGCACGTCGTAGTCGTAGTGCAGGGCGCCAGGGGCGACGCTCGGATCGAGGTTGACGTGGTTGCCGATGCGCGGCGTGCCGGCCAGCCACGCGGCGATCGTCGGGTTGCCCGTCGTCGGGTTGGTGCCGAGCAGGTTGATGTAGCCATTCGTGCACATCTCGACGGTCGTCGTCGCCACGCCGAGTCCACCGATGTTCGGGAACAGGATCGGCTGGCCGTTCGCGAGCGTCACGGTGGTGTTGGCGTCATTGACCAGGCCCGGGATCGCAGCCGACACCGGCGGCACCGGTGCCACCGGCGGCGTCTGGAACGCGATGCTGCTCCAGCGGTTGTTGGCGGCGTCGAGGGTGAACCGGATCGACGTGTTGCCGAGGTCCTGGTTGGTCGCGGTGCTGCCCATGAACTCGTAGAACGAGCGGAAGAACTTGTAGCAGCCGTTGCCGTACGAGGTGCGGCGCGCGAACGGCATCGGCGTGCCGCCGAGCGTGTAGTCGATCGAGCCGTTGATCGTGCGCGGCGAGAACGTCGGCAGGGTCAGGAAGGCGTTCGAGGCGCCGCCGGTGGTGACCACGAAGTCGGCGTTCGGTGCGGTGAACGTGAACGCGCCGTTCTGATAGCCCCAGCTGTGGCCAACGGCCTGCAGGGCGATGCCGTAGGCGCCGGGCGAGAACGTCACGGTGCCGGGGTTGAGGCCGGCGGGGTTCATCACGCCGGTGACTGGCGTGTCAGTAGCCGGCACGGTCGGAGTGATCGCAACCGGAGTCGTCGATCCGACCAGCGTCCACGGGCCCGGGTTGGCGCTGACGTTGCCGACCCACGTCGACGGGCCGACGAACAGGTTGACGGACGAGTTGGTCGCCGGCGTGACGTCCGACGCGACGTAGTTCAGGTTCACGATCGTGATCGTCGTGTTCACCTGCAGATTGATGTAGATGCCGCCGCCCGGGTTGCCTTGGTTGGGGCTCGTCAGTGGTTGGCCGAGGGGAGCGTTGATGGTCTGGGCCGTCGCGAGCGACGCGAGCACGAGACCCGACACGGCAATGGCTGCAAGGTTGCGCATGGGAAAGGATCGGTTCTGGGACAGGGGGGCGGGGAACTTCGATGCGAAGAGCCCGCACACGAAGGCCCGAGAGCCTACCATCAGTGCGCGCGGCGTCGAGGAGGGTCACGACGGTGGCGGCGGCTGCGCGGTCTCGATGCGAGACGCGTTGCGCTGCCGCGAAACCGGCGCGACGAAGCGACCGCCGCCAGGGTTCCGTCGCGTCGGCTTTTCTTGCTCCCGCTCGCGGTCAGAGCCCAGCCGCGGCGACCTGCGCGAGGAACTGTTCCCGCCAGCGATACCCGTCCAGCAAGCTGGGGTCGCGGTCGCCCAGCAGCGCGCGCGCGACGAACAGCGCCTCGACCGAGGCGAGGCCGGCGGCGGGATCGGTGAAGACCTTGCTGGTGCGCGGGTAGGCGGTGCGCACGCCGGCCGGAATCGAGCGCGGCAGCGGCGCGCAGACCACGCACGCGCGCAGCGCGGGCAGCCAGCGCCAGGTCGAATCGAGCAGCAGCAACGGGTGCGCCTGGTCGGCCCCCGACCGCGGCGGCCCCGCGCTCGCGAGC
>JBASWX010000193.1:0-2390 GCA_049276695.1 Planctomycetota bacterium
GATCCGCCGGCTGCGGCAGGCCGAGCACGCTCGCGGGCGGCAGGCCGGACGGCAGCGCGCGGCACGCGACGACGGCGACCAGCACGCACAGGCTCACGACGCAGCGACGCCGCATCCGCATGTGATACGGGGCACTGTGCTGTGGGTCGAGCGCGGAGTGCGGCGCGGGCAGGGGCCGCGGTCAGAACTGCGCGCGGTAGAGATCCCACATCCGCCCGGTCCACGGCAACCACGAGCGCGTCCAGCCGACCGGCTCGATCTGCGCGTAGCGGTCGGTGTAGTCGAACAGCGCCTGGTGGTCCCACTCGTCGACCAGCCCCATCATGCGGGCGCCGAGCACCGCGCCGAGCCACGCGTTTGCAGTGCAGCAGCGGCGGTAGGAGTCGCCCGTCCAGCTCGCGTTGTCGCTGCTCGGCCAGTGCACGTGCGAGAAGCCGAACTCCGGCACGCCGAGGTCGGCGGTGGTGTAGCCGCCGTAGCCCCAGTTGATCTGGTTGCTGCCGGTGGTCTGCACGTAGAACGTCTGGCAGTCCTCGCCGAAGTGCGTCACGTAGGCGCCGCTGAGGTAACGCTCGGACGGATAGGCGTGGCCGACGTCGAGCATCGCCGCGTCGCCGAGCAGGGCGCCGGCAAAGAGGATCGGCCACTTGCGGCCGGAGCCGTGGCCGCCCACGCCCTCCCACCAGCAGCCGTCGGCGACGTTGCCGAAGAAGTCGATGCCGATCTGGACCAGGCGCAGCGCCAGCGCCCGCTTCTCGGCGGTCGGCAGGCTGGTGTGGCAGAGCAGCACCGCCTCGTTGTAGAGCGCGGTGAAGTCGCGCCCGTAGTCGGGCATGTTCAGCACCGGGTGCAGGTAGCGGCTCGGCCAGCCGGGCGCGTGGTCGAGCCAGCAGCGTTCGAACTTCGCGGTCGTCGCCGCGACGTCGGGCAGGCCCGACGCCGGCGCCAGGTCGCGCAGCTTCGACCAGTCGATCAGTTGCGCGTCGAAGCGCACCGCGTGGTCGTTGCCGGCGTACGGCGGGCGGAAGGAACCCTGCGGCGGGGCTTCGGCCAGCACCGTCAGCACCGCGCAGGTCTCGATCTGCGGCACGTACGCGGGGTCGGTGTTGCTGATGACCTTGACCAAACTCTGGTTGGGCTGCAGCACGCGCGGCCGGGCCGGCGACAGCCAGCGCGCAACGTTGCGGGTGTCGGAGTACAGCCACTCGTTGCCGGGGCCGTACAGCGCCTTGTCGTAGCCGTGCGCGCGCGTCGACGCATCGGGATCGAGCATCGCGCCGTGCAGCACGCGGCCAGCCACCTCGATGCACGGCGGCGTCGTGCCGACGAGCACCGCCGGGCCGAGCACGAACCAGTCGCCGTTGACGAACTGGCCGGCGGGCACCGGCGAGGCGAACTGGAACGTGATGCCGTGCTGGCTCAGCGCCGTGACCAGCGTGGTCGGCGTCGGCAGCGGCGCTACGCGCGCGGCGAGTCCGCGACTGGTGCCGGTGTCGGTCGCGTTCAGGCCCGGTTGCTGGAACAGCAGCTGGAAGTGCACCCACTGCGCCGCCAGCGACGGCGACAGCGGCACCACGAAGGTCGCGGTCGGACTGCCGTTCGCGGTGCCGCACGGCAGCACGACGTCGGGACTGACCAGCAGCTCACAGCCCGGCATGCCGAGGCTGGCGAACGACAGCGGCAGGGGCACGCCGCCCCACGCGGTGTTCGAGGCGCCGACCAGCAGCATCGCCGGCCGGTTCGGGGGCAGGTACGCGCCCTGCAGCGTGCTGGCGAAACCTGGCCGCAACGCGGGGTTGACCGCGAGTGCCGGCTGGCCACCCTGGCCGCCGCAACTGCCGCCGAACGACTGGGCGGCGGCGGGAGCGACGAGCGACAGCAACAGGTGGCAGAGGAGCAGACAGGGAACGGGCGGTGCTGAGCGGGTGGTGCGCGTCATCGGGGCGCCCCTACGCGGCCGAAACACCCATGGGGCCAGCCTTTCGCAACCAGCCGGCGCCGGCGCGTGCGGACTGGTTCGGGCCCCCGCCGGTGGGAAGAATCCCGCCCGTTCGACCGTCGATGTCGCCGCTGGTCACGCACCCGTGCGGTGCCAGCCGCCCGGTCAGCCCCACTCGCTGCGGCGTCGAACGCCCGCCCGCAGTCGATAACCTTCCCCCATGGTCCGCTCGATCGCATCCCGCTTGCTGCAAGCCGCACCCGCCGGCAGGAGCCAGCCATGAACGGGCGCCTGTTGCTGCTCGCCGGCGCCGTCGCCGCGGTGATCGCGGCGGCCGTGTGGCTGTGGTCGGACGAACCGCGCGCGCCGCAGCCCGGGGCCCCCACCACGACCGCGCCCACTGGCGACGCCGCGGCCTCCGTGTCGAACGCCCCGCCGGTGACCGCCGCGC
>JBASWX010000194.1:0-4121 GCA_049276695.1 Planctomycetota bacterium
GCAGGCCCGCCGCAACCTGGCGGTCGCCGCGCGTCCGACGCGCCGCGCCGAGCAACGCGCCACGCCACACCAGTTCGGCATGGCGTGGTGCGTCGCGCAGGTTCCACCAGCGCGCCTCCGACCCGGCCGGCAGCTGCTGGCCGCAGTACGCACTGGCGGCGAGCAGCCCCGGATCGTCCCCCGCGGGCGGCGGTGCCGCCTCGGCCGCGTCGGGAAAGCGCACGGCCGCGAGCCGCGACGCGATCGCCAGGATCAGCTCCGGCTCCTTCGTGCCGGCGAGCAGGCGCGGCCAGAAACCGGCCACGGCCCTGGTGCGCATCGGCCCACACGCCAGCAGCAACGCGGTGAGCGTGCGTTCCTCGAGCATCGGCTTCGGCATCGCGAGCCAGCCGAACAACCGCTCGTCTTCGAGCGGCCCGCCGGCCAGCACCGCGGCGACCAGCAGGCGCAGCCGCTGGCCGACGTCGGAGCGTTCGGCCTTCAGCATGTCCCACAGCAACGGCGCCGCTGGCCGACCGAGATCGAGCGCCAGCTGCCAACCCGCAACGAGATCGCGGCTCGGCACCGCCAGCAGCAGCTGCCGGAAGCGGTCGCGCACCTTGTCGTCGGCGATGGTGACCCAGCCTGGACCGCCGGTGACAACGGGCCCGCCACCTTGCCCGGCGGCAGGTTGAGCGGTCGACGCCAGAAGGCCGATAACCGCACCGAACAACCGGAGCGGGAGCCGGCTGCTGCGAATGCCAGCGGTGCGGGGCTGTCGCGGGTCGAGGGGCATGTCGAACGGAGAGATCCTCAGCGAAGCCGAAGTCGAGTTCCTGCTCAACGCTGCAGGCGCCGACGAGGCACCGGCGCCGAACAAGCCGGACTTCGACGAGCGCTCGGTGACGATGCGCGGCGACCTCGAGCAGATCGAGCTCGCCGACATCTTCCAGACGCTGGCGATGTCGAAGATGGCCGGCGTGTTGCGGCTGCGCAACCCCCTCGACGAACGGCACGTGCTCGCCGAGGACGGCCATGTGCGCCTGCTGGTCGGCAACCGCGTCGCGTCGCGGCGGCTCGGCCAACGCCTGATCCAGGCCGGGCTGGTGCAACCCGACCAGTTGCGCGACGCGCTGGCCCAGCAACGCGAGGAACGCCGGCCGCTCGGGCAGATCCTGGTCGACGCCGGCGTGGTCAGCACGGCAGCGATCGACGAGATCGTCGGCAACCAGGTCGCCGAGGACCTGTTCGGGCTGTTCACCTGGCAGTACGGGACCTTCGAGTTCTACAAGGGCCCGGTGCCCGAGGGCGCGGCCCGCGACGCGTTCGCGGACTGCCCGGCGTTCGAAATCCAGAGCCTGCTGCTCGAGGTCGCGCGCCGCGCCGACGAGTGGCGCACGATCTTCGCAGCGGTCGGCAGCCTCGACGACGTGCCGCATCGCCTCGGCCCGGACGCCGACGAAGCGACGCTGGGCGAGCCCCATCGCGCGCTGCTGGCCGGCGTCGACAGCATCGCCCGCTACCGCGAGATCGCGGAACAGTCGACGTTCGGGCTGTTCGAGATGGCGCGCGCGGCCCGCGACCTGGTCGTTGCCGGCGTGCTGGCGAACCTCGACGAGGGCAGCATGCTGGTGCTGGCGACGCACCAGATCCAGGCCGGCGACAAGAAGCGCGCGTTGATCCTGCTGCAGACGCTGCGCGAACGGCCGGGCGACCGGCCGATCGGCGTGCTGCAGGGCATGGCCAAGGTGCTGGAAGCCGCCGGCGAACGCGGCCTGGCCGGCAGCCTGTTGCTGGAGGCCGCGCAGCGCCAGAGCGACTCCGCCGGCGCGCTCGAGCTGGCCCGGGCCGCGCATCGCCTGTCGCCGCACGACGCCGGCACGCTCAGCTTCCTGCGCACGGTGCTGGTCGCGCACGCCCCGGCCGACTCGCACGAGTTGGAGCAGTGCACGATCGCGCTGCTGGATGCGCTGATCGAGGCCGACCTGGCGCCGACGGCGATGGAGATCATCGAGGACGCGCGCCGCACCGGCAGCGTGCAGCCGGCGATCCTGATGCGCGAAGTGCGCGTCCGGCAGAAGTCGCGCGACACCGCCGGCGCCTGCGCGGTGCTCGAGGAGCTGGTCGCGCTGCACGACCAGCGCGGGGAACGCCGCGCCGCCAACGAAGCGCTCGAGGGGCTGCTGCGCATCGACCGTTCGCGCAAGGACGTGCGGCGGCTGCTCGCCCAGCGCCGGCGCACCGCGGTCGGCAAGGTCGTTCGGGTTGCGGCGATGCTGGCGGCGGCGGCGATGGTCGCTGGTACCGGCCTCGTCGGCTGGCAACAGTACCAGCTCACCACCGGCGCCCGCGCCGCCGACGTCGAGATCGGCAGCCTGCTGCAGGCCGGCGACCGGGAGGCAGCGCGGGCCAGGCTCGAGCACTGGGCCACCGTGCTCGGTGACTGCGAGTCGATCGACGACCTGCGCAACCGGGTCGCCTTCGCCGAAGCGACCGAGGCCGGACGCCGGCAGAAGTCGATGCGCATCCGCGTCAACGGCGAGCTGACCGCCGCCGCCGAACTGCTCGGCAAGGGCGAACTCGCCGCCGCGCTCGCCGCCTACTCGACGATCGCGGCCGAGCCGATGTTCACCCGGGAAGTCGCCGACGTACTGGGCGCCCGCCTGGAAGCCCTGGCGGCCGACATCAGCCGGACCAGCAAGGGTCTCGCGGCGCGCATGCCGCCGCCGCCCGGGGAACGGGTCGACCGGCGCGAGCTGGTGCGACAACTGACCGAACTGCAGACGGCCTGCCCGCCGATCCTGCTGACCGCGTTCCAACAGCTCGCGCCGATCGTCGCCGCGGGGCGGCTGCCGGCGTTCCTCGACGCCGAGCTGCCGCCCCGCATCACCCGGATCGTCAACGAGGCGGAACCGGCCTTCACGCGCGCGCACCAGGCGACCGCCGAGTACGAGCAGGCGCTGGCGCGCAACGACCAGCAGCGCCAGCTCGACCCGGTGTTCAAGGCGGCCGTCGACTGCGAGAACGGGCACGACTTCGCCGGCGCGTTGACCCGCTACCGCGAACTGGAACAGGCCGCGGCCGTCAGCGACGAGATGCGCTCGCACTTCCGCGACCGTGTCGCGCGCAACGCGACGATCGTGCGGCTGACCGAGGCGCTGCAGGCGGCGACAGTCGCCGGCGACTTCGCCACCGCCTGCCAGCAGCTGCGCGCGCTGCGGTTGTCGTTCCCGGACGTGCCGTTCGACCGCCTGGTCCGGTTGCCGCTGCGCGTCGACAGCCTGCCGCGCGGAGTCCGCGTCAGCAGTGCGGGCCAGGACCTTGGCCAGACGCCGCTGCTGCTGTCGCGACTGCCCGCCGAGACCTCGACGCTGTCGCTGCGCGCCGACGGCTTCCGCGACGAGACCCTCGAAGTGGGCGGCGACGACGTCGGCGAGGTCATGGCGCAGTTGCTGCTCGCGCCGAGTTCGGGCTTCGAGCACGGCAGCATGATCGAAGTGCCGCCGCTGGTGCTGGGCGACGCGGCCGTGTTCGTCGATCGCTCCGGCAACGTCACCGCGCGGCCGGCGGCGGGCGGCGGCTGGACCTTCCGCAGCGGCGATCTCTCGGGCCTGCTGACCGCGCCGATCGTGCACTCCACCGGGCTGCTGGTCGGCTCGCTGGACGGCGACCTGCGTTGCCTCGACGCCGCGACCGGCAAGGTCGCCTGGTCGCTGCCCGGGCTGCCGACCGAGATCGAGCCCCTGCTGGTCGGCGACCTGCTGGTCGTGGCCACCACCAACCGCGAACTCGCCGTCGTCGACGTCCCGCAACGCCACCGCGGCAAGACGCTGTCGCTGCAGTCGCCGGCCAGCCGCCTGTTCGCCCACGGCCGGTCGGTGTTGGCGCTCGGCGAAGACGGCCACGTCGCAGCCTTCGCGTTGCCGGAACTCATGCCGCGCTGGCTGCGGCAACTGCCCGACATGCGCGCGCCGGTGGCGACCTTCGTCGCCGGTTGCGTGGTCGTCGCCGACGACCGCGGTCACCTCGTCGCGGTGGACGCCGGCAGCGGCGAAGTCCGCTGGTCGAAGCAACTCGACCGCGAACTGCTCGGCGCGCCCGCCGTGTGCGGCGCCGACCTGCTGATCGCCACGCGCGAGCAC
>JBASWX010000195.1:0-5110 GCA_049276695.1 Planctomycetota bacterium
CTGCTGGACCAGGCGCGGCGCGATCGCGGCGACAGCCAGCGGACCCAGGCGATCGTCGGCGGCGCGCTGGTCATCGCGGGCTTGCTGACCTCGGCGTCGGCCGACACCCGGCACTGGCCGACGCTGCCATCGACCGTGCAGGTGCTGACTGGCGCGGTGCCGCCGGGCGACCACGACGTCGTGGTCGAGTTCCTCGATGCGGCCGGCCGCCCCTTGCCATCGCTGACCCAGCGCCGCCGGGTCACGGTGCCGGGCCAGGGCGAGGCCTGGCAACTGTTCCGTTCGTTGCCGCTCGACTCGCCGTCGCCGGCAAGCGCCGCCGGCAAGGGCCGCTGATGGCCATCGTGCGCGTTGCGCAACCGGGCCGAGGCCGCCGCGCTTTGCTCGCCTTTTTCCGCGAAGTGAGCATCCGACCATGAACCCACTGCCCTGCCTCGCCCTGTTCGCCGTGCTCGCGACGAGCGCCACCTTCGCGGTCGCGCAGCAACCGGCACCCGAGTCGACCGGGTGGACCGAAGGCTTCGGCCGCGGCGTCAGCTACCGCGCCGCGCTGGCAGCAGCGCTGGAGGATGCAGTGGGAAAGGCGAAGGGCATCGCGGTGGCGCGCGCGGGGGCGGTGCGCAGCCGGCTCGCGGTGGTCGGCAACTGGTCGGAGGACCTGAAGCCCGGCTGGTTCGACGGTGAGGCGGAGGGCGAGCGCGAGTGGGTGCAGCAGCAGATCGCCGGCTTCGTGCAGCAGTACGAGATCAGCAAGAAGGGCAAGGCGGACGACGGGCAATGGGAAGTCACCGTGCGCGCCAAGATCGCGGCGCTCGCCAGCGGTGGCACGTTCGTGCTCGACCTCGACGACGACGATCTGCGCAAGTGGCTGCTCGAACGCTTCGAGGAGGGGGGCGGCGATGCGCCGTTCGGCAAGGCCCAGGGCACCTACGAGGCGCCGACGATCCGCGAGAACCTGCGCGCGACCGGCGCCGTGCAGTTCGTCGCGAAGTCGGGTGGCGTCCAGGTCGGCGAGGGGGCAGCACCACAGGAACGCGAGAAGCAGGGCCACCGCGTGGTCGCTTCGCACCGCGTCGTCGTGCGCTGGCAGCCGATGCGCTTCCAGTCGCTGGTCGAGAAGCTGAACAAGGCGCGCCCGACCAGTGGGCCGCGGCCGCAGTACCTGACCGCGGCCTCGGTGCAGGTCGCGCTGAAGATCGTCGACCTGGTGCGCGACGTCGAGGTGCTGGAACGGCCGCTGACGGTCGCGCTGACGATCCCGCCGGGCACGCCGGTCGAACGGCTCGACGGCATGGCGGTGCAGCTCGCCGACCAGGCGAAGGCGGCGGTCGCCGAAGCGGTGTTCTTCGCGCTGCGGCCGCCGGTGGTTGCACGCAAGTGGCCGGGCGACGACGGCAAGGACTGGTTCGTCGAGGTCGCGCTCGCGAAGCGGATTGCGCAGGCCTACGACAGCTTCGCGATCGGCAACCAGGGTTCGCTGGCGAGCCCCGACTGGCGCAGCATCGGCCGCGCGGCGTTCGTCGGCGGCACCGACGCCAGCAGCACGTTCCGCCTGGTCGATGTCGCGGACCCGTCGCTGATCGAACCTGGCGTCACCGAAGTCCGCCCGGCGAAGAAGTGAACCCCGGCGCCCAACCCAACCCGTGAACCCGATGAATCCAAGCCTCCGCGTATCCGCTCTCGCCCTCGTGCTCGCCGCCTGCTCGTCGCCGCCCTACGCGGCGCAGCGCATCGAGGACGACGCCGAGATGTTCGCCAACGTGGTCGTCACCGATTCCGAACTGTACGACGTGGTGAAGGTCGGAGTGTTCGGCGTCGAACGGGTGCCCGGCACGAACCAGCTCAAGGTGATGGTGCCGATCCGCAACATCGACGACGAGCCGATCCAGATCCTGGTGCAGACCGGGTTCCTGGACGGCCGCAAGGTGCCGATCGGCGACGAGACCAATCAGCAGGTCAAGGTGATCAGCCCCGGTGCGACGGTCCTGTGCGAAGTCATCAGCAAGAAGGACACCGCGCAGGACTGGACGATGCGACTGTCGTGGAACCGGTGAGGCGGCCGTGCGCACCGTCCACTTCGCCGCGATCCTGCTGCTCGCCGCGTGTGCTTCACCGCCGCGTCCGGAACGGGCGCCGGCGGTGCCGCTCGGTCCGCCCACGGCTCCCGTGACCGACCTCCGCGATGGCCTTCGCAGCGACGCCGATCGTTCACCACGGCCAGCCCCGCCGGCCGAAGTGCCAGCGTCATCGGCGGCGACCGTGACCTGGCGCACGGTGACCGAGACGATCGAGGTTCCGGCGCCTGCACCGGAACCGCTGCCGGCGAACGAGCACGCGGACTGGCCGCGAGGGCATGTGTACGACGATCCGTACTGGCGGGTGCGCCACCGTTCGCGGGGCTACTGGTTCCCGGTCGGCACCGTGGTCGGTGCCGGCGTCGGTTCGGTGATCGGCCGCCACCACGGCCACCGGGGACGCGGCGCCTGGATCGGCGGCAGCGTCGGCTTCATCTGGGACCTGCACCGGCTCTGGCGGTGAACGCCGGCGCCGCCGGTGCGCGCGCCAGCACGACGACTTCGACCAGGTCGATGCGGAACGTCGCGCGCGCGCCCGGCGCGAGGTCGGCAATGACCGAGACGCGGAGCTGTTTCTCCTGCGTCACGTGGCGCAGGCTCGACGACCGGAACGTCAGCGTTTGCGCCGTGCTGCCCGGCGGTGTGAGTTCGACGACCGTGTCGGAGCGCGACTCCAGCGGGTTGTAGAGCGAGAGCCGCAGCACCGAGTCGCCGTCGATGCGCGAGCAGCGGGCGATCACCCGGACCTCGTAGGCGAGCACGTCGTCGGCGACGTCGATCGGCAGGTTGATGCGGCAGTTGATGCCGGCGACCTCGCGCAGGTTGAACGTCGCGGTGGTCAGCTCGAACTCGTCGCCGTCGGCGGCGACGAGCTGGTCGCGGACGCCGAATGCGCTGCTGGCGGTCGCGATCTGCACGTCGGCGTTCCCGACGTCGGCTGTTCGTGACTCGCCGGCCGCGGGCAGCGGCGGCAGCGACGGCAGCAGCTCGAGGCCCTCGAGTCCCCACCGCTCGTCCGGCCACAGCAGCGTCGCGTCGCCGCCGGCGACCGGGATCCATGCGAGGCGCAGGGTCGGCCGGCCGGCGTCCGGTTCGGCGAGTCCGAAGAACACCCGGTCCAGCGTCGGCGCGATGCGCGGCAACGCGACGTCGCCGGCCGGCTGGAACAGCACCGTGACCGCGGCCGTCGCGACGTCGACGATGGCCAGTGCTGCGGTGGTGGGGCTGGTGCGGCGCACGAACACGATCGAAGCGCCATCGGGCGCGAACGCTGGCGACTGGTCGCCGGGGCCGGCACCGGCTGCGGCACCGCCATCGGTCAGCGGCATCGGGGCATTGCCAGTTTCGTTCGCGATCCACAGCGTGTGCCGGCCCGCGGCATCGCGGCGGCTCCACGCGATGCGACCGCTCGGCCCGTGCCAGTCGGCTTCGCCATCGGCGCCGCCAGCCAGCGGCGTCTGGAACGACTGCGCGGCGCCGCCGTCGGCGGCCATCCACCACAGCCCGGCGGCACCGCCGCGGTCGCTGGTGAACAGGATGCGCTCGCCATCGGGCGACCAGCACGGCTCGTCGTCGAGCCCGGTGTTCTGCGTCAGCCGGACCTCGGCCCGCGAGTTGTCGAGCGTCGACACGAACAGTTCGCGGCTGCGCGGATCGTCGTTCTCCCGTTCGCGCGCGAACACCACGGTGACGCCGTCGGGGTGTACGCGGGCGCGCCGTTCGGTGCCGTTGCGGTCGCCGACGCGGCGGGTGCCGAGGTTGCGCACGTCGCGCAGCGCGATCTCGGCGGAGCGCAGCGGGTCGTCGACGCGCGCGCGGCAGGCGACGAGGTCCGGTGCGACGTCGGCACCTGCGATCGGCGTGCTGCTGCTGCCGCCACCGCCGCAGCCCGTGGCAACGACGGCGACGACGAAGAGCGGATCAGAGAGCCGACGCCGAGGCATGCCCGCATGGTGCGGGTGCCGACGGCATTCGGCAATCCCGGGTGCTCGCGATCAACCGAACACCAGCGGGTACGGCAGCCAGCGGTCGACGGTGTAGAACACCGGCAGGAACAGCTCGCCGATGTAGTTCGACAGCAGCACGAGGACCACCAGCGTGCCGTACGGGATCGAGCTGATCACGTCGAACAGCCGCCCGGACGGCGGGTACAGCCCGCGCACGATCCCGGCGCCATCGAGCGGCGGCAGCGGCACCAGGTTGAACAGCGCGAGCAGCAGGTTCAGGAACAGGAACGCGCCGCCGATCTTGCGCACCGTCACCTCGGTATCGCCGTCCGGCCGACCGACGAACCACAACACGCTGAACGCGACCGCCCCGAGCGCCAGGTTGGCCAGCGGCCCGGCGAACGACATCAGCGCCGCGCGTTTGGGGTGCCGGTCCGCCCAGTACGGGTCGTACGGCGCGTGTGCAAAGCCGAAGCACATGGTGCCGCGGGACAGCGCCAGCCAGAGGATCGGCAGCACCAGCATGCCGAACGGCTCGCGCTGGATGTGCGGCAGCGGGTTGATCGTGACCTGGCCGGCGCGATAGGCGGTGCGGTCGCCGCCGAGCAGCGCGAACCACGCGTGCCCGGCCTCGTGGAACGTCAGGCTGATGATCAGCGTGACGAACTGCAGGGTCGCCAGTTCCCAGTTCACGGCGCCTGGTCTCCGCCGCGCGCCTCGTCGGCCGGTTCGTCCATCGCTGCGGTCATCTCAGCGGTGATCTTCTGCACGCGGGTCGCGGTCGCCGCCAGCTTGGCGCGGCAGAACGCCAGCAGCGCGGCGGCGCGCTCGACCTTGTCGGCGAGCACGTCGAGGTCGATCTGCCCGGACTCGATCTCCTGCAGGATCTGCTCGAGTTCGGAACTGGCTGCGGCGTAGCCGGCCTCGTCGCCCTTCTTCTTCTTGTCGGTCATGGCTGGTCTCGGCGGATCGAATCGACGTGCACGTCGGCGTGGCCGTCGCGCCACTGCACGCGCAGGCCCTGGTTCGCGGTCACGCGCGCCGCGCCCGGAACGACACGGCCGGCGGCGTCGCGCACCAGCGCGAAGC
>JBASWX010000196.1:0-2510 GCA_049276695.1 Planctomycetota bacterium
CAAGGCGGCGGCGGCGGTCGAAGCGCTGGCGGAGCAGTTCGGCGATCGCGTCGCGGTGGGCCCGGAGCGCCAGTTCACCGGCTTCGACGGCTACCGGCACGCGATGGACTGCCTGCGCCCCGGCGACGTGGTGATCCTGACCACGCCGCCGGCGTTCCGCTGGGTGCACTTCGCGTATGCGATCGACAGGGGCCTCAACGTGTTCATGGAGAAGCCGGTCAGCGTCGATGGTCCGAGCAGCAAGCGCATGCTGGCGTTGAACGAACGCGCGAAGGCGAAGGGGCTGAAGGTCGGCGTCGGCCTGATGTCGCGGCACAACTTCGGCATGCAGGAGCTGAAGAAGCGCCTCGACGACGGCGCGATCGGCGAGATCCTGATGTTGCGCGGCTACCGCATGCACGGCCCGGCGGCGTTCTTCCGTTCGCTGAAGAAGCCCGACGGCATCAGCGACCTGATGTACCAGATCCAGCGTTTCCACAGCTTCCTGTGGGCGAGCGGCGGCAACTTCAGCGACTTCAACATCCACATCGTCGACCACCTGTGCTGGATGAAGGGCGCGTTCCCGTTGTGGGCGCAGGGGGTGGGCGGTCGCCACTACCGCGAGGGCAAGGAGGGTCGCTGGATCGACCAGAACTTCGACAGCTACGCGATCGAGTACGGGTTCGCCGACGGCAGCCGGCTGTTCTTCGAGGGGCGCTGCATCGATGGCTGCGACACCAACTACGCGAGCTACGCGCACGGTGAGAAGGGCATCGCGGTGGTGTCGGCGAGCGGCGACTGCGGACTGCCGTCGAGCATCCATCGCGGCCAGCGCGTCGACCCGGCGGCGCGCACCTGGCAGAGCGAGGTGGCCAAGGCCGACCAGGATCCGTACCAGAACGAGTGGAACGTGCTGATCGCCGCGATCCGCGAGGGGCGCGAGCACAACGAAGTCGACACCGGCGTCAGGACCAGCCTGGTCACCGCGATGGGCCGCATGGCGGCGCACACCGGCCGGCAGATCAGCCAGGAGCTGATGCTGAACGGCGAGCACGAGTTCGCGCCCGCCGTCGACCAGCTGACGCTGGAGTCGCCGGCCCCGGTGCCCGCGGCGCCCGACGGCTCCTATCCGGTGCCGATGCCGGGGCAGAAGGGGTTGCGCGAGTACTGACCGCAGTGCCGCGATCGCCGTGGCATGGCGGCTGCGCCGACCGCGGCCGGTGACGGCGGCACCGCCAGTGGATTGACAGCGCGCGGCGTCGGGCGATCGTGTTCCGGTGCCCGTGGGTCCGAATCGAACGTCTGGACGCGCCCGCCATCGGCTGGTCCCCTGGTGTCGCGGGATCGGGGCGGTCCTGGTGCTGCTGCCGTTCGCGGTCGGCGACGTGCTGCGCGGCGGTGACTTCGGCGAACTCGACATCGTGGCGACGACCGCCGGGGTGCTGCTGTCGCTGCTCGGCTGGCTGCCGCGCCGTGCCGTCCGCATCGCGCTCGCCGGCTACCTGGCCGGCGCGGTTGCCTACGGGTGCCTGCTCGGCGGCGAACTGCTGCTGCGTGCCCTCGCCGGACCGCAGCGCTCGCGCGACTGGCGGGCCGGTCTCGTCGGTGTGTTCCGTGCCGCCGAGCCGCACTCGTACGAGCTGGTGCCCGGTTGGCGCGGCAGCTTCGACGACGGCGTGGTGCGCTGCGAGATCGCCATCGACGAACGCGGCAACCGCGACGAGCCCGGTCCGGCGGCGTGCGAACGGCGCGTGCTGCTGTTCGGCGACTCGTTCGCGTTCGGGCTGGCGCTGGCGGCCGCGCACCGCATCGATGCCCGCATCGAGGAACGCTCCGCGGGCCGCTTCGACGTCGTCAACCTCGGCGTGCCCGGCTACGGGCCGTGGGACGCCGTCGAACGCTTCGACCGTTGCGGGCTGCGCGGCGACGACGTGGTCTACATGCTGTTCACCAACGACCTGCGGTCCGACAACGCGGGTCCTGGTCAGCACACCGCGGTCGCGGGCGCGATCGCGACCCGCACGGACGAGCACGGCCGCTTGCGCACCTGGTCCGCCGCCGAGGCCGCCGCGATGGTGGCGCAGCTGCGCGCGTGGTCGCCATCGCTGCTCGAGACCACGAAGGCCACGCTGCGGCTGGAACAGGTGCGGGCCCGCATCGCCAGCCTGGTCGACCCGGAGTCGCTGCGGCTCGAAGGCCGCAAGGCGCTGTACCGCCCGGAAGGCATCGATTCGGTGGTCGCGGCGGTCTCGGCGTTCGCCGCCAAAGCACGCAGTGCCGGCATGGGCTTCACCGTGGTCGCGACGCCGACGGTGGGCGAGGTGCACCTGCGCGGCCACTGCGCACCGATGGTCGAGTGCACGCTGCGCCTGCGCGCTGCTGGCATCACCGTGCACGAACTGCTGCCCGAACTGGTCACCGGCGACTACCTCGTGCACGACGGCCACTTCACCCCGGACGGCGCCGACAAGGTCGCGGGCGCGATGCTGCGCTGGCTCGACGCTCGCGCCGGCGGTTCCGCCGTGGCGCCC
>JBASWX010000197.1:0-6407 GCA_049276695.1 Planctomycetota bacterium
CGCGAGCCAAGCGAGCACGCGGCCGCGCAGCGTCAACTCGAGCGTGGTGCTGGCGACGGCCATCGCCCTTCCGTCACTCCGGCAGCCGGGTCTCGGCGAGGATCTGCTGCAGCACGGCGTCGCTGTGGCCGCCGGCGCGCGTCGCCAGCCGGTGGCCCCAGGTCGGCACCAGCAGCGCTCGCACGTCGTCGGGCACCACGAAGTCGCGGCCGTGCACGAACGCGCGGGCGCGGCAGGCGCGGTGCAGCGCCTGGGCGCCGCGGGTGCTGACGCCTTGCAGCACGTCGCTGGAGGTGCGGGTGCGGTTCGCCAGTTCGACCACGAAGGCGACCAGTTCGCGTTCGCAGCGCACGCGGTCGATCGCCCCGCGCGCCGCGACCAGGTCGTCGCGCGTCGCGACCGGGGCCAGCCCTTCCGCCAGTCGATGGCCGTCCTCGCGCGCGACGACGTCGATCTCGTGCTCGACATCGAGGTAGCCGATGCGCACGCACAGCAGGAAGCGGTCGAGCTGGTTCTCCGGCAGCGGGTAGGTGCCCGCCGCGGTCATCGGGTTCTGCGTCGCGACGACGAAGAACGGGTCCGGCAGCGCGTGCGTGGTGCGATCGATCGTGACCCGGCGTTCGGCCATGCACTCGAGCAGCGCCGACTGCGTGCGCGGCGGCGTGCGGTTCAGTTCGTCGGCCAGCAGCACCGAGGTGAACACCGGGCCGGGCCGGAACACCAGTTCGCCGGTCTTCGGCTGGTAGACCTGGGCGCCGATGATGTCGCTCGGCAGCAGGTCGGCGGTGCACTGGATGCGCTGGAACGGCAGGTCGAGCGCCTTGGCGAGGCTCTTCGCCAGCAGCGTCTTGCCGACGCCGGGGTGGTCCTCGATCAGCACGTGGCCGCCGGCGAGGAGCGCGACGATCGTCAGTTCGATCGCGTCGTCCTTGCCGCGCAGGCTCACTCCGATGGCGTCGACGAGTTTCTGCGCGAGTGGGGACATCCGTGGCGGGGCTTGGGCGACTGCAGCAGACGCTGCCTCACTGCAGGCGAAACTGGTGCTTCTGGGTGGCAGCGTAGTCCAGTGTCGCCGGATCGAAGAGCAGCCACTGAGCGACGAGGCTTGTACCGATCGTCAACGGTGATAGCGGCCGCGGCAGTTCGACCTGGGCGTAGCCGCGGTCGATGCCGCTGGTGCCGAGCACCTGGAAGACTGACGCCGTCGGGCCAACGTAGAGATCGCAGCCAGGCAGGCCGTAGGGGTCGAGCGCGACCGGCAGCGGGATGCCGCCGAAGCTCGTGGCGGTGGCGTAGTCGAGGTTCAACCAGGCGGCGGCACCAGGAAGTCCCTTGGCGACGGTGATGCGTGTGTGCTGCGGGTACGTCGAGGAAATGCTCGGCTGCACCTGGCGGACACCGAGGATCGGTGCTTCGGCCGTCGTCGAGCAGGGAGTTCCGGACACTGGGCTCTGGCCGGCGAAGTTGGTGCGGAAGCCTCGGACGCGGCCACTGTACGTGCCCGCTAGAGCCCAGTTCCAGTCGTACCAGGCGATAGCCGGGTACGGATTGCCCGGCTGGGCGCCGAGGCTCACCGCGAACTCCATCCAGCCGAAGCCGGCGTTGCTGCCAGCAGAGCCGGAGAAGACGGGCAGGTTGTTGACCCTCCACAACTCGGTGCCGTCGCGCCCCGAATAGGCGCGCGTGCTGCCGTACCGGTGGGGAGGGACCGTGGTCACCTGCCAGTCGGCGCCGATGACGAAGTCCGGCACGCCGTCCTGGTCGAGGTCCTCGCCAGTGACGACCGAGTTGGCGAACTCGGGCAACGTGCGAATCACCTGCCCGGTCTGGCCTGACCAGAAGACGACGATCGCGCGGGAGGCCGACAGCCAAGGGCACGCGGCGTAGTCGGTGACGCCGTCGCCGTCGATGTCGCCGACGTTGCTGGCGAAGTCGCAAGTCTTGTCGCCGGGCAAAAGCCCCATGCTGGTGCGCAGGATCGCGCCGGTCATCCCCGAGACCAACAGGACCTTGCCCTGCGTGGTGTAGTCGTTGACGCCGACGAGGAAGTCGTCGCCGCCATCGGCGTTCATGTCGCCCATGTTGGCGAGGCTGACGGCAACGCCGTGCACGCCTGAGATCTGCAGCAGGTAGCGGGTGGTCCCCGAGTTGTCGTAGACGAAAACACGCGAGTCGGAGGGGTGGCTCGTGATGGTGAGGAAGTCGGGGCGGCCGTCGCCATTGACGTCGAGGTCGCCCAGCAGGGCCCAGCCGTACGAGTAGGTCAGCGGCCCGAGGTTCTGCCACAACTGGGTCTGGTTGGCGAGCGAGTAGATCTCGAGTGCGTACATGTTAGGCGTCAGGCTGCCGGTGTGCAGTCTGGCGACGTCGGGGTGGCCGTCGCCATCCACGTCGCCTGCATACACGGCACCTCGCAGCGTGTTCTGCGGTACCGTCTGCAGCACCGCGCCGGTCATGCCGGAGAGGATCTCGAGCGCCACCATCTGGCCCGGGATGCCGTAGTTGAGGATCGCGGCGTGCAGCAGGTCGCGGGCGCCGTCGCCGTCGTAGTCGACGAACGCGGAGACGGTGCCGTAGGAGGTGGTTGACGGGGGACTCGGGATCTGCCAGAGGAGGTCCTGGGCGGGCAGTGCCTGCCCAAGCAGCCACGCGGCAGCGAGACACCGCATGCTCTTCATGGCAAGAACACCCAGACGGCGTTGGAGACCGCTCCGGAGGTGGTGACCAAGAACAACATGTAGATCCCGCGCGGTGCGCGCTTGCTATCGGTTGGTGTCCTGAAGGTGAGCTTGCTGCCCCCGGCACTCACGACGTCCATCCCGACGTAGCGCATCGCCATGTCGCTGTGGTGAGTCGTCGAGCCTGGCGCCATCAGTATGGCGCGGTCGAGGGCCACACCCGTTGGCAGCGGGTTGCACAAGATCGTGAACTCAGTGTCGTAGCTGAGTTCGAACGCGTCGAAGTCCAGGCTGAAGAACGGCGGCGTTTGGAACACGACAGCCGTCGGCGTTTGTGCCACGAGCGTCGGGTTCGTCCGGTACGGCGGCAAGAAGATCTCGTAGTCCCAGTCGCGACCGTTGCCGCCGCCGATGAACACTCGCCCATCGGGCAGCAGCACCGCCGTCGAGTGGTAGTCGCGGATCGAGCCATTGAAGACCGGGTTGATACCCATCGACGTCCAGACCCCGTTCTCGAACAGGAACGCCTCGTACAGCGGCGTCTCGGCCCCGGACACAGCGCGGTACTTGCCGCCGCACACGAAGATGGCGCCGGTCGGCAACGTGACTGCATTCATCAAGTACCGGCCAGCGAACGTGAGCGGCGACGACTGGGATGGCAGCGACGGTTCGCTCGTCCACGCGGCACCCGGCGCAATGGGTTTGATCGACTCGACAGTAGGCGTCGAACCCACCGTCGTCGTGTAGTAGAAGTGCGTGTCGGCGCCGCCGATCCGTAGGATGCGGTCGATGTCGTCATCGGCGAAGTTGGGGAACAGCAAGCACGGCGCGTCGTGACGGGGGTATTGCCAGTTGCTGCTGAAGGGCGCGGCTGGCGCCCGCAACCACGACAGTGACAGCGGCAACGCTGCATCGGGATCAAGGGACGCCCACCGCGGTGCATAGCCGGAGAAGAAGACTCGCCCCGTCGACAACAAGTGCATGCGCGGGTACTCCTCGAACCAGTCCACGTCGGGGCCCAGCACGCCGGGCCCGAAGTCCTTGTAGACGGTCTGCTCCGGACCCGGAGTCTGCACGATCTGGTCCTTGATGAGCGTCGGAGTAAGGATGGTTGGGACCGCGACATGGTCGACGATCAGGGACTCGAACGTGTTCCACGTCGGCTGCGTCGAGCCCTGGGGAGTAAGGGCCGGATCGAGGAGGCTGCCGCCGGAAACCAGGATCACTTCGCGGTTACGAGGTGGCGTACCGATTGCCGTGCGCGTCAAGGGGAACGTCAGGGTCGCAGTCGGGTACCAGCGCTTCTCCTCCAGGTTCGGCCCCTGCTGCCAGAAACCGACGTCGGCGTACGGGCTCCAACCGTTGGTGGCGGTGGGATATGGCCCCCAAAGTGCATTGAGGTTCAAAGCGTACGTGAATCGGGCGCCCTTGAAGAACGGCGTGTAGATCGTTCCGCCGACGACGATCAGGTCGCCGAACGGCGACCACGTGTGGCCGGAGCAGAAGAGCCCCTCGGTGTCGTCGTTGACCGGATCGCTGGCGTTCGGCGTGTAGATTCCCGCCATCGGTAGCAGGTAGTTGCGATACCGGAACGACGCGGGAACGGGCGTTGGATCGATGATCGAGTAGGGCTGAAAGGCCCGGTAGTCGCCCGTCGCCAGAGGCGGTAGCTGGGCAGCCTGCGGGTCCTTGCCAACCACAGGCGCGATGGGGATCACCAGTACCATGCCCTGGTATGGACCCTTCGGGATCAACACCATGTGCACGGCGTTGAGCATCCGGTTGTTGGGGCCAACCGCAGCCGGCCATCCAGCGCCTAGGTAGAACGGGTTCGGCGTCGGATACTGCATCAAGTTGTTCGGCAGCGTGGCGTCCCACGGTCTGAACGGGTTGGTGAACGTGCCATTGCCGCCAGGAGGGTGCGCAGTGTTGTGGCTCCAGGGCGCCGACCAGGGTGGTGGTTGTGCGGCGAGTGGCGTCAACGCCGGTACCGACACCAGCAGCGCAGTCAAGCCGCTACGGAACCAGTTGCCGAGCGCATGGTGCGTGAGTTGTCCTTCCTTCCTTCCTTCCTTCCTTCCTTCCTTCGTTCCCTTCCTTCCAGCGTTCGTGAGTGCACGGCGATCTCCATGAGTGAGGCGTTGCCGAAGGTGGGGACAGCGTAGCGTACCACCTGTCCCTACCGCGAACGGTACGGTGATGCGTCCGCGGCGCAACCCCCTCAACGTAGCCGCGCCGCTGCGCCGCCGGGACGCGCAAGGGCCGCACGGTTTGCACGCGTCCGCTCTTCCCCGCAAGCGCCGGCGGCGAGTACGTTCGCCCGGGTGAGCAAAGCCGTCGTCGCCACGTTCCGGGCCAAGGGGCACCTGATCGACTCGGGCCTCTTGTCCGACGCGATCGAGGCCGTGCAGGCGGCTGGCGCTTCGTACCGCGTGGTGCGGCTCGAGATCGGCAAGGCGCGGCACGACGAGAGCGAACTCGAACTCGAGGTGATCGCGCCGAACAAGAAGGTGTTCGACCGCGCGCGCGCCGACCTGATGTCGCTCGGGCTGTCGGAGACCGAGACTGCGGACGCGACCTTCGCCGAGGTCGACATCGCCGGTACCGCGCCCGAAGGCTTCTACTCGACGACCAACCTGGCGACCGAGGTGCGCGTCGCCGGCCAGTGGCTGCCGGTGCAGAACCAGCGCATGGACGCGACCGTCGTCGACGACGGCGGCACGCTGCGCTGCGTCAAGCTGCGCGACCTCCAGGTGGGCCAGCGGCTGGTGGTGGGGTTCACCGGCATCCGCGTGACGCCGTTCACGACCCGCAAGCTGCAGGACAGCAAGTTCGGCTTCATGCAGGGCGGCGTCAGTTCGGAACGGCGGCTCGAAGGGCAGGTCGAGGACGTGGTGCGCGAATGGCAGCGCGTTCGCGCCGAGGGCCGGAAGGTGATCCTGGTCGCCGGCCCGGTGGTCGTGCACGTCGGTGCGGCCCCGACGCTGGCGGCGATCCTGCGCGCCGGCCTGGTCGATGGCCTGCTGAGCGGCAACGCGCTGGCGGTGCACGACATCGAGGCGGCGCTGTTCGGTACCAGCCTCGGCGTCGAGTTGGAGCACGGCCGCTCGGCGGTGCACGGCCACATGCACCACATGCGCGCGATCAACACGATCCGGCGCGCCGGCAGCATCGCCGCGGCGGTGCAGAAGAAGGTGCTGAAGAGCGGCGTCATGCACGCGTGCGTGCAGGCGAAGGTGCCGTTCTGCCTCGCCGGTTCGATCCGCGACGACGGGCCGCTGCCCGACACCCAGATGGACCTGATCGCCGCCCAGGCCGGCTACGCGAAGCTGCTCGAGAACGCGGGCCTGGTGGTGATCCTCAGCTCGATGCTGCACGGCATCGGCACCGGCAACATGATCGCCGCCGACGTGCTGACGGTCTGCGTCGACATCCACCCGGCGGTGGTCAGCAAGCTGGCCGACCGCGGCTCGGCGCAGAGCCAGGGCATCGTCACCGACGTCGGCGCGTTCCTGTCGGTGCTGGCGGCCCAGCTCGGCGTCGCGGTGAAGGGCTGAACGCGAGCGGTTCCCTTCGGCCCGGGCGCTGATCGTGTCGATAGCAGCGATGCGATGGGCCCTTCACCGTCCTCCGTCCTGTTCGTGCTCGCGGGTGCCGCGGCGTTGGCGGCGCAGTCGGCGACGCACCCCGGCAAGGCGCCACCGCCGGCCGAGGTGGTGCTGGCCGACG
>JBASWX010000198.1:0-3996 GCA_049276695.1 Planctomycetota bacterium
CGTCCCCGTTGGTCAACAACGCCAGCGCCGTCACCGGGCTGTTCACGCCCGCGCCGAGGCCCGACCAGGTGCTGCCATTCCAGCGAGCGACGCGCGCTGCGGCGTTGCCACCCGCCGTCGCGAAGCTGCCGCCGGCGAACAGGTCCCCGTTCGGCATCGCCAGCAGCGCGTTCACTGCGGCATCACAGCCGGTCCCGAGTGGGTTCCACGACAGGCCGTTCCAGCGCGCGATGCGATTGACCAGCGTGGCGCCGGCGTGGAAGAACTGACCGCCGGCGACGAGGTCGCCGTTGGGCATGACCGCCAACGCCAACACGGTGCCGTCGAAGCCGCTGCCGACCGCCCGCCACGCCGTGCCATCGTGCAGCGCGATGTTGTTGACGACCGCCGCGTCGGCGACGAAGAACGTCCCGCCGACGACGACATGGCCGTTGGGCAGCGTGACCACGGCGTGGATCGTGCCCTCGACCCCGTTGCCGGACACGCCGGGCTGCCACTGCAGTCCGCACTGGCCAGGCAGCGACAACGCCAGGGCAAGGACGAGAAGGGGCGCGCCGAGGCAGACGCGCGGACCATTCGGACGGTTCATGCTCGATTCCAGGAAGAGGCCGGGGCTCGCCCAGGGATCCAGGCGCCCTGCGGACGTGAGAGGGTCGTCCGCTGGCGTGGAGAGAGCCGCAGGGATGGTAGCCATCGACTGCGCGGTGGTAACGCCCCATGGCCCGGGGTCCCGGCGCCCGCGAGCAGCACGACTTCGCCGCAGCCCGCGCCGACAGCAACGCCTCGACCGGGGGCGGCGCCATCCGGGTGACGATGATCGACGAGCGTCGGGCTGTGCCCGGCGGCTCAGCCCGACCGCCGGACCAGCAGCGCCTCGAGCACTCCGAGCAGTTGCTGCTTGTTCACCGGCTTGGTCGCGAACTCGGTGCAGCCGGCGCGCAAGCAGCGTTCGCGGTCGCCGGCCATCGCGTGGGCGGTGAGCGCGACGATCGGTTGCGCGAAGCCAGCTTCCCGCAACCGGGTCGTGGCCGCGTAGCCGTCCAGCACCGGCATCTGCATGTCCATCAACACCAGGTCGAAGGGCAGCTGCTGGCTCTCGGCCGCGAGCGCCGCCTCGATGCCGAGCTGACCGTTGGCGGCGACGACGACCTCTGCACCCTGCCGCGTCAGGATGTGCGACAGCAGTCGTTGGTTGTCGGGACCATCCTCGACCAGCAGCACGCGGCCGCGGAGCCGCGGCAACGCGCCGCCCACCGGCCGGACCGGCGCCAGCTGTGCATCCGTCGCCCGCACCGGCGCGCCGGGCGCGAGTTCGCCGGGATCGACCGTCAGCGTGAAGGTGCTGCCGCGGCCAGGCTCGGCGGCCGCCGTCAGGTCGCCACCGAGCAGGCGCGCCAGTCGGCGCGAGATCGCGAGGCCCAGACCGGTGCCGCCGAAGCGCCGCGTGGTCGACGCATCCGCCTGGGTGAACGGTTCGAACAGCCGCGTGACCGTTCCCGGCGCCATGCCGATCCCGGTGTCGATCACGGCGACTTCGACGCGTGGCCGGGTCTCGCCGACCAGCTTGACGTCGATCGTGACCGAACCGACTTCGGTGAACTTGATCGCGTTGCCCGCGAGGTTCAGCAGGATCTGCCGCAACCGGGTCGGATCCGACTGGATCGTCGGCGGCAGGTCGGCGGCGAACCGCGCGCGCAGGTCGAGGCCCTTGCCGCTGGCTTGCTGGGCGAGCAGCCCCACCACGTCTTCGACGATCGATCGCACCGTGCACGCGACGCGCTCGACGACGAGCTTGCCGATCTCGATCTTGGACATGTCCAGGATGTCGTTGACGATCGCCAGCAGGTGGTCGCCGTTGCGCTGGATGACGATCGCGCACTCGCGCCGATCGACGGCGCCGAGGTCCTCGTCGACGAGCCGGTCGGCGTAGCCGAGGATCGCGGTCATCGGCGTCCGGATCTCGTGGCTCATGTTGGCGATGAACTCGGCCTTCGCGCGGGCCGAGTCGAGCGCGGCTTCGCGCGCCCGCACCAGGTCGTCGATGCGGTCCGTCGCCATCACGATGCCGCCGATCTCGCCGGTCGGGGTGTGCCATGGCTGCACCGCCCAACGCAGGTGGATCGCCGGCCCCGACGCACGTTCGAACCGGTCCTCGCGACATGCCAGGCGTTCCCCGGCGAGCACTCGCCGGTGCACCTCCTTCCACCGCTCCGGCACGTCCGGGAACACCTCGTAGTGCGTGCGCCCGACGATGGTGCAGCCTTCGAGGCCGTAGTCGACGAGCCAGCGTTCGCTGTGCGCGATGTAGCGCAGGTCGCGGTCGAACATCGCGAACGCGATCGGCGCTCCGGCGATCACCGACTTCAGGTTGTCGCGCTCCGCGGCGAGCACGGCCTCCGACCGCCGCAGCGAGTCGTTGGCCTCCTGCAGTTCCCGGCCCGACAGCGACAGCGAACGCTCGAGCAGGTACCGCTCGTCGTCGTTCT
Source organism: Planctomycetota bacterium (assembly GCA_049276695.1). Taxonomy (GTDB): domain Bacteria; phylum Planctomycetota; class UBA1135; order UBA1135; family UBA2386; genus UBA2386. The sequence continues at coordinate 2,487 of JBASWX010000198.1, forward strand.
CCCGGTAGGCGCGGCTGACGCCCTCGAGCAGGGCGTGCCACTGCTCGGCTCCGGGCACGGCGTCGGCACGCATGCCGGCGCGCTTCAGCTGGCGGGCCAGCAGCGGGTGCAACGACGCGTCCGGCCTCATGCCTCGGCGATCGTCGTCAGCGTCATCGTCTGGTTGTGCAGGTCGCACTGGCCCGTCGCGTACGGCGAGATCTCCCCGTACGAGTAGAAGCCGACCTGCCGGGTGCCGCGCGGCAGCACGTCGAGCGAAGCCTCGATCTCCTCCTCGGTGCGTTCACCGAGCACCAGCCGCCGGCCGACGCACGAGATCGCGATCGCCAGCGTGGGCAGTTCGGCCCCCGACTGGCCGGCGGTCCGGTTGGTGTGCAGCGCCGCCTGCGAAGCGCCGTCGATCAACCGTTCGAAGTTCGCGCGCATCAGCTGGGCGAGGCTGCCCTGCGGCACGTCGCCCGCGAACGTCATCGACTGCGCCGCCTCGTCGACCGCCAGCACCGTACGCACCAGCGGTTTGTCGTCGCGCGTGCTGCTGCGCAGCGACAGCGGGAACAGCAACGCCGTCGCCGGCAGGCCGGCGGCGCGTTCGCCGAGGTACTGCTTGTAGAGGTGCAGCGCCGGCTTGCCGTCCAGTTCGTAGAGCACGTTGCCGGCCGAACGCGTGACGACGCGCTCCGGACCGAAGATGTCCCAGCCACCCTTCGACCCGTGCCCGACCCGCAGCGCATCGCCGTACAGCCCGACCGCGGACACCAGCCCGGCCCGCGTGCCCTCGCGCGACAATACCCAGGTGCGCTGGAAGCGCGGGCCGTCGCCGGCGAGGCCGCCGGTGGCGACCACCGAACTCGGCAGCACGGTGTTGAGGCCGCGCACCAGTTCGCTGCCGTTCACGGCCAGGCCGTCGGACAGCACCAGGATCGCGCGCAGGTCGTCGGCGTGCAGTTCCTCGGCGAGTTCGCGCCCCGCCGCGAACGAGTCCGCCACCGACGCGACGGGCCTGGTCGCGGATCTCACCTCGGAGCGTTCGAAGCGCGCGATCGCGACCGCGAGCGAGTCGTCGCTGACCTCGGACTGCCAGATCTCGCCCGAGGTCGAGCAGCCGGTGATCTGCGCGCGCGGGTAGGCGTCGAGCAGTTCGCGGATCGCCTCGGTCCGGTCGTCGAAGCCCGACGCGCCGAATACGGTCACCAGCGTATTCCCCGAGTCGATCTTGGGCAGGGCTGCCGACCAACCGTCCTGCGTAGAGAAGCGTACCGTCGTGAGTTCCATGGAGCTGTTGCCTCGATGCCAGGATCCGAGGCGGAACTATCGACCGGTCTGCGGCGCCGCGTGAACGGCCTGCGCTTCCCGGCCCACTTCGCGACGCGGCCCACCATGGCTACGGGCTTTCCCGCACGGCGCGGGCTCACCCGCCGCCGCACGCCGCCAGCATCGACTGCGCCGAGCGCGCCGCGCCTTCGAGGGTCGCCGGCAGCCCGGTCGCGGTCCAGTCGCCGCACACCAGCAG
>JBASWX010000199.1:0-11497 GCA_049276695.1 Planctomycetota bacterium
AACTCATCGGTCGTGGCCCCCATCTCGAAGACCAACTCGTGCCGGTCCTTGAGGCGACCCGTGACGTCGGCGCACCAGACCGACGAATCGGATTCGATCGCTCCGAGTTCGACGCCGTCGAGGTGCACGACGCCGTTTTGCTTCGGCTGTTCGCAGACGACCCAAACCCGTTCACCGTCGGAAATGGTCGGTCGATTGAAGAATCGACGGAACCACATGCCGCCCGCGACGGTTTCACGCTGCCACGGCTCCCGAAGTCGAATGCGATGCGGATACATGGCGCGGTTCAGGGTTCAGAGTTCGTGGTTCCGGGTTCGTCTGCGAGCGTCGAGGCGTCAGCCCGACGTGTCTCCGTCACCGGCAACTGCATGATCAACCCGGCAAGGAACTTCGCCAGCCCGTCGGCGGCGAGCAGCGCCGTTTCCTTCAGCTTCCACATGTCCTTGACGCTCGACGGCCGCCGCCAGAGCGTGCCGACCACCGCGCCGAACGTTTGCATCGGCGACGCGGCCGCCGCCATCAGCGGTCCCAAGTCGTCCGGCAGTTCGGCAAGCCGGCTGTGGTCGGGGCGCTGCAGCTCGCGGTCGATCCCGCCGCCGGCAGGATGACCGGGCCGGGCGACGTGGTCGTCGCCGCCGGCGACTGGTTGTCGATCGACGGCACCACCGGCGAAGTGTTCGTCGGCAAGCTGCCGACCGTCGTTCCCGACGTCGCCGACCCGTTCCTGCTGCAGCTGCTGGCCTGGGCCGACGCCGAGCGGCGCCTCGGCGTGCGCGCCAACGCCGACTACCCGCACGACGCCGAGCGCGCCCGGCGTTTCGGCGCCGAGGGCATCGGCCTGTGCCGCACCGAGCACATGTTCTTCGAGGCCGAGCGGCTGCCGATCGTGCAGGCGATGATCCTGGCGAAGAACGCCGAGGAACGCGCACCGCACCTCGCCCGGCTGCTGCCGCTGCAGCGGGCCGATTTCGCCGGCCTGTTCCGCGTCATGGACGGCCTGCCGGTGACGATCCGGCTGATCGATCCGCCGCTGCACGAGTTCCTGCCGGACCACGATCGCCTGGTGCGCGAGACGACCGCGTTGGCGACGAGGCTCGAACTGCACGCCGGCGACGAACCGGCGCTGCAGAAGGACCTGGCCAAGTCCACCCGCATGCTCGGCAAGGTCGACGAACTGCGCGAGGAGAACCCGATGCTCGGCCTGCGCGGCGTGCGGCTCGGCATCCACATGCCCGAGCTGGTGCGCATGCAGGTCCGCGCGATCTTCGAGGCGGCCTGTGCCGCGGCCCGCGACGGCGTCGACGTGCAGCCGCGCATCATGATCCCGCTCGCCACGACCGCGGCCGAGCTGCGCATCGAACGCGAAGTGCTCGAGCAGGAGGCGAAGCTGGTGATGAAGGAGCAGGGCCGCAGGGTGCCCTACCAGTTCGGCACGATGATCGAAGTGCCGCGCGCGGCGCTGGTCGCCGATCGGCTGGCCGAGCACGCCGAGTTCTTCTCGTTCGGCACCAACGACCTGACGCAGACGACCTTCGGCATCTCGCGCGACGACGCCGAGACCGGGTTCCTCAGCGAGTACCTGCAGAAGGGCATCCTGCCGGCCAACCCGTTCGCGACCATCGACCGCGATGGCGTCGGCGAACTGATGCGCACCGCGTTGGCCCGCGGCAAGAAGACCCGCCGCGAACTCGACGCCGGGATCTGCGGCGAACACGGCGGCGAGCCGGCGTCGATCGCGTTCTGCGACGAGATCGGCCTCGACTACGTGTCGTGTTCGCCGTTCCGCGTGCCGGTCGCGCGCCTGGCGGCGGCGCACGCCGCGCTGGGGCGCCGGAGGTGATCGCGGCGGGCGCTGGCTCCGTCGCGGTGGCTTGCGTGCGTATGGTCGGTCGCAGCCGGTCGACCTAGGAGCGGCCCATGCTCGAACCGAAGGACGTCTGGTTGGTCGTCGCCGACAAGAAGAGTGCGCGGCTGTTGCACGGCACCGGCACGCGGCACGCCGGCTTGCACCTCGCCGAAGTGAGTGCAATCGCGACCTCGGCGCTCGCGAAGGAGCACGGACGGCCGACGCGCATGAGCCAGCCCGGACGTTCGGCGCCGCGCGACCACGACACCGAGCTCGCGACTGCGCACTTCGCCGCCCAGATCGCGGACTGGCTGGCGCGGGAACTGCCGGCGCACCAGGTGGGCCGCGTCGCCCTGTTCGCGCCTGCGCACCTGCTGGGGGCGTTGCGCCAGGCGTTGCCGAAGGACCTGGCGGGACAGGTCGGCGAGCACATCGCCGAGCTGGCGCGTCTGCCTGCTCCGGAGCTGGCGCAGCATCCGCAGGTGATGGCGCTGCTGGCCTCCTGACGTTGCTGGCGCCGCGGCTCGTCACCCCACGCGCACTCGGCGCGCTGGGTCATCGGATCTTCAGGTGCTGCACCCAGAGCGCCTCGAACTCCGCCACCGACAGCCCGTACACGGTCTGGATCAGCTGCTCGGAAACGTCCTTGCCGCGCCCGAAGCCGCGGCCCTTGCGCGCTGCCGCGAGGAACTCGGGGAACTTCCCGGCCACCGGCTCGAGCTTCGTGTTGATCATGAAGTTCAGCAGGGCGCCAGCGTGCATGTAGTTGCGGCGGCCGTGACCGTTGGGGTCACCCAGCAGCGACTCGATCGCGAAGAACTCGGCGAGCGGGTACCAGTCGCCGCGCTTGACGTCGCTCCGGGTGTCGCCGTCGAGCTTGTCGTTCACCATCTTGTTCTCGAAGTAGACGGCGATGCCTTCCTGGAACCACGAACCGACGCCGGACACCTTCAGGCAGGCGCCGACGATCTCGTGGGTCGCCTCGTGGAACACCACGGGATCGACCGGCGAAGCGTAGTAGGTCGCATAGAACTGCGAGTTCGCGTGGCCCGCAGTGCGTCGCGCCATCGCCTCGGAGTAGCCGGTGATGCGCACCGCGTAGCGGTAGTAGTCCTCGCGGTCCGCGAAGATGTAGGCCACCAGTGGTCGGTCCAGATCCGCGAACGGCAGCTCCTGCTGGATCGCTGCATACAGCTTCTCGAGCGTGACCGAGTACTTCTTGCAGGTCGCTGTCGGTCCATTGGTGAACACGAGGTAGTGCGCGCTCGGCACGGCCTGCCACTTGTCCAGGTACTTGCGGCGGTGGGATTCGTCCTCGTCGCACTTCGGCTCCCAGATCTGCGGCAGCAGTTTCGCCTTCACATCGTCGAGCCGCTGCGCGATCTGGGCCGGCGTCAGCCCCCGGCCGGGTGGGCTGGTCGTGCCGTCGGCAGGATCGTCCTGGCCGTTGACTGCTGCCGCGGCGAAGACCGCGCCGAGAAACGCAATCGCCAGTTCGCGAACGTGCATGGACTGCTCCGTGAGGTGGAGCCGAGCCTACCCATGCCCGGGGGCGCGATCCGCGGGCTGGTCTTGGCGTGACGAACCAGGGACACGGCTGGGCCGGCCTGCTGTCACGGGTCGTGCCGTTGTGGCCTACGCGAGCAGGAACCCGAGCAAGCCGCCCGCCAGCACCGCGACCGGCACCGCGGCGCGGCGCCGCTGCACTCACAGGTCACATCGTCCTCGTGTCCGCCGGCCCGCGCACTTCAGCCCCGCAGCGCCGCCGCCGCCCGCTTGGCCGCTGCGAGCCGGTTGGTGACCTCCTGCCAGTGCACGTTGGCGAAGAAGGCATCGACGTACTTCGCCGCCGCCGCCCCGTAGTCGAGGTGGAACGAGTGCTCGTACATGTCGAGCACGAGCAGCGGCAACGTCGCGGCGAGGTTCTGTGCATGGCCGCCCGAACAGCCGATCGCGATGCGGTCGCGGTGCAGGTCGTGGCCGAGCACGACCCAGCCGCTGCCGCCGGCGAGGCTCATCGCCGTGGCGCGGAACAGTTCCTCGAAGCGGCCGGCGGTGCCCCAGGTCGTCGCCACCGCGTCGGCGATGCCGCCGCCGAGCTTGCCGTCGCCGCCGAGGTTGCCGAAGTACAGCTCGTGCAGCGCTGCCGAGTTGCGGAACGTCAGTTCGCGTTCCTTCAACCCGGCGATCACGAACGGCGGCGTGTCCTTGCCGATGTTCGCCAGTTCGGCCTCGACCTTGTTCAGGTTGCGCACCGCGCCGCCGTAGTTGTTCGCGTGATGCGAGACCAGCAGCTTCTCGCTCAAGCCGGCCAGCTTCGTCGGGTCGAACGGCAGCGGCTTGATCTCGTGCGCGCCGGTTTTCGGCGGTGCACCTTGGGTCAGCGGGACGGGCAGGGTCAGCACGGTGCCGCTCGCGGCGAGGTGCGTCAGTACTTCTCGGCGGTTCAGCTGAGTCATGGCGGTTCTCCATTGCTGCGAGGCGCGGGCGCGGCGACGACCGGCCAAGGAGTGCCGGATCCCGCCGCGAAGGCAGCGCGCACACGGACCCGATCCTATTGTGTGCCGCCGATGCCGCCTGCAGTTCTCGCGCCCGGCGGGGCGACGTCGCCGTGAGCCATCGGCCCGCGTGCAAGTTCGCCCGAGGTCTCGTCGCGCTCGCGTTCGCCGGCGGGGCACTGACGGCGCAGGAACCGGGAACGCCTGAACTGCGCGTCGTCCGCGCGGAAGCGATCGCGATCGATGGCCGGCTCGACGAGCCGGCGTGGGCCGCTAGCCCGGGCACCGACGCGTTCCGCACCACCGAGCCGCTCGAAGGTGCTCTGCCGAACGGCCGCACCGTGCTGCGTGTGCTCGTCGACGACCGCGCGCTGTACATCGGCGTGCGCTGCTTCGATCCGAGCCCCGCCGACATCGTCGCGCACGTCGTCGCGCGCGACGCCGACCTGTCGGGCGAGGATCACGTGCGCATCGTGCTCGGTACGTTCCTCGATGGCCGGACCGGCTACGTGTTCGCGGTCAACCCGCGCGGCGCCCGCTACGACGCGCTGGTCGCCGGTCGCGGCGAGTTCGAGGACGACGACTGGGACGGCCCGTGGGAAGCGAAGGCGACGGTGGACGCCGAGGGCTGGTCGGTCGAGATCCGGTTGCCGGTCACCATGCTCGCCTTCGCCGAGGGCGCCGACGTCTGGCACTGCAACGTCGAACGCAAGGTGCAGCGCCTGCTCGAACGCAGCCGCTGGGCCAACCCGCACCGCGACCAGCGCATCACCAACCTGGCGAAGGCGGGCCACCTGGTCGGCATGCCGCGCTTCGAAACCGGCCTCGGTCTCGCCGTGCGCGGTGCAGCGGTCGGGCGCGCGACCAAGGAGAGCGCTTCGGCGCCGACCGACTACGAGGCCGAGCCGAGCGCCGACGTGACCTGGCGCATCACACCGCAGTGGGCGTCGGTGCTGACGCTGAACACCGACTTCTCGGAGACCGAAGTCGACGCGCGCCGGACCAACCTGACGCGCTTCCCGCTGTTCTTCCCGGAGAAGCGGCCGTTCTTCCTCGAGGGCAAGGACGCGTTCGACTTCGGGCTGGGCCTCGGCGAGAGCGTGCTGCCGTTCCAGAGCCGGCGCATCGGGCTGGTCGGCGGCAGGACGGTGCCGCTGCACGCCGGCGCCAAGGTGCTCGGCCGCACCGGCGGCACCAGCGTCGGAGCCCTGGTCGCCAACACCGGCGAGGAGAACGGTGTGGCGCCGGCCAGCACGATGGGCGTCGTGCGCGTGCGGCAGGACGTGCTGGCGCAGTCGAACGTCGGCATCCTCGCGACCTCGGGCGATCCGCTCGGCGACGAAGACGCGTGGCTCGGCGGCGCCGACGCGACCTACCAGACCTCGGAACTGTTCGGCGGCCGCAACTTCCTGGTCGGCGTGTGGGGGCTGACGATGGACCGCAGCGATCTCGCCGGCACCGCGTCGGCGTACGGCGCCAAGATCGACTACCCGAACGACGACTGGGACGTGAACCTGTACTGGCGCCACGTCGACGAGCAGTTCGCGCCGCCGCTCGGCTTCGTCGCGCGGCCGGGCATCGAGCTGTGGCACTTCGGCGTCGACCGCGTGTTCCGTCCGGACAACGGCTGGCTGCGCAAGCAGGCGTTCGAGTCGGGCGCCGACTGGATCACCGACCTGGACGGCAGGTGGGTGAGCTGGTCGGTGTTCGCGGCGGTGGTCAACGCCGAGTTCGAGAGCGGTGATGGCGTCGAGTTCAACCTGTTCCCGCAGGGCGAACGGCTCGACGCGGACTTCGAGATCGGCGACGGCGTGGTGATCCCACCCGGAACCTACGAATGGCTCGGCTACCGCGCCGTGGTGTCGACCGCCGAGAAGCGGGCGGTGGCGGCCGAAGTGCAGTGGCGCTCCGGCGACTTCTACGACGGGCGGCTCGACCGCTGGGAGATCGAGACGCGGTCCGTCGTCAGTTCGTGGCTGACGGTGCGCGCGAACGCCGACCTGGTGCGCGGCCGGCTGCCGCAGGGCGACTTCGCCGAGGACGTGTTCGGGGTGACGCTCGGCTGCACGTTCTCGCCGGACCTGACCCTCGACAGCTTCCTGCAGTACGACACCGAGAGCGATTCGCTCGGCACCAACACGCGGCTGCGCTGGGACCTGACCCCGGCCTCGCAGGTGTTCTTCGTCGTCAACTACAACGCGCTCGCTCCGGGCGGCACGTTGACCAGCGACGCCCGCGAGACGGTGCTGAAGGTCCAGCACGAAGTGCGGTTCTGACCGACTCCGGAGGATTCTTCGGATTCCTGTCCGCCGCCGGTCGGCGCGGTCACCGGCGTGGTGTCCACCCCAACCGAGGTCACCATGAACCCGCGCCTGCTCACCCTTGTGTCCGTCTTCGCCTGGTCGGCCGCAGCCGCGGCCCAGGTCCTCCCCAACGACAGCCCCTACCAGTGCCTGACCCTGCGCAGCAATGGTCAGAGCGGCATCACCTGCATCGCGGCCAGCGCACCGTCGATCCCGCTGAGCCCGGTGGCGTTCACCGCCGCCGATTTCACGGCCGCATGCGGCGGTGCGCCCGCGGCGGAAGTGCCGCCGTACCCGGTGTGGTGCCAGAGCCTGAATGCCGACCCGCTCGCCAAGTGGATCGGCATCGACAGTGCCGGCACCGCGCGCTCGACCCTGTTCTGCCAGCCGTTCCAGATTCCGGCATGCGGCGTGCAGTCGGCGAGCCTCAAGTTCTCCTTCTGCGTCGACGACTACATCGGTGACCCGTTCAACGGCCCCAACCCGATCGGGGTGTTCCTGAACGGCCAGCCGGTCGCGGGCTTCGGCGGCCTCGGTCCGCAGGTCACGTGGACCAGCACGACGATCGCGCCGCTGCTGGTCGGCGGTCAGAATCGGCTGCAGGTCTATGTGCGCGACAACGGCGCGGGCATCACCGGCGTGATGTACTCGGCGACCATCTGCTACGTCGGCTGCCGCGCCGACGAGGTGATCACGCTGCGCAGCGGCAACGGCCCGATCGGCGGCCCGGACAGCGCCGTGCGCATGCTGGCCGGCTTCACCCAGCAGCCGATCGCCACCACGCCGGCGAACCTGGCGCTGGCGTCGTCGGGTCCGCCGGCAGTGGTTGTGGCGCCGTCGCCGTTCTGGTGCGCGTCGCTGGGCAACGATCCGCAGGCGAAGTGGATCTCGACCGACGTCAATCGCGGCCCACGTTCGGCGCTCTACGCGCACGCGTTCACGGTCAACAGCTGCACTGCACTGTCGGCCAACCTGGCATTCGCATTCAGCGTCAGCAGCTGGCTCGGTGACCCCGGCGGCGCCCCGAGCGTCGGCCTGTTCGTCAACCAGTACGCGGTGCCGCTGTCGTTCGCCGACGGCCTCGGCGGCGGTGGCTGCAACCTGAGCTTCACTGCCAGCGTGCCGACCAACGTGTTGAACCTGAACGGCGGCAACACCCTCTACGTCTACGCCCGCGACATCGGCCACCTCGAGACCGGCGTGCTGTACTCGGCGACGCTGACCGTGAAGCCGTGCCCGCCCCCGGTCGAGATCGTGACGCTGCGCAGCGGCAACGGCGCGGTCGGCTTCCCGGACAGCACGATCCGCTACTTCGACGGTCCGCCCGCTGCCCCCTTGAGCGGTCCGGTGTTCACGCCCTTCCACTTCGTGTCGGCGTTCAACGGTCCGGCCGCGCGCGTCGTCGCCAACGCGGCGTGGGCGGGCAGCCTGGTCCAGGACCCGCAGGCGAAGTGGGTGTCGTCGACGTTCACGCCGTTCTCCGGCAACCCGGGGGCGCCGCGCACGGCGCTGTTCGCGCACCCGTTCACGATCAACACCGCGACCTGCAGCATCACCAAGGCGAAGCTGGTGATCCACTACCACGCCGACGACGGGCTCGGCGATCCGGCGGGCGGCGGCGGCAACCCGATGGGCCTCTACCTGAACACCAACGCGATCCCGGGCACCGCCGGCGACATCACGACCTGGCCCGGCACCAACGTGAAGACGATCACGGTGCCCAACGTCGCGCCGTGGTTGGTGAACGGCGCCAACACGCTCTACGTCTACCAGCGTGACCGCAACGGCGCGGTCAGCGGCGTGATGTATTCCGTGCGCATCGAGATCTCGTCGTGTGACTGGCTCTACTTCGGCAACCCCGGCGGCGTCGTGGTGCCCAACACGCTGCTGTCGGCGGTGCCGCGGCTCGGCGGCACGTTCGACTACCAGATCCGCGGCGACAGCATCGACGGTGCCGCCTTCGTGCTGTGCCTGCCGGTGATCGGGCTGTCGGACGAAGCGCTGCCGGGCGGCCTGCCGCTGCCGCTCGACCTCGGGCTGGTCGGCGGCACCGGCTGCCAGCTGCTGGTGTCGAACGACTCGGTGTCGGCGCTGCTCACCGGCCCCGATGGCACTGCCGACCTGCCGGTCACGCTGCCGCTGCTGCCGCAGTTCGCGGGCACGCCGCTGTTCTTCCAGACGCTGGTGCTGGACGCGCGCAACACCAACCCGATGTACCTGTCGGCGACGCGCGGCATCGCGGTCGACATGCGGTTGTAGGCAGCGGTTGCCGATGGCGCTGGCCCGGCCGCTTCCGCGCGGTCGGGCCGCCCGGTAGACCACCACCATGCCGCGCGACCTGCACGCCGAAGCCGAAGCCGCCGCCGGCGACTTCCTGGCGATGTTCGACGAGGATCGCGCGGCTGGCCGGGTGCGCGAGCGAGCCGACTATCTGGCGCGCTTCCCCGCGTTCCAGGACCGCATCGCGCGCGAGTTCGACGAGTTGACGCGCGGGTGCGGGGCCGGTGACGGCGCGCCGGCCGTGGCGGGTGAACGCACGATCGGCCGCTATCGACTGCTGCACGAACTCGGCCACGGCGGCCAGGGCGTGGTGTGGCTCGCGCACGACCAGGCGCTCGATCGCCGCATCGCGCTGAAGGTGCTCGACGAACGCGGCGGCTGGCTGTCGTCGGCGCGCCGCGAGCGGCTGCAGCACGAGGCCGAAGCGCTGGCGCGCCTCGACCATCCCGGCATCTGTCCGATCTACGAAGCCGACCTGGCCGGGCCGACGCCGTTCCTGGCGATGCGGTTCGTCGCCGGCGAGTCGCTGGCGACGCGGTTGCAGCGCGCACAGACAGCGCCCGAGCCCGCCAGCAACCGGCTGCTGGCGACGCTGCCCGACCGGCCGGTCCGGTTGCTCGCGGTGCTGGAGCTGATCGAACGCATCGCGCGCGCGCTGCACGTGGCGCACGAGTCGGGCGTCGTGCACCGCGACGTCAAGCCGCAGAACGTGATGCTGACCGCCGACGACCAGCCGGTCGTGCTCGACTTCGGGATCGCGCGGTTCGAGGACCACGACGGCCCGACGCGGACCCGTTCCGGCGAACTGTTCGGCTCGCTCGCCTACCTGCCGCCCGAACGGTTGCTGTTCGAGGCGGCGGCTGACCGGCGCGGCGACGTCTACGCGCTCGGCGTCGTGCTGCACGAGTGCCTGACGCTGCAGCGGCCGTACGCGGCGCCGACCGCCGCGGCGCTGATCGCCGAGGTCGTCGCCGGCAACCGCCGCGATGCGCGTCAGCTCAACCGCGCGATCCCGCGCGACTTGCTGCTGGTGCTGGCGACCGCGCTCGAGAACGACCCGGCGCGGCGCTACGCGACCGCGCTCGAGTTCGCCGAGGACCTGCGGCGGCTGCGGCAGAACGAGCCGATCGCGGCGCGGCCGATCGGCGGCCTGTTGCGGCTGAGCCGCTGGACGCGCCGCCACCCGGTCGTCGCCGCGACGACCAGCCTGATGCTGGTGGCGCTGGTGGTCGCCACCGTGCTGCTGCTGCAGTTGTTCAGCCAGCGCCGCGGCCTGCTGGCCTGGCAGCAGGTGCTCGAAGCGGTGTCGTCGCGCGACCAGGACGCGCAGGCGCTGGGCCGCGTGCTGGCGGCGGCACCTTACGTTCCGGCCAGCAAGCTCGACGGCCCGCTGATCGACCTGCTGACCCGCGACAGCAAACGACTGTCGTTCGACGCGAGCCGGCTCGGCGCCCAACCCGCCAGCACGCCGTTCTTCGCCGCCGACGACCGCACGTTGTTCGTGCCGACGCTCGCCGGCGAACTGCTGGCGATCGACCTGGCGACCGGAGCCTGCACCCAGCGCCGCCGCCTGCACGACGGGGAACGCATGGCGCTGCGGCTCGGGCCGCACGGACTGCTGCTCAGTTCGGGTCTCGACGATCGCGTGCGCTGCTTCGACAGCGCGACGTGGAGCGAAGTCGAGCTGCCGGCGGCGATCGCGCGCAGCAACAGCGACGTGCGGCGCGTGCCCAACCCCGACAACCACCTGCCCCGGCTGCCGCAGTGGTCGCCGGTCGGCCGCCACTTCGTGCTGCTCGGCTTCGACGGTGCGCTGCTCGGCGGCGCCGTGGACGCCACGGCCGCGCCGTGGCGCATCGATCACCCGGGCTGGTGGACCCAACAGGCGTGCTTCTCGCCCGACGGCGAACGGTTGGCGGTGCGCTGGCAGATCGAACGCCAGCAAGGCGCGGCGCACGTGCACGTCTACGCGGCGCGCGATGGCCGCGAGCTGCACCGGCTCGAACTCGGCGGCCAGGAGACGATGTGCTGCCAATGGTCGACCGATGGCAATCGGTTCGCGGTCGGCGGCGGCGACGGCGTGGTGCGCGTGTTCGACACCACGACCTGGCAGTGCGTGACCACCGTGCGCACGGCGGGCGAGGACCTCGCGCACGTGTACTGGGTCGACTTCACCGCCGACGGCGAGCACCTGCTGACCTGCGGCTTCGAAGGCATGATCGTGTGGCGGCTCGCCGATGGCAGTCGCACCGCGCACTTCGCCGCCGCCAACGGCCGCCCGTTCCACGTCGCCGCCTGGAGCCCCGACGGCACGCGGCTCGCCGCGGTGGTCAAGGACGGCACGATCCGGTTCTACGAGACCGCGACCTGGAGCCAGATCGGGGCATCGCGTTGGCACCATCGCTACCCCGACGCGCTGCTGTGGAACCACGCCGGCGACCGTGTCGTGTTCCAGGACGGGCTCGGGCTGCAGGTCGCGGCGCTGCAGGCGCCAGCACCGGAGTTCCGGCCGCACCGCGCCGCGATCGTGTCGGTCGAGTTCGGCGCCGACGACCGCCACGTGTTGACCG
>JBASWX010000200.1:0-14812 GCA_049276695.1 Planctomycetota bacterium
CCGCAGCGCCGCCGGGCCGCCGTCCTTCGCCCACCACGCCTGCAGCCGCGCGATCGCGGCCAGCCGTTCCTCGTGCAGCCCGCGCGCGTCGAAGCCGAAGTGCCGGCCGGTCACCGCGAACAGCTTCTCGAAGCAGTTGGTGCGGATCAGGTCGTCGCGGTGGTCGAGGTGCCGCAGCAGCACCGGCATGCCGGCGACCGAGCCGAGCTGCGCCAGCGCGTAGGCGAGGTCGATCCGGGTCTCGTCGTAGCTGGCCTGCGCCAGCGCCTGTTCGATCGCCGGCACCGCCGCGCGGGCGTCGAGCGCGACCAGCGCCTGCGCCGCCGCGATCACCACGTCGGGGTCGCCATCGCCGAGCTGCCGCTGCAGTGGTGCTGCCGCCGCGGGATCGCCGGCGCGGCCGAGCAGTTCGCAGGTGGTCGAACGATCGAGCGCGTTCGGCATCGCGAGGCCGGGCAGCGCTTCCGCCACCAGCGCGCGCCGCTGCCCCGCGTCCGGCATCCGGCCGAGCAGCCGCCGCGCGTGCATGCGCACGTAGAGCTGTTCACTGCGCAACGCCCCACGGATCGCCGGCACCGCCTTCGCCCCCATCTTCTCGAGCACCGCCATCGCCTGGTTGAAGGTCTTGCCGTCCCAGCTGCCGAGCGCCGCGATCAGCGCCGGCACCGCCGGCGCGCCGATCGCGAGCAGCCGCTTCTGCGCCTCGCGGTTGCCCTGTGGCACCGGGAACATGAACAGTTCGACCAGTGCCTTGATGTCCGCCGGCGAATCGCCCTGCGGCACGTCGATCTGCGTCTTGCCGATCGGCGGGCGGGTGAAGTCGACGAAGTCGGCGACGCTCGCGAGCATCGGGTCGATGCCCTCCGGCGTCTTGCCCTTCACCTCGGGATCGGTCTCGACCGGCTTGTCGCTCGGCGTCACACCGTCGAACACCAGCCGGCGCATCTCCAATTGCCGCGACAGCTCGGGGTGGTGGTCCTCGATCGGGAAGTAGTGCTTGAAGTGCAGTTCGCACTCGACGGTGCCCGCCGCGACGCCGATCGGCACGCGGTGTTCGCGGTGCTCGCCCGACGGGATCTGGGTGTTGACCGGCAGGTGCAGCCCGTACGGCCGCTTGTACGGATCGCGGAACACCAGCCGCGAGCGCGCGACCTCCTTGCCCGAGCCGTCGCGCACGACCACCAGCGACTCCAGGCTGCGCTGCTTCAGCTCGGTCGGGAAGTTGTGCCCCGCGCCGGTGTTCCCGATCGTGACGACGACCTCGTTGCCGTCGACCTTCGCCTCGTACTCGTACGCCCGCCGCACCTGCGCCTCGTCGCGCGCGCCGGGGAACACGTGCACGCGCACCTTGCGCACCGGGCCGCCGACCGCGACCGGCCGTTCGACCTGCTTCATGTGGCAGGTCATGCAGGTGCGGTCCGCGCCCTTGCCGTTCGGCGCCAGTTCCCACTGGTAGGGCGTGCCGTGGTTGCGGTGGCAGCTCGCACACGCTTCGACCGTGCCCACGCGCGGATCGAACGCGTTCCTGCACTCGGCCCCGCCACGGAAGTGCGCGTAGTCGACGCCCTCCTTCCAGTGGCACGTCATGCAGGTGTTGCCTTCCTCGAGACCGTGGTAGCGGCGCTGCGGATTGAGCCCGATGCCGGTCTCGAACACCGGCCGCGGCGTGTGGCAACGGATGCAGTCGCCGTGCTCGAAGTCGCCGGTCGCGAGCCGCACTTCCGGATCGGTGAACGCGCGGCCGTGCGTGTTCATCGCGTGCTCGGCGTAGATGTCCGGGTGGCAGCTGCCGCACCACGCACTGGTCATCACCTGGTCGCGCCACGCGTTCGTGCCGAGGCTGGCGCTGGCGTGCGCGGCGACGAGCGGCGCGTCGGTGCGCGTGGTGGCGATCGGCGCCCGGCAGGAGGTCACCGCGATGGCGGCGCCGAACGCGAGCAGGGAAAGCGGGGCGAGAAGGGCGGCGGGGTGGCGGCGCACGGGGGTCAGGAGAGGGGTTGGGTCGCCGCCAAGCAACCTCCGGGCCGGCTGCCGCCAGGGCACTGCCGCGGCAACGGCATGTCACATCGAGGCGAGTGCCGTTCCCGGTCGGGAACAACAGGGATGGAACCGGCCTTGCCGCGCCGATCCGAACGCGGATGCTGGATGGCGTGCACCCGCCGGACCGCCAGGACCTGCGCGAACGCGTCGCCACCGCCGCAGCTGCGGCGCTGCAGCACCAGGGCCATGTCGCGCTCGTCGACGTGATGGTCCGCCTCGGCTGGCTCGCACCGAGCCACGTACTCGAATGGCAAACGCGGCGGCGGCCGTTCCTCGACAGCGCCATCCAGACCAACCCGAAGAAGGTCGCTGCCGCGATGCGGCTGTTCGCCGCGTGGGCCGAGCAGCAGGGGCTGGAGGCGGCGGCCGGTGAGTACGTCGCGCGCACCGCGGCCCGCGAACCGCTGCAGTTCTCGGCGTCCGGCGACCCGGCGATCGAGGAAGTGTGGCGCACGCACTGGGTGTCGTCCGAACTGCCGGCGACGCAGCGTGCGCGCATCGCGGCGAAGGCGCAGAAGCCGCCGGAACTGGTCGCGATCGAGGCGCGGCATCCGGACTGGAAGTGCCATCGTTGCGGCGGCACCGGGGCGCTGCTGGTCATGGAACCGCCGGGACCGGCGTGCCTGTCGTGCGCCGGGCTGGGCCAGCTCGAGATGATCCCGTCCGGTGACGCGCTGCTGACGCGGCGTGCGCGCGCCAAGAGCAAGCTGACCGCCGTCGTCGTGCGTTGGAGCCAGACGCGCAAGCGCCACGAGCGGATCGGCGCGCTGGTCGAGCCGGCGGCACTCGCCGCCGCGCGCGCCAGCATCGAGCGCGACGCGCACGGCTGACGAAGCAGCGCGCGTTCAGCGGATCAGGCCACCGGCCAGGGCACTGGCCTGCACCGGTCCGGCGAGGCCGGCAAGTCCGGGACCAGATCGCGGCTGCGGCGCGGGACGGCTTGCACAAAGATCAACTCATGGTTTATGTTCGTGCGCATGGTCAAGAGACGCACCCGGCGCCAGTCCCCCGACTGGGATGAGCTGTACCGAACGGCGGCGGCGCAAGCCGGTCTCTTCACCTTGGGCCAGGCCGAAGCCTGCGGCTACTCGCCCCAGAACCTGCAGAAGCACCTCGCGAGCAAGCGCATCGCGCGTCTACGTCGTGGAATCTACCGCCTTGCACACTTCCCTGCGGGAGAACACGAAGAGCTGGTCGCGATCTGGCTCTGGTCCGACCGCCACGGCGTCTTCTCCCACGAGACGTCCCTCGCCCTGCACGACCTCGGCGACGCACTGCCCGCAATGCTGCACCTGACCGTGCCCGAGGCCTGGCGGGCGCGACGGCTCCGCGTGCCCGATGGAGTTCTCCTGCACTACGCGGACCTCCCCCACCAGAGCCGCACCTGGTTCGACGTCGTCCCGGTCACCACGCCACCGCAGGTGCTCGCCGAGTGCATCGACGTGCACGTGTCGCCGGAACTGGTCGAGCAAGCCATCCGCCAGGCCCGACAGCGAGGGCTGATCTCCGGAACGAACGCAACCGACCTCGGGCGACGCCTTCGCAAGTCGCTCACCGGACCCGCTTGACCCCCCGCGCTACTCCACACCAGCAGCGTTCAAGCAGGCGCTCGAGCAACGCCTGCGCGACGCATCGGCATCGGGAATCGACCTCGCACGCCGCCGCCAGCTCGTCGTGTTCCAGCGGTTCCTCGCACGCATGTCGCAAAGCGTCGGCGAAGCCGTGATCGTCAAGGGCGGCCTGGTCCTCGAGCTGCGACTCGCACGTGCCCGGACGACCAAGGACGTCGACCTGCGCATGACAGGAACGCCGACCGAGCTACTGGAGCGGCTGCGGGAAGCCGGTCGACTCGACCTGCAGGACTTCCTGCGATTCGAGGTGCAGCGCGACCGGCGTCACCCCGAGCTTCGCGGTGAAGGCATGAAGTACACCGGCCATCGGTTCACCACCGAGTGCCGACTCGCCGGCAAGGTCTACGGTCGCCCCGTTTGGCGTCGACATCGGGTTCGGCGACCCGATCGTCGGTGTTCCGGACGAGATCGTCGCCGACGACACGCTCGCGTTTGCCGGCGTCGCACCGGCACGAGTGCGGCTCTACCCTGTCGTTTCGCACCTCGCCGAAAAGCTGCCGCCTATACGTTGCCCCGTTCGCGGCCGAACTCGCGCATCAAGGACCTGCCCGACATCGCGCTGTTGGCCACGGTAGGTCCGATCCAGGCGTCGACCCTCCGGTCGGCGCTTGAGAAGACGTTCCGATTCCGCGGCACGCACGACCTACCAGCGGATCTGCCGTCGCCGCCGGCAACCTGGGAAGCCGCCTACCTGACGATGGTGAAGTCGGATGGACTCGCCTGGCCGACGCTCGGGCAGTTGCACCACGTAGCCCGAGCATTCCTCGAACCGGTGCTGTCCAGGCGCGTGTCCACAGGCTGCTGGACTCCAGATTCGTGGACTTGGGGCCGAGACGGCTGAGGCCCCCGGGCGAACAGGATGAGAATTGGTCGGAGCGACAAGATTTGAACTTGCGACCCCCTGCACCCCATGCAGGTGCGCTACCAGGCTGCGCTACGCTCCGACCTGGGATCAGACGAGAAGCCCTGCGGCTTCGGGGGAACGGCCATGCTAGCGCTGCGAGCGGGAGCGGCAAGAGTCGAGCGAACGACGACCAGGTGCGATCACGCCGACGGCCGTTCGGTGACCGGGCGCCGCGCCGGCGCCGGCAACGGCGCCTTCGCGCCGCCACCCGTTTCGCCGCCGAGCAGCGCAGCGACGTCCGGGTAGGCGTACACCACCGGCGGCTTGTCGGCGGGCAGTCCGCCGGTGTCCGCGCTCGGCCCGTAGGTGCTGTGCAGCACGCGCCCGAGCTGACGCAGCAGTCCGGTCTGCTGGCCACGATGGTGCGCGGTGTGCGCGATGCGCCGCACCATGATCCAGGTGCGCGGTCGCCGCGTTTCGAAGAACGGCACCTCGCAGGTCCAGAACGCGTCGTCCTTGCCGGCGAGTTCGCCGCGCCGGAACCCGGCCGCCGCCGCGTAGTGCCGCAGGAAGCCGAGGCGCGTCGGCTCCGCCGGCAGCACCGGCCCCGGCGCCGTGATCGCGAACATGCCGGCGAACCAGCCGTGCTCGCTCTGGCACTGGTGGATCATGTGCTCGCGCAGCGTGCGGCCGCGGCGGTCGTCGGCGCGTGGGCGCACGTCCAGGTCGCCATCGGCGGCCATCGCCCACACCGACAGCACCTTCAGGATCTCGGTGGCGAAGGTGTCGACCAGGAAGGCGTAGCAGCTGGTCATCGCGCGCCCGACCTCAGGCCTCGGCAGGTCGTTCCTCCGGCCGCCGGATCGCGTGCCGGAAGAAGTAGTTGACGATCGGGATGCCGAGCACGAGGCCCCACACGCCGAACAGCTTGCCACCGATCGTCAGCACGATCAGCACCAGCACCGGGTTCATGTGCATGTGGTGCCCGTAGATCTGCGGGTTGAGCACGTAGGTCTCGAGTGCGTGGATCACGCAGATCAGCAGGATCGCCAGCACCATCGCGCCGACGCCGTCGGACTGCAGCGCCAACAGGCAGATCGGCGTCGAACTGAGGAACGTGCCCACGACCGGGATGAAGCTGCAGAAGAACACGATCGTCGACAGCACCAGCACGTTCTCGATCCCGAGCAACCAGATGCCGATCGCGGTCAGGATCGTATTGCAGATCGCGATGAACAGCTGCGCTTCGAGCGCGCGGCCGAGCACACGGCCGAAGCCGGCGATGTTGTCGGCGACCTCGTCGTAGATGAAGCCGATCTTGGTCTGCGACAGGCCCTGCACGCCGCGCTTCAGCTTCAGCAGGTCGAGCACGATCAGGAACGAGAACAGCAGCGACAGCAGGAACGACGACGCGTAGCCGAGGCCGGACTGCACGATGTCGAGCGGGTTCTCGGCCAACGACTGCCCGAGCTTGGCGAGCGCGTTGCGCACCAGGTGCAGGCGTTCCTCGGGCTTGTCGGCGGCCGGCTGCTGCTGGTCGTTCGGGGGCGGCTTGCCCTGCTGCTGCTCGCGCGGCGGTGGGCCGTCCGCCGGCGCCGGCTGCTGCGGCCCGAAGGCGGCGGTCGGGTCCGGCCCCTCGCGCTGGTGCTTGACCAGGCTCGCGTAGACCGATGGATAGGTCTTCAGGAACTTGTTCAGCTCGTTGTCGGCGTCCTCGATGTACTTGTCCTTGTTGGCCAGGAACGTGCCGGCCTGTTCCTTGACCTGCGGCAGCAGCGTGAACACCGTCGCGAACAGCGTGCCCAGCACGACGAGGCCGACGGTCACCACGCGCAGCGGCCGGTTCTTGATCCGGTGTTGCAGGCCGTCGACGCCGTGCGCCTGGATGTAGGCGAACACGAACGTCAGGAAGATCAGCAGCAGGAACGGGCGCAGCAGCCACAGCACCGCGATCAGCGTGCCCCACACGAACGCGCGCGTGGCGAGCGAGAAGATGCGGTCCCACGGCGGGGGCAGGGTCTTTTCCGATGGCTCCAAGGCGGGCGGCATTCGGCCCGGACGGTACGGGTGCCGTCGTGCTCGCGCCAGCAGCAGGTACCGGGCATCGGGAGGATCACCCTTCGGCGCCCGCCGCCGATAACCTCGGCGCCATGTCCGCCGTGCGCCCATTGCCGTCGATCTGCCTCGCCGCCGCGGGGCTCGCGGCGTTCGTCGCCGCCGCCGGCGGCGTGCGCGCCCAGACCACCGAAGCCCGCGACACGGTGATCCTCGTCAGCGGCAAGGAACTGAAGGGCCGCGTCGTGCGCGTCACCGCGAAGCAGGTCGTGCTGCGCGTCGGCTCGGTCGATCGCCCGATCCAGCGCGCCGAGGTGAAGCAGATCGTCAGCGTCGCCAGCAAGCACCGCGAACTGCTGGCGCGCTGGCGCGACACCAACACCGACGATGTGCACGCGCTGCTGACGCTGGCGAAGGACGCGGGCGCCGGCGGCCTGCCGCACGAGACGCGCCTGTTCCTGTGGTACGCGGCGCTGCAGCGCCGGGACGACCGCACGATCCACGAGCAGCTCGGCAATCGCCAGCGGGGCGGCAAGTTCCTGGTGGCGATCGGCGACCGCCAGGTCCCGTTCGCCGAGGCCGACGCGCTCGGCAAGGACTTCGCGAACGCCTGGCAGCTGCGCTCCGAGCACTTCGCGCTGCGCTGCGCCGCGGGCCTGCGCATCGGCTTGGACACGCTGCTGGAGCTCGAGGCCTTCTACTGGATGTTCCACGAACTGTTCGGCGAAGCGCTCGAACTGTTCGAACTGGTCGAGGCGATCGACGTGCGCGTCCATCGCACGCGGGAGCAGATGCCCAACCTGTCCAACACCGTCGGCGCGTACTTCGCCGTCGACGAACGCACGCTGTACACGTTCGCCGAGGGCGGCCGTGCGTACGGGCTCGAACACGAGGCGACCCACGCGCTGCTGCACTTCTTCTTCGAGCGCGCGGCGAAGAGCCGCGGGGCGCTGCCGGCGTGGCTCGACGAGGGCTGGGCCGAGTACATGAACGGCCGGGTGAACCCGCGCGCCCCCGGCAAGCCGGTGCTGCGCGAGCGCAGCGTGATCGGCAGCCACTCGCAACTGCTGGCGACGCTGCCGGCCGAGGATCGTTACGGCGTGCACCGGCTGCTGAACTTCAAGTACACCGACTTCGGCGCGTCGTCGGGGCAGGGCGCGAAGTACGCGCAGTCTTGGGCGCTGTTCCGCTGGCTGTTCGAACACCAGGACCCGGCGGTGCGCGCGCTGTTCACCGGGTATCTGCGCGAGGCGGCGGAGGGACAGGGCCAGGCGTCGACGTTCCGCCGGATCTTCGCGCGCATGGAACGCGAACTCGAAACCGCGCCGTGGAAGTGAAGGCGGCCGGGGCCGCACCGCGCCGGTCTGGTCAGTCCTCCTTGGCGCCGTCCTTCGGCGGCTCGGCGCCCGGCTCGGCCGCGTCGTGCACCAGGTCGACGACGCCGTTGCGCTGGCCCCAACGGCCGCTCGAGAACATCACCCGCCCGACGCCCTGGTAGAAGTACGTCGTGCGCATGGAGTCCTTGCCCGACACGTTGAGCGGGTTGAACGCCTTGCCGGTCGCCCGCGTCTTCTGCGACGTCGGCACGCCGAGCAGTGCTGCGACCTCGGCCTCGCTCATGCCGAACTCGAGCTTCACCAGCGGCGAGTCGGCCGGCAGCTTGCCCTTGATCTCGGCCTGCGCGGCGGCGATCGCGGCCTGCTGCTCCTTCTCCTTGGCCTCCTTGGCGGCGGCGCGTTCGGCGCGGGCGCGTTCCTTCTCCTCGGCCGACTTGCAGCCGGTGAAAGGCAACAGCATCAGACCCAGGGTGAGCGCAACGATCTTCGACGACGTGTTCATGCGTGGTACTCCGGCGGCAGCGTGCCGCGCGGTTGCCGCCGGCGCCAGCGCCGTGACGAGGCGGGCGGCGGTTGCCCGTTGTCCCGCCGAGCACTCCCGGCACATGATCTGACCCATGCCCCGCCTGCCGTTCGTCGCGCTCGTCGTCGCCGCCGCCTGCGCGAAGGAACCGGCCGGTCCGCCGCCGGCGCTGACCGCGAAGGCGCTGCCGGCGCGTGTCGTGCACGCCGGCGCGCGCTTCACGAAGCTGGAACCCGCGAGGACCGGACTGCAGTTCACCAACGTGCTGCAGAAGGAGAACGTCGTCGCCTACGTCTACTCCGGTGCGGGGCTCACCGTTGGCGACTACAACGGCGACGGCCTGCCCGACGTGTACCTGGTGTCGCAGGACGGGCCGAACAAGCTGTTCCGGCAGGTGGCACCGCTGCGCTTCGAGGACGTCACGGCCAAGGCCGGTGGCGTCGACGGCGGCGAGGCGTGGGGCAACGCGGCGTCGTTCGCCGACGTCGACAACGACGGCGACCTCGACCTGTACGTGTGCAACCTCGAGTCGCCGAACCTGCTGTACGTGAACCAGGGCGACGGCACGTTCGTCGAGAAGGCGGGGCCGTTCGGACTCGGCCTCGTCGCCGCGAGCATGGGCTGCGCGTTCGCCGACCATGACAACGACGGCGACCTCGATCTCTACGTGCTGACGAACCGGGTGCTGAAGCACGCGCTGCCCGAGGCGATCGTCGCCGGCATGACGCTGCCGAAGGCGATCCAGAAGACCCGGGAACAGCTGTGGCCGAAGCTGCCGGTGGAGCAGAAGGACGCGCAAGGCAACCACGTGCTGCCGAAGGGCTACGAGGACGAACTGTTCACGCTGCCGGGCGCACCGGGGCGCTTCCAGGCCGGCCAGCGCGACCGGCTGTTCCGCAACGACGGCTACGGGCGCTGGGTCGACGTCAGCGACGAGGCCGGCATCCGCGACCACGGCAACGGGCTTGCGGTCGTGTGGTGGGACTTCGACCGCGACGGACGGCTCGACCTGTACGTCGCCAACGACTTCCAGTCGCCCGACATCCTGTACCACAACCTCGGCGGCGGCCGCTTCGCGGACGTGACGAAGGAACGGCTGCCGCACACCGCGTTCTTCGGCATGGGCGCCGACTTCGGCGACCTCGACAACGACGGCGACTTCGAGCTGTGCGTCGCCGACATGTCGAGCACGTCGCACTACTGGGGCAAGATGCTGATGGGCAGCATGGACCAGCACCGCTGGTTCCTGGTGCACAGCGACCCGCAGCAGTACATGCGCAACGCGCTGTACGTGAACACCGGCACCGGCAGGTTCCTCGAGACCGCGCACTTCAGCGGGCTGGCCAGCACCGACTGGACCTGGGCGGTGCGGTTCGCCGACCTCGACGACGACGGGCGGCAGGACTTCTTCGCCACCAACGGCATCCCGGTGTTCACCGACAACCCGGACACCGGCGAACGCTTCGACGAGTTGTGGAGGAAGGGCGACCAGCAGGCGGCCCTCGAGGTGTTCCGGTCGATCCCGAGCGTCCAGGAGAAGAACGTCGCGCGGCGCAACGCCGGCGAGCTGAAGTTCGAGGATGCCGGTGCCGCGTGGGGTCTCGACGAGGCCAGCGTCGCACACGGCGCCGTCGTCTGCGACCTCGACCGCGACGGCGACCTCGACGTGATCACCAACAACCTCAATGCGCCGGCGAGCCTGTTCGAGAATCGCGGCGCCGACCAGCACCGGGTGCTGGTCGAACTGCGCGGCACGAAGAGCAACCGGCGCGGCGTCGGGGCCACGATCACCGTGACCGCGGGTGGCACGACGCAGACGCGGCTGGTGTCGCTGACGCGCGGCTACATGTCGGCGGGCGAGGCGGTCGAACACTTCGGGCTCGGCGACGCCCGCGAGATCGAGCAGCTGGTGGTGCGCTGGCCGACCGGCAAGGAGCAGCGCATCGAAGGGCTCGCCGCCGACGCGCACTACACGATCGAGGAACAGGTCGAAGTGCCGCCGCCCGGTGCGCCGCCGGAACGCACGCGCCCCACGGCCGCGCGTCCGCCGGCGCAGTTCACCAGCCGCGACCAGCTGCGCGCCCCGCACCAGGAACGGGACTTCGACGACTACGCGGTGCAGCCGCTGCTGCCGCATCGCCTGTCGCGGCTGGGCCCGGGCATCGCCTGCGGCGACGTCGACGGCGACGGGCGCACCGACGTGTGGGTTGGCGGGGCGGCCGGCCAGTCGGGCACGCTGCTGCGCAGCGGCAGCGGTGGCGCGTTCGTGAGGGTCGACGGGCCGTGGTCGGCGCACGCCGGGTGCGAAGACATGGGTGCCTGCTTCGTCGACTTCGACCGCGACGGCGACCTCGACCTGTTCGTCGCCAGCGGCGGGGTCGAGGCCGGCGAACGCACCGAGCTGCTGCGCGACCGCATGTACGTGAACGACGGCAAGGGCCGGTTCACCGTGGCCGGCGACGGCGTGCTGCCGGATCTGCGCACCAGCAAGAGCTGCGTCTGCGCCGCCGACTGGGACCGCGACGGCGACGTCGACCTGTTCCTCGGCGGTCGCGTGGTGCCGGGCCGCTTCCCGCACGCGCCGACCAGCGTGCTGCTGCGCAACGACGGCGGTCGCTACGTCGACGCGTCGGCGAGCCTGCCGCAGCAGGAACTCGGCATGGTGACCGGCGCGGTCTGGACCGACCTCGACAACGACGGCTTCGTCGACCTCGCGATCGCCGCGCAGTGGCAGCCGCTGCGCGTGTTCGGCAACGACGGCGGCAAGAAGCTCACCGATCGCACGGCGTCCCTCGGCCTGCACGACGTGCGCGGGCAATGGAACAGCGTCGCCGCCGGCGACCTCGATGGCGACGGTGACATGGACCTGGTCGCCGGCAACCTCGGGCTCAACACCAAGTACAAGGCGAGTGCTGCGCACCCGCTGCGCCTCTACGCCAAGGACTTCGACGGCAACGGCTCGTTCGACGTCGTCGAGGCGAAGCAGCCGGGCGACGTGCTGCTGCCGGTGCGCGGCCTGTCGTGCAGCAGCCAGGCGATGCCGTTCGTGCGCCAGCGCTTCCCGACCTACGACGCGTTCGCGAAGGCCAACCTGACCGAGATCTACGGCGGCGACGAGCTGGCGAGCTGCCTCGAGCTGTCGTGCAACGAGCTGCAGCACGTCGTGGTCGAGAACCGCGGCGATCGCTTCGTCGTGACGCCGCTGCCGCGCCTGACCCAGACAGCACCCGTGTTCGGCATCGGCATCGCCGACTGCGACGGCGACGGCCACGAGGACCTGGTGCTGGCGCAGAACTCCTTCTCGCCCGAACCGGAGACCGGCCGCTTCGACGGCGGGCTCGGCGCCTGGGTGCGCGGCCTGGACGGCCTGCGGTTCGAGTGTGTCGGCGCCGCCGAGTCCGGCATCGTGATGCCCGAAGACGCCAAGGCGCTGGCCTTGCTCGACCTCGACCGCGACGGCGTGCCCGACTTCGCCGCGACGACGAACAACGGACCGGTGCGCGCCTTCGCCAACAAGCGTGACCGCGGCCTCGCGGTGTACCTGCAGGGCCCACCCGGCAATCCGGCCGGCCTCGGTGCGCGGGTCGAGCTGCGCCAGCCCGACGGCCGGGTCGCGGTGCGCGAACTGCACGCCGGCTCCGGCTACCTGGCGCAGTCCGAACCGTGCGCGTGGTTCGCCGACGTGTTGTCCGGCGGCAAGCTCGTGGTTCGCTGGCCCGATGGCGCCACGACCGAACGCACGGTCGAACGCACGACCGGCTTCGTGGTGGTGGTGCCGCGGTGAGCACCGGCCGCACCGTGTTGCTGGCCGGCGTCCTCGCGGCGGCGTGCGGTGGCGGGCAACCACCAGGCCAGCCCGCGTCGCATCAGCGCATGGTCGCGCTGCTCGCCGAACGGGCAAACCAGGCCGATATCGACAACCCGTTCTTCGGCCAGCGCCGGCTCACCGCTCTGCGCGCCGACCTCGCCCGCGCCGGTGACCAGGCGCCGTGGCGCCTGCGTTTCGAGACCGCGATCGCCGAACTCGAACAGGGCCACGAGCGCGCCGCGATCGACCTGCTGACGGCGACCCACGACGGACTGCGCTCCGGCGCGATCGCCGGCGACTACGCGGCGAAGGTCGGCGTGTCGTTCCACCTCGGCGTCGCCTACCTGCGGCTGGGCGAGACCGAGAATTGCTGCCAGAACCCGACCACCGAGACCTGCATCCTGCCGATCCGCGGCAGTGGCCGGCACGAACGCCGGGAAGGCAGCGAGCACGCGGTCGAGTGCTTCATCGAGGTGCTGCGCAACACCGAGCCGACCGACTCCTGGCACTACGGAGCACTGTGGCTGCTCAACATCGCGCACATGACGCTCGGCAGCTGGCCCGATGGCGTGCCGGCCGAGCACCGGCTGCCGGCGAGCGCGTTCGCGGACGGCGGCGGCGGGCGCTGGCGTAGCGTCGCCAAGCCGGTCGGTCTCGACACCAACGGCAACGCCGGCGGCGTCGCGATCGACGACTTCGACGGCGACTTCGACCTCGACGTCGTCGCGTCGGACTGGGCACCGCGCGGGCAGATCCGCTTCTTCGCCAACCAGGGCGACGGCACCTTCGCCGACCGCACCGAAGGCGCGGGCCTGATCGGCATCACCGGCGGCCTGAACCTGCGCCACGCCGACTTCGACAACGACGGCGATCTCGACGTGCTGGTGCTGCGCGGCGGCTGGTGGTTCGAGCACGGCAAGCTGCCGTGCTCGCTGCTGCAGAACGACGGCAAGGGCGTGTTCACCGACGTGACGTTCGCGGCCGGGCTCGGCGAGCGGCGGCTGCCGACGCAGACGGCCGCGTTCGCCGACTACGACCTCGACGGCGACCTCGACCTGTACCTCGGCAGCGAGAGCAGCGAACGCCTGCAGTGCAGTTCGCAGCTCTACTGCAACAACGGCCAGGGCCTGTTCATCGACGTCGCCGGCGCCGCCGGCGTGACGAACGACCGCTACGCGAAGGGCGTCGCCTGGGGCGACTGCGACGGCGACCGCTGGCCTGACCTGTACGTCAGCAACATCGGCGGCGACAACCGCCTCTACCACAACCGCGGCGACGGCACCTTCACCGACGTCGCCGTAGCCGCCGGCGTGGTGGCGCCGCAGAACAGCTTCCCGTGCTGGTTCTGGGACTTCGACAACGACGGCGCACTCGACCTGTTCGTCGCCAACTACGACACCGGCGTCGCCCACGCGGCCTCGCACCTGCTCGGCGGCCCGCTGCAGTTCGAGTGCGCGCGCTGCTACCGCGGCGACGGCAAGGGCACGTTCCGCGATGTCGCCAAGGAACTCGGCATCACCGGGCCGTGGATGCCGATGGGCTGCAACTTCGGCGACTACGACCTCGACGGCTGGCTCGACTGCTACCTCGGCACTGGCGACCCGTCGTATTCGAGCCTGATGCCGAACGTGCTGCTGCACAACGACGCGGGTCGCACGCTGCGCGACGTCACGATGGCGACCGGCACCGGGCACCTGCAGAAGGGCCACGCGGTCGCGTTCGCCGACCTCGATGGCGATGGCGATCAGGACCTGTTCGAGGTCGTCGGTGGCGCCTGGCCCGGCGACGCGTTCCGCAACGTGCTGTTCGAGAACCCCGGCCACGGCAACCACTGGCTGACGGTGCAGGTCGTCGGCAAGGACAGCGTGCGCTGCGGCATCGGCGCGCGGCTGTGCGTCACCGTGCGCGACGGCGGTGCCCTGCGGCGCGTCTACCGGCACGTCGACGAGGGCGCCAGCTTCGGCGGCAACCCGCTGCGCCAGGTGCTCGGGCTCGGCAAGGCCGAACGCATCGAGCGGCTCGAGGTGTTCTGGCCGAAGACTGGCCTGACGCAGGTGGTCGAAGGCGCGCCGATGGACACGACGATCCGCGTCGTCGAGGGCGCCGCCGGGTTCGCAATCGTGGCCGTGCCGCGGGCGCCGTTCCGTCGCGGGTGAGAGGGGTTCGCTCTCGCCCGCAACGAGTCAGAAGACGCCCAGCACCAGCGCCAGCCGGTTGGTGCTCGTCAGCGCGACGAGCGCGCCGCCCGGCCCGAACTCGAGCGCCGCGACGTAGTGGTAGAGCGGCAGGCCGACGAAGGCCGGCAGGTCGGGCAGCGCAAAGCCGCTGTCGGCGACGCCGCCGTTCGGCAGCAGCACGTCGCTGAGCACCACCGACAGCAGGCCGTCGCAGCCGGGCCCGGCGACCGGCGACACCAGCGACAGCGGCAGGGTGGTCGGCACATCGCTCGTCACCGCGAGCCCGAGCGAGTTCGCCGGCATTCCGGTCGTGCGCGCCCGGAACGTGCCGCCGAGCCACGGTAGCGACGTCGCCGCCAGCGTCAGCGGGCCCGCCGAGCCGGTGCAACCGCTGCCG
>JBASWX010000201.1:0-2309 GCA_049276695.1 Planctomycetota bacterium
GGTACAGATTGACGTAGTCGTGCGGCAGCAACACCGAACGCACGCGCGCCCAGTTCGCCGGCTCGTGCCGCGCGAGCCACAGCAGCTTGCTGGCGGTGAAGCCGGTCGGCACCGCGCGGCCGAGCCGGGCGGCGAGTTCGCGCGCCTCGGCGGCGGTCGCGGTGTCGCACCACAGCTTGGCCGGGCGCACGACCCGCTGTTGCTCGTCGAGCACGACGCAACCGTGCTGCTGGCCCGACACCGCGATGCCGGCGATGTGCGCGCGGTCGACCTGGGCGAGCGCTTCGTTGCCGCTCTTCCGCACCGCGCCAAGCCACATCGCCGGGTCCTGTTCGACGTGGCCAGGCAGCAGGCCGGGGATCATCTCGTGCGGGGCGGAGCCGCGCGCGACCACCGCGTTGGTCGCGGCATCGATCACCAGTGCCTTCGTGCTCTGCGTGCCGACGTCGAAGCCGAGGAACAGCGAGCCCGCGCTCATCCGCGCACGCCGAGCAGGTGTTCGACCAGCAACTGGTCGAGCCGTTCGTAGCCGAGCCCGCGCTTCGCCACGGCTTCGGCGTCGATCGCGACGTTCTTCAGCGCCGCTGCGCGCTGCTTGCTGTAGCCGCCGCTCAGCAGCGGGTCGAGCTGCGCATCGCGCTGCTCGGCCAACAGCGCCCTGACCTCCGGGTCGGCGTCGAACGCCTTGGCCTTGTGCGCGAGGATCTTGTAGGTGCGCATGCAGCCCTTCGCGAACTCCCACACCCCGGCTTCGTCCTCGCTGCGGTAGGCGTGCGCGTCGAAGTGGCGCGGGCCGGTGTAGCGTTCGCCGCCGAGCGTGCCCTCGAGCAGCCGCACCAGCAGCAAGGCACCCTTCTGGTCCTCGCTGCCGAACCGCAGGTCCTGGTCGTAGCGGCCGATCTTCTGGCCGTTGAGGTCGATGTGGAACAGCTTGCCGACCGCCATCGCCTGCGCGACGTTGTGCGGGAACGACAAGCCCGCCATCACCTCGTGCGCGACCTCGGGGTTGACGCCGACCATCTCCTGGTGCGCGAGTGTGCTGATGAAGTGCAGCATGTGCCCGGTCGTCGGCAGGTAGAGGTCGCCGCGCGGTTCGTTGGGCTTGGCCTCGAGCGCGAACTTCATCCCGTAACCCTGATCGATCGCGTAGCCGCACAGGAAGTCGAGCGCGTCGCGCATGCGCTGCCACGCGACCCGCGGATCGCGGCAGGCGTCGGCCTCGCTGCCTTCGCGGCCGCCCCAGAACACGTAGATCTTCGCTCCGAGTTCGGCGCCGAGGTCGATCGAACGCATCGTCTTCTGCAGCGCGAACGCGCGCACCTTCGGGTCGTTCGCGGTGAAGGCGCCGTCCTTGAAGATCGGGTGCGCGAACAGGTTGGTGGTCGCCATCGGCACCCGCATGCCCGTGTCGCGCAGCGTGCGCTGGAACTCGCGCACGATGCGGTCGCGCTCGCTCGCCGACGCACCGAACGGCACCAGGTCGTTGTCGTGCAGGTTGACGCCGTGCGCCCCGATCGCCGCGAGCTTGCGCACCAGGTGGTTCGGATCGAGCACCGGCCGCACCGGCTCGCCGAACGGATCGCGGCCAGGATTGCCGACGGTCCACAGCCCGAAGGTGAACAGGTCTTGGGGAACGGGATCGAAGGGCGAGCTCATGGGCCCGGCCAGGGTAACGCCGCCGTCACTTGCCGCCGAGCAGTTCCGTTGCCGTCCACGGTTCGCTGCGCTGCGCCTGCGCCCGTCGCTCGGCGGCGACCGCCCCGATGCTCACCGCCCCCTGGCGATGACCGAACGCTCGCCGCAGCCAGGTCAGCACGCCGGCGAGGTCCTGGTCGCCCAGGTGACGTTGGCCCGGCATCTCGAGCGACCAGGTCGCGCCGTTGACGTCGATCGGCCCCTTGACGCCGTGCAGCGCGATGCGCACCAGGCGCTCCGCGGGCCCGGTCACCCACTCGGAGTCGCGCAGCGGTGGCGCCAGGCCCTGCATGCCGTTGCCGTCGAGTTGATGGCATGCGGCGCAGGCGCGGCGGAACGTCGTCTCACCGGCGGTGGCGAGCGTTCGTTCCTCGGGCGTCAGGTCGGCGACGGTCGCTGGGGCCGTCGTACCGGTGATCGCGATGGCGCCGACCAGTTCCTGGGCGAGTGCGGCGACGACGGGGTCGGAACCCGCGAGCAGCGCAACCAATGCAGGCGGCACCGCCGGCAGTTCGTACCAGCCGACGCGCCCGTTGCCCTTCGGCAGCACGTCGCAGGCGCCGCGCAACAGGGCCGTGCGCAGCGCGCCGTCGGCGGTCGCGCCGGCCAGCTCG
>JBASWX010000202.1:0-2998 GCA_049276695.1 Planctomycetota bacterium
CGACGAGCGACAGCGCGCGGCGCGTCGGACCGGCCTGCGTCACGGCGTCGCCGGCGGGCGGTTCAGCAGGACGGAGAACGTCCAATCGGGCTGTCCGACGACTTGCGGCTGCACGGTCTGGAATCGCACTGGTGCCAGGTCCGCGTTCACGATCCTGCTGACGAGCGTGACGGTGTTCGTCGTCGCCGGGATGCCGGTCAGCGTGATCTCGAAGAAGTCGCCGAAGTCGCCGAACTGCAGGGGCTGGCCGGCGGGTGCGGTAGCCCGGTCGACGCCGTTCGTCCGCGTGAACTCCGTCCAGTCCTTCAGCAGGCCCGTTGCGACCTTGCGCGTGGTGACGGTGACGGTGCCCGGAGAGATGCCGGTGCCGGTGACGGTGAAGTTGCCGATCGGGAACTCGTCGACGAGCCGCGGCACGAAGGTGGCCTTCGCCATCAGCGTCGCGGTGGTGCCGCTGAACGTCGCCTGCACGACGTCGAGCTGGCCGACGCGCGTGTCGCCGGCCAGGATGTCGATGTTGGCGGTCACCGGCACGGGCAGCCGTTGGCGGTCGGTGGCGCCCGGGATCAACAGGTCGAGGTTCAGGTTCACCTTGGTGCTGCCGTTGGGCCCGTCATCGCGGCTCGACACGTAGCTCGCCGAGTACAGGCTGCCGAGGTCGCCGCTGAGCTCGCCGAACGCAGTGGTCAGCTCGGCGACTTCGGGCACCGGGTACACGTTGCCGCGGGTCAGCGCCGCGATGCGGCGCAGGGCACGCAATTGCGGCGGTGCTGAGCCGACCGCGATCGGGTACAGCGCGAAGTTGCCGCCGTTGGCAGTGGCGATCAGCGAGTCGGCATTGTTCACACTGCCGGTGTCGAAGCCGTCGGTCAGGAAGCAGACCGACCGCAGGGACTGGCGTCCGATCGGGAGCTGGTTGAACGCGGTCGCCGCCGCCACCACCGCGTCGAAGACGCGCGAGAAGCCATTGTACGGCGCGAACGCGTCGATCGCGGCGAACGCGGCGGCCCTCTTCGTCACGTCGAGCCAGTTGCCCTGCGCGCCCGCCGGCAAGCCCGGCACCACCGCCGCCGGCGTCGAGCTGTCGTGGAACTCCCAGAACTGGATGCGGTTGCCGCTGTTCAGGTTCCAGATGCCGGTGGCGAGGTCCTTCGCGCCGGCCACCATCTGGGCGATGCCGCCCTGGCTGCGCAGCGACTCCGAGTAGTCGAGCACGATCACGACGTCCTGCACCAGGTTCGCCTTCTTGAACAGCGGGTTGGCCTCGGCGCGGTCGATCGCTTCGCCGGCCTCGGCGAAGAACAGGTTGCTGCCGGCGATCTGGTCGTTGGGCAGGTTCAGGATCTGGTCGGCCTGGTCGCGCAGCGTGAACAGGAACT
This sequence comes from Planctomycetota bacterium, assembly GCA_049276695.1. Lineage (GTDB taxonomy): Bacteria > Planctomycetota > UBA1135 > UBA1135 > UBA2386 > UBA2386. The sequence continues at coordinate 1,380 of JBASWX010000202.1, forward strand.
GCACGCGGCCCGGGCTGGTGCTCGCCGGCGCGAGTAGGCACTGTTCGTAGCTGAACGTCGGCACCGCCGAGCCGACGTCGATCGCGAGGAAGTCCTCGACGAAGGCCAGGAACTTGCGGCCGGTGCCGATCACGCCGAGCTTGCTGTTCTCGGGGAAGGCCAGCGTCGTCGGCACGTAGATCAGCTCGAGCTGGCCGCTGCTGTAGAAGCGCAGCACCTGCTGCTGTTGGTCGAGTTCGAGCCGCACGTCGCGCGCGGCCGGCAGGCTGGTGCCGCCGTCGCCGTCGATGACGCCGATCTGGGTGATCTTCTGTTCGATCGGGTTGCCGCTGGCGTCCAGCACCTGGCTGACCAGGTCGAGCACCGAGCCGGTGGCGCGCAGGCCGATGCGCGCGAGCGTGCCGACTTTGTTGGCCTGCGTGCTGTTGGCCGACTGGGTGCCGTCGCCCGAGGCCTCGGTGGTGCCGAGGATGTCGAGGGTCAGGAACGCGGCGTAGTCGGCGGGGTCCGTGGGCGAGTTCGCCCGCGCCAGATGGATCCTGGCGCCGAAGTCCGAGTACTGGCCGGCGATGCGGCTGGCGATGCTCGCGGTCGGGTTCGGGCCGGTCGGGTTGATCGATTCGAGCCGCAGCCGGCCGTTGTCGGTCCGCGGTTGCTCGGCGCCATCGGTGGCGGCCAGGTTCCAGTCGTCGATGCGGAACTGTGTGATCGGCGAGATGCGGGTGTCGGGTGCCGGTTGCGCCGGCGCCAGCGCGCGGCTCTTGCTGCCGCATGCGCCGAACACGAGCGCTGCCAAGGGGAAGAGGACGCTGGGACGCAGTTTCATGGGACGAGGATCTCCGCTGGCTTCATGGCCTCCCGACCGCCACAGCAGGCTAGAGGGCCGCCCACATCCGCACAATGGCATGCCGTTCCCGGCGCGGCGGTCCCGCGGCCAGCCACCGACGCGGCGGCGCCTGCTATGCTGGCGGCGCGATGGGAACGCCGAAGCCGTACTTGCCGCCCGAACGGTTCACGGTGCTGGAGACGCTGGCCGACACTGCGGTCGAACGCCGCTTCCGCGCCGTCGATCGGGTGCTCGAGAAGGAAGTGATGCTGAAGCTGCCCGGCGAGTCGTTCGCCGGCTGGTCGGCGCCGGCGCGCACCCGGCTGCTGCGCGAGGCGCGCGCGCTGGCGAAGATCGAGCACCCGTGCATCTCGCCGATCCACTGGGTCGACGAGACGCCGGTCGGCCCGCTGCTGGTGTTCGACCTGCCGGCCGGCGAGGCGCTGGCCGAACGGCTGCAGCGCGGCCCGCTCGAGCCGGACGAGGTGATCGGCATCGGGCTGTGCGTCGCCGAGGCGTTGGCGTGCGTGCACGCGGCCGGCGTCGTGCACCGCGCGGTCGGCCCGAGCTCGATCCGGCTGCTCGCCAACGGCAAGGTGCAGCTCGGTTCGTTCACGTTCGCGAAGGAAGCGGACCGGCCGGGCCACGGCTCGTCGCTGGCGCACGCCGACGAACTGGCGCTGCGCAAGGCCGACGCGCTGCCGGACTACTCGGCGCCCGAGCAGTTGGCGGGGCAGGCCGCCGATGCACGCGCCGACCTCTGGGCGCTCGGCTGCACGCTGTACCGCTGCCT
>JBASWX010000203.1:0-16394 GCA_049276695.1 Planctomycetota bacterium
CGAGGCGCGCCTCGTCGTCCGGCGCCGCGGCGAGCGCCCGCTTGCCCAGCACCTTGGCCTGTCCGCTGACGAACGGCGCGTTCAGCAGCCACAGCGCCTGCGTCGCCACCGCGGTCTGCGGCCGCTGTTCGAGGTGCACGCTCGGGTCGGCGTAGTCGAACGCAGCGAACAGGTCGAACATCGCATTGCGGATGATCGGCAGATACAGCGACCGGCGCGGCGCGTCGTAGTGCGCGGCGTTCGCCGACTGGTCGTTGGTGACGTAGCCGCGGTCGCCGGTGGTCAGCAGCGAACCGCCGAGGGTGCGGTCGAGGTTGCCGGCGATCGCCAGCATCGCGTCGCGGATCGACTCGGCCGGCAGCCGGTTGCGGTTCTGGCGAGCGTGCCAGCGGTTCTCCGGATCGCGTTCGGCCAGCGCCGGCGACGCCCCGCTCGCCAGTTGCCAGGTGCGCGACAACAGGATCGTGCGCCACAGCTGCTTCTGCGACCAGCCGTGCGCGCGCAGGTCGGCGGCGAGCCAGTCGAGCAGTTCCGGCAGTGCCGGTCGATCGCCGCGGCGGCCGAAGTTCGACGGCGACCGCACGAGGCCCTGGCCGAACGCGCGCTGCCAGATCCGGTTGGCGTGCACCCGGGCACTGAGCGCCTGCTCGGGCCGGAACAGCCACGCCGCGAACTCGGCGCGCCCGCTCCGGTCGTTCGCCAGCACCGGCGGCGGCACGAACGCGGCCAGCACCGCCGGCATCGCCCGTGGCGTCGCCGCTGGTGCTGGGGTCAGGTGGTTGCCGCGGTAGAGCAGCGGCAGCTCGCGCACGCCGTCGTCGCCGACGCACATCGCACTCGGGGCGGGCTTCGGCACCGCGGCGGCCTTCTGGTCGCGCGCGGTCGTCAGCTCGTTGAGCCGCGCCAACACAGTCGCCGGCAGGAACGGCCGCAGCGTGTCGTCGGGCAACGCCAACAGGCCGCCGGCATCGAACAGCAGCGCGCGCGCCGCTTCGAGCTGCGGCTCGGCGAGATGGACGGGCGGGCGCTCGTCCTTCTTGTCCTTGTCCTTCCTCTTCGCAGCGTCGGCCGCCGCCGCGGCGGTGGCGAGGAAGGTCTGGAAGCGCGCCGCGAGTTCGCGCGCGGTCGTCGGCGGCAAGCCGCCGAGCAGCAGCGCTGCGAGTTCGCCCTTGCCCTGTTCGGCCCGTGCCCGCGCCGCGAAGTCGTCCTCGTCGCCATCGGCGAGGCGCCGCCAGAACGCGACCAGCGGCTGCTGCGGCCGGCTGGCGAGCACCACCGCGAACTGGCGCACCACCGGCGGCAGCAGGTCCTGCGCCGCCGCCACCGCGACCGGCGACAGGAACAGCGCGTCGAGGTGCACGACGTGCGCGCCGTGGCCGACCAGCCGCAACACGTGCGGGCCCGCCGTCAGTTCGTGGTTGCCGGCGTCGTGCCAGCGCTGGTGGGCCGGCAGCCAGCCGCCGGTGACCTCGCCGCACAGCGACGGTGCCGCGACCGCGCCATCGATCAGCAGGCGCATCGGCCGCGCCTCGGCCGCCGCGTATCGCACCAGCAGGTGGTGGCGCCCCGGCACCGCGACGTCGATCGTCCATTCGGCGAACTGTTCGCCGGGCTTCGTCGTGTGCAGCACCGTGGTCTCGGCGTCGCCCCAGCTCTTGCTGTCCTTGTGCAGGCTGGTCGCCTGCGCGTCCTCCGCCTGCACGAACGCCGCCTGCCGTAGCAGTTCGCCGCCGGCGAGCAGGTAACGGCCCGCGTCGGCGACCAGCGTCGCGCGCTGCGCCGCCACCGCCGCCGCCGTCGCCTCGCCGAGTTCCTTGTCCGCCAGCTCGCGCGCCGCCTCCGCCGCCTTGCGCGCGGCGATCGCCGCCTCGCTCGCCAGTTCGCGGTCGAACCACTTCGACACGTGCTCGAGATCGTGGAACGACTTCGTGCTGCGGAAGATGCCGGCAAGCGCGTAGTAGTCGCGCTGGCTGATCGGGTCGAACTTGTGGTCGTGGCAGCGCGCGCAGCCGATCGTCAGGCCGAGGAACGTGCGGCCCACGAGGTCGAGCTGCTCGTCGATCGTGTCGAGCACCAGCTTGTCCTTGTCCTGCTCCGCCAGCATGCGCGGGCCGAGCGCCAGGAAGCCGGTCGCGACGTGGCCGTCGACGCCGACCGCGGGGTCGCTGGCGAGCAGGTCGCCGGCGAGCTGCATCGCCGCGAAGCGGTCGAAGGGCAGGTCGTCGTTGTGCGCCTTCACCACCCAGTCGCGGTAGCGGAAGGCGTTGCCGAACGCGAGGTTCTCGTCGAGGCCGTTGCTGTCGCTGTAGCGCGCCAGGTCGAGCCACGCGCGCGCCTGGTGTTCGCCGTAGTGCACCGACGCGAGCAGCGCGTCGACCACCTTCGCCCACGCGTCCGGCGAACGGTCGGCGACGAACGCGTCGACGGCGTCGGGTTCGGGCGGCAGACCGGTCAGCACGAACGCAGCGCGGCGCAGCAGGGTGCGGCGGTCGGCGACGTCGTTCGCGGTGATGCCGGCGTGCTGCTGTGCGGTGAAGACCAGGCGATCGATCGGGTTGTCGTTCCACCGCGCATCGGCGGCGGCGGGCACCGTCACCGTCAGCAGCGGCCGGAAGGCCCAGTCGGCGTCGGTACTCGTCTGCGCGCACAACGACGCGGTGCCGAGCGCACCAGCGACCGCGAGCGGCAGCGGGCAGAACGGCGGCGACGAGGCATCGGGGCGCGGCACGGGGGAAGATTGGCCGACGCACGCGGCCCTGGCAACCGGGCGGCCGGGGTTCCGGTGCTCTGGAGGTCCGTGGTGGGCAGGTGCGGCGTCCGCAATACTGGCCCCGTGATCCACCGCGCGTTCTCGCTGGCTGCCTCGCTGCCGTTCGCTTTCGTCACCGCGTGCACGGCACCACTCGCACTGCCCGATGGCAGCGCCCCGGTGCGCTTCGAGGCCTGCACGACGCCGGGACGCGCGAGCCTGCGCGGGTTGTCGGTCGTCGACCGCGACACGGTGTGGGTGGGTGGTGCGAAGGGCACGCTGTGGCGCACGCGCGACGGCGGGACTTCGTGGCAGGACGTGGCGCCGCCCGATTCCGCCGCGTGCGACTTCCGCGACGTCGAGGCGTTCGACGCCGACACCGCGCTGGCGATGGTCGCGGGGCAACCGGCGCGGCTGTACCGGACCAGCGATGGCGGCAAGACGTGGACGATCGTGCTGGCCGACGCGCGCGCGGCGGCGTTCTTCGACGCGATGGCGTTCGGTGGCGACGTCGGGATCCTGTTCGGCGACCCGATCGACGGCGCGTTCTGCGTGTGGACGAGTACCGACGCCGGCCGGACCTGGAACGCGGTGCCCGCTGAGCACCTGCCGGCACCGCTCGCCGGCGAGGCGGCGTTCGCGGCCAGCGGTTCGTGCGTCGCGGTCGATGGCACCTCCGCCGACCCGACGTTCCTGATCGCGACCGGCGGCGGCGAGCGCGCGCGGCTGCTGTACGGACGAAGCGGCCGTTGGACCGCGATCGAGATGCCGCTGGCGGCCGGCGGCAGTTCGCGCGGTGGATTCGGGCTGGCGGTCGGGCCTGAGGGCACAGTCCTGGTCGGCGGCGACTACGCCGATCCAACCCGCAGCGATGGCACGGCGGCGTTCCGCGTCGGCGGGTATCCGAGCTGGTCTTCGGCGAACGGCGGCGCCGGCGGCTTCCGCTCCGCTGCGGTGTGGATCGACCGCGAACGCGTGCTCGCGGTCGGCTCGCACGGCCTCAGCCTGTCGGGCGACGGCGGCCGTTCGTGGACCGTGCTGCGCGAAGCCGGCTGGCACGCACTCGGCCGCGGTCGCGACGGCTCCGTGTTCGCGTGCGGCAGCGATGGCCGCGTGGCTCGTGTCGTGCTGTGAACGGTCAAGTAGTCTCCCTGGACCTACTGCTTGGCCCCGCAGGTGCGCGGATGCGGGACCGGAGTCGTCGGTCGCATCGCGCTCGTTGGGTCAGCCGGTGTAGCCGAACTCGATGGCTGCGGTGTAGGGCCACTGGTCCTTCAGTCGCCAGCCGAAGTCGGAGCGGTACAGCAACTCGCCTGCGATCGGGCATGGCCTTCCCGCCCGGACGATCTGCAGACGATGAGTGAGATCGTTGTACCAGATGCAGTTGGCTTGATGGTGCCGCTTCTCGGTCAGCGCCCTGAGCGCGCGACTGACCGGGCGCTCGTCGCCCCGCATTCTGTGCAGAGCCTCGTGTGCCGTTTCGTACGCGAGGAGATCGGCGGCCTGGAGCCCCGCATGCTCGTGGCTCTTGCAGGAGAGGTGCGGCTGCACGTTGCGGGTGGGCAACGCGGCCGACAGCTTCGTCACGACCATGTCCAGGGCGTCTCGAAGCAACTTCGAGAAACTCGCCTTCTCGTCGACGAACAGGTTGACGGTGTCTCCGTCGCTGGTCACCTCGAAAGCAAGGTCGAGCCCGCGGTAAAGCACCCAGGTCGCCGCGACCATGAACCCCGCCTCCTCCCACTTCCTTCTATGGTCGTGACGCACCGGGCCTGGCACTGCAACCGATGCGGAATAGCCGACCATGTCCGTCGTCGGCACGGCGCCCGTGATCACGGCTACCGCCTCCCTGGTGATTGCGTCGGCATCTGACCGCGACCAGCCGTTGAAGGACTTCTTGCGGTGCCGGCAGTCCGCAGCCTTGAACTCGATGATCGGGCGTGGCGCGCGCTGGATCATCGCTCTCCACTGCGGCTCGAACGCCGAACGCCATGCGTCAGTCGGCGCGAGGTAGCCGGCAAGCGTGAACACTTGGCCGTTGCCGCTCCAGCTGTCGTCGATGTAGATGGACGTGTTCACGCGCATGGGGAACTGTGGCGCGTGAAGCAAGGCCCCACAACCTCGGCGCCGGATACTCGGCGACGCGGTGCTGGCGTGTCCGGGGGGTCTGGCTACAACTCGGTCCATGGCGAGTGCGAAGAAGCCGACGACGCAGGCACCAGAGGCCACGATGGGTCTGAAAGAGCGACTGGTCGCGGTGCTGGCCGCCCGCGATCGGTCACTGACCCTCGACGTCGAGCCGCGGAAGCCGCGGCTGGCGTGGCAGGGGATGGATCGGCGCGAGGCGGCGGTGTCGGTTCCGACGCAGGTCGTTGAGATCGTGCGGCCGGGGAAGGCGGTCGCGGAGAAGGACATCCTGACGGGCTTCGCGGCCGGGAAGCAGGCGGCGCGGGCGCAGGAGTTGCCCGAGAACCGGTTGATCTGGACGAACGACAATCTGGTCGCGCTGCAGACCCTGCTCGACGAGCGGGATCCGGCGACGAAGGACTACCGCTACCGCGGGAAGGTCGACCTCGTCTACATCGATCCGCCGTTCATGGTGAACAACGACTTCCTCGCCGACAACGCGATCGACATCGACCTGGACGCGGACGAGGAAGTCGCGGCGAAGAAGGAGCCGTCGCTGGTCGAGATCCTCGCCTACAAGGACACGTGGCGGCAGGGGCTCGATTCGTTCTTGTCGATGCTGCGTGCGCGGCTGGTAGTCCTGAAGGATCTTCTGGCGCCAACGGGCAGCATCTACGTGCACCTCGACTGGCACGCCGTGCACTACGTGAAGGTGCTGATGGATGACGTCTTCGGCTATGAGTGTTTCCTGAACGAGGTGGTCTGGAAGCGAACGGGCGCCCGATCGGACAGCAAGGGATTCAACCACGTACACGACTCCCTCCTCAGCTACTCAGGCGGCGGCGTCCCGTGGACCGAGACACTCCGCCTGCCCCATGAAGCAGCGTATGTACGGAGCCACTTCGGGACGGTGGATGAGCGCGGGCGACGCTACCAGCCGATTTCGTTGACACCACCTGGAACGCGAAACGGCGAGACTGGCCGTCCTTGGCGCGGGATCGATCCGACGAGCAAGGGCATGCACTGGAAGTACCAGCCTGCTGAGCTCGATCGCCTCGACGCGGCTGGGATGATCTACTGGCCCACCCGCGGCGAGATGCCCCGGCTCAAGATGTTCATCGATGAGTCCGAGGGTGTGCCGATGCAGTCGATATGGACTGACATACCCGCCGTGAACTCGCAAGCGAGCGAGCGACTGGGGTATCCGACGCAGAAGCCAGTTGATCTGCTCAGTCGCCTCGTGAGGGCATCCTGTCCTCCGGGCGGGATCGTTCTTGACTGCTTCGTCGGGTCGGGCACGACCGCGGAAGCTGCCGAACGCCTCGAGCGCCGCTGGATCGGCATCGACAACGGCAAATACGCGATCCACCTGACCCGAAAGCGCCTCATCCAACTCCACGGCGAGCCCAAGCCGCCCGAGAAGGAGCAGTCTGACTACGTCGAGTGCGACGCGTGCAAGAACATCGAGCGCAAGGTGAAGCCGCAGAAGAGCCGCGAGACCTTTCGGGTCCGACCCTTCACCGTCGAGAACATGGGCGTGTACCAGCGCGCCGAGCAGTGGCAGGACTTTCAGACCCAACGCACCCGCTACCGCGACGAGATGGTCAGGGTGTTCGGCGGCGAAGTCGTCAACGACCTGCCATTGCTCCACGGGCGCAAGGGCAACTCGTGGGTGCACATCGGCCCGCTCGACGCGCCGGTCTCCTCTGCGCAGGTCTGGTCGATCGCGCGCGAAGCGCAACGCACGACCACGAAGTCGGTGACGATCCTGTCCGCCGACTTCGACACCCTGTCCGCGAGCGACAAGGACGACGTGAAAGCGGCGACTGGCGTCGCGATCACCGTTCGCGTCATCCCAGCCAGTGCGATCGACGAAGTGCGTCGCCGCCTCGAGATCCAGCGCGACAACCCCGACGCGCCGATCGAGTCGATGGCGGTGCCGGCGTTCTACGCCCCGCTGTCGATCCGCCTCAGCACGGCAGTCAGCGGCCGCCTCGCCAAGGTCACGCTCGAACGCTGCGAGGTCGACATCGAGTCGTTCCTCGCCAGCCAGCGACCGTTGCTCAAGCCGATCACCGACTCGATGAGTGCGGCGGCGAAGAAGAAGGCGCAGGCGGAAGCTGCGAGGTGGGCCGCGCGCCAGAAGCAACTCGAGCAGTGGCTGGCCAAGGCCACCTCGTGGCAGAGCTTCGTCGACTTCTGGGCCGTCGATTGGGACCACTGCAGCCGCCTCGGCACCGACGACAAGCCGATCTTCGAGACCGACTGGCAGTCTTTCCGCGTGCGCCGCTCGAAGAAGGACGTCGACCCGCTGGTCTTCACCGCCGAGTACAAGTACCAGCAGCCCGGCCGCTACCGCGTCGCCGCCAGGGTCACCGACGTGTTCGGCAACGACGGCATCGCGACCGCCACGATCGAGGTGAAGTGATGCCCGCGGAGAGGCAGAAGCAGTCGGAGGCGAAGGGCCAGTGGCGCGTGATCCAAGAAGTGCGCCGCCTCGTCGACGAGTGGCGCGGCTTCGAACTGGGCAAGGCTGCCGACGCCTACCCGATCGAGGCGCCGAGGTACGAACCGCGGACCGATGGCGAACGGACCCTGACCGCGACGAGCCGCGCGCTGCTGTTGCACTGGTTCCGGCAGGAGCCGCACCTGCTCGGCAAGGCGCCGACGGCGGTCGCCTTCAAGTACTGGCCGCACCAGCGCCGCCTCGTCGAGTCGTTCGTGTACCTGTACGAAGTGCGCGGCATCCGCCGCACCGAGCAGATCTACGCGCTGGCTGGGGTCGCCTCGCTCGGGCCGCAGCACGATCCATGGGCCAAGCTCGGTGGCCAGCTCGCCACCGGTTCGGGAAAGACCAAGATGATGGGCCTGCTGATCGCGTGGGCGTACCTCAACGCCGTGCGCGAGCCCGGGTCAGGCCTCGGCTTCGGCCGGCACTCGGTGCTGATCGCGCCCGGTCTGTTCGTACGCGACCGGTTGCTACACGACTTCGCGCCGGGAAGCGGCAAGCCGTCGGTGTTCTTCGCCGACCCGGTGATCCCGCCGGAGTTCGAGGTCGACTGGAATCTCAAGGTCTACTCGCCGGCGACGTGTCCCCGCACCCTCGACCCTGACGATGGCGCGCTGGTCGTCACCAACTACCACCAACTGCTGCGCACGACCGACGAGGCCGCGCTCGCGTCGAATCGCCAGCACCGGCAGCTCGACCTGTTGTTTGAGGCGGGAGAACCGCAGCGGCTGGAGGCCGTCGAGTCGCCGCTGATCGAACGGTTCGCCCGATCGCGTGGGCTGCTCATCCTCAACGACGAAGCACACCACGTCTGGGACGAGACGGGCCACGCGAAGTTCGAACAGAAGGCCAAGGAGAAGGCGAAGGTCGCCTGCGACGACGATGCCGAGACCGAGATGGCGTGGATCCGGTGCATCCGGCGCCTGAACGGCAGTGAGCATCAGGCGGGTCGGGTGGCGCTGCAGGCGGACCTGTCCGCGACGCTCTTCGAAGAGCAGGGGACCAAGCAGAAGGGTGGCAAGACCGAGTTCCGCCAGGCCGATCTCTTCCGGCACACGGCGGTGCACTACGGCCTGGCCGAGGCGATCACGGACGGCATCGTCAAGAAGCCGATCCTCGAGAAGGTCGTCGCCAAGAACAAGAAGACGGGCGAGCCGCTGCCGCTCGTCAACGACGCGGGCATCAACGCCTGGGAGAAGTACTCGCACCTGCTGACGGCCGGCATCGAGCGCTGGAAGAAGGTGCGGACGCAGCTCGCCGACGAGGGTGACCCGCGCAAGCCGATCCTGTTCCTGCTGTGCAGCGACCGCACCGAGGCGCGGGAGATCGCCAACTTCCTGACCTACGGGAAGCCGGTGGCGGACGACCTTGGCGACCTCGAACCGACCGGATACCCCGACCCGCTGACCAAGGTGCCCCTGTTCGTCGAGAAGGGGGCGGACGGCAAGGTGCGGTCGACGGTGGTGGAGATCCACATCGGCCAGAAGGAGGAGTCGAACGAGGCGGAGTGGGAGAAAGTGCGCGCGGCGGTCAACGCCATCGATGCCGACGAGGTGCCGGATCCAGAGCACCGGGTCGACGAGTCTGGCCGCCCGCTGATGATGCCGAACCCGTTCAACGTCGTCGTCTCGGTGATGATGCTGAAGGAGGGCTGGGACGTCCGCAACGTCAAGGTCATCGTGCCTCTGCGGCCGTGCGACTCGCGCACGCTGACGGAACAGACGTTGGGTCGCGGCTTGCGCAAGATGCACGCGCCGGTGCTCGACGACGACGGCGGCGCCGAAATGCGCCAGGAGGACCTGTTCGTGATTGAGCACCCGTCGTTCGAGACGGTGCTCGCGCACATCCAGGACATCATCGAGGAGAAGACCAGCGACGAGATCGAGCACTCCCGCGACTACGTCGCGATCCAGCAGAAGCCAGACGCGCAGGCACGCGTCGCGGCTGATGTGCGGTTGGCGCGCTTCGAGGGCCTCATCCAGATCCCGCACGACTGGCGGCAGAACTTCGATGCCGCGAGGGTCGCGCCGCTGGTGCCGAAGATGGCGTGGCTGGAGGAGATCTCGGAGACCGAGATACGCACGTTCCTGAAGCGGGCGCTCGAGCACGACGAAGAGCAGGGCCAGGTCTTCGACATGCCGGCGAACCCGTCGTACCGCGACTTCGACCACGTGCTGGAGGTCGCCTACGCGCTGCCGATGCTGCGCGATATGCGCGCGAGCTACCAGCACAAGACAGCGGTCAAGGAGATCGTGCGCGAGTTCCTGGAGCGGAAGACGTTCGCGCTGCCGGCCGGCATTCCGCTGTCCTTCGCGGCGGTGAGTGAGACCGGGGACGAAGCCAAGATCGCGCTCGGCAACCTGGCGCGGTCGGAGGTCATCGAGCGCGTGCGCACTGTGTTGAAGCCACCGCTGCACGCGGCGTTGTCGGCGGAGCGACCGTCGGCGCAAGCGGTGATCTCGGAGCGCAAAGCCTCGGAGCTATCGAACTACCAGGCGTTGCGGCGGCACTTGCTCGATGCCACGCGGAAGTCGAGTTTCGCGGCGGCCGCGGTAGAGAACGGCGACGAGCTGCGGGTGGCGGCGCTGCTTGAGAGCGCGCCCGATGTCGTGGGTTGGATCTACAACCACCGGTCGGGGGTCGGCTACTTCATCGAGTACCCGTGGCAGAGTCGCACGGCGCGCTACTTCCCGGACTTCGTCGTTCGGGTGAAGTTCGGCGTCGTCTGGCACAACGTCATCATCGAGGTGAAGGGCCGGCTGGACGATCGTGACAAGCAGAAGGCGAGGCGCGGCGAGCACTGGTGCGAGATGCTGTCGGAGTACGACAAGGAGCCGTGGCACTACGTCCTGCTGATTGAGAACCGTGAGCTCGGCCGCACCGACATTGAGTGGTGGGAGCAGCGGTCGTCGCGCGAGATCGGCTTCGTCTTGAAGCGGCACGAGGCGCTGCCGCTGATCCCCGACGACGCGGTGCAGCCAGGACCGGCGCCGGTGTTGCCGACCGTGGCCGTGAACGAGCAGCGTCGGAAGGCGGTGCCGGTCTACGACCTGAGGGCCGCAGCCGGAGGGTTCAGCACATCGCAGGTACCAGAGCCGATCGGGTGGATGCGCGTCTCGGTTACGCGGCCGATCGATGAGCGGATGTTCGTCGCGCGGGTCGAGGGTCGGTCGATGGAGGACGGTGTGCCGGACGGCAGCATGGTGCTGTTCCGGTTCCTGGCCGGCGCTGCGTCGCCGACCCTGCTCGACGGCAAGCGGCTGCTGGTGGAGCTGCGCGAGGTTGGCGATCCGGACGGAGGCGGCCGTTACACCTTCAAGCGGTGGAAGGTCACCAAGCTGTCGGACGACGGTGGTGTCGCCGAGATCGAACTGCAGCCCGACAACACGGCGTTCAAGAAGCTAGTCTGCTCAACGGCCAGTGGCGAAGTGCGCCCAGTCGCTGAGTTCCTCGCTGTGGTGGGGTAGGTCAGGGTCGCCGGATATCAGCGGAGCCAGCGCGGGCCTGCGCTCGATAGGCGTGCGAGCGCAGATCTCCCGTCGGTAGTCGTCGGCCTGGCTTGAAGAGAGCGTCGCCGCGGCTACCGTGCCGACGCGGGATTGCCCATGGCCGCAAAGACGAAAACGTACGCGCTCTCCATCTACCTTGGAAAGGCGGCCACAACGACCATCGATGCCCTTGTCGATCGGTCGAAGTGCAGGGACTACGACGTCGACTTGGGGGCGCACGCGGGCAAGTTGTTCGTGCCGCCTTCGAGACCGCACCAGCCGCGTTGGGTGAGCTTCCTGCAGCCGGGGGTCAGGAAGCCGATCGATGCCAACAGCATGTCGGCCTCGGGCCTTCTGGCGGTCAGGGTGAAGGGGCGCTGGTTCGCTGTCGTGTTCGGCCACGGCCGGCACCTCCTCTTGCCGGGGTCCTACGAAGAGGGGTTCGGCTTGCGGATCTGTCTCAACTGCATCGAGCCCGGTGAGATTCGATCCATCGACCGCAAGACGTTCGAGGACGGCGTTCGCCAGGGCCGGGAGCAGGTGAGTCGGCCGAGCGACATCTCGGCCTTCGGGTTGGACATCGAGCGCGACATGCTGCGCGCCGTCACTGGAGCGCCCAAGAAGGAGGCCAAGCTTGGCCGCCGGATCAGTGGAATGGACGCGTTGGCGATCCAGATAGGGATCAGCCTGGCGCGCCTGCCGGCATTGCTGAATGGCCTGCTCACTCACTTTGCCGGCACGACCTACCGACAGGTCTACCCTTGGGTGGATCACATCGCGGAGGTGAAGGACTCCTCGATCCTCGATGACCTGGATGCTCGGCTGATCGAACTGCTGAAGGGGCACAGCGACAAGGTGTGGATGGCGGTCCCCGAGATCATCGAGTGGCAGGCCGTCCATCGATTCGCCCACACGCTGGTCAAGGGCGCCCGAGTGTTCGAAGACTTGCACGTGAAGGAGCTGCTTGCATTTCTCTACGGTCGCGGCGAAGTCAGCGTTGGCACCCTGCGGGCGACGAAGGTCTTCCAGTTCGGTGCCAGCGAGCAACCGCTCGGGCAGGCATGGAGCGCATACGACTGTCTGTACGCGGAGATTGAACGCGATGGCATCTTCGTCCTGTCGGGCGGCAAGTGGTACAGGGTAGCCGCGGACTACGCGGCAGCTGTGGGTGCGGCCATCCGCGCGATCCCCGAGACAAGACTCCGTCTCCCCGAGGCGATCCGAACCGAGAATGAAACAGAGTACAACCGGCGCGCGGCGAAGATCATGCCGGACACCCTGTTGCTCGACGGGAAACTGGTTCGCGTAGATCGCCATGTGGCCCCGATCGAGATCTGCGATCTGCTGCATCGGAAGAGCAACACGTTCATCCACGTGAAGAAGTGGGGGCAGTCGGCAGTTTTGAGCCATCTGTTCGCGCAGGGGTTCGTCTCCGCGGACCTGTTCCTGCACAACCCGCAGTTTCGTGAAGAGGCGCGAAAACGGATCGACGGTGACTGGGTGCCCAGTGTCCGGCCGGACGCGGCTCGCTACGAAGTGGCGTTCGCGCTCGTCAGCAAGTCGGACAGGCCGATGCAGCTTCCGTTCTTCAGTCAAGTGAACCTTCGCGCATGTGCCGACCATCTCAAGTGGCGCGGCTACCGCGTAACGCTCACCAAGGTCCGAGCCTCGTAGTGATGCTGCCCATCAGAAACCGAAGCGCCCCCAGACCCCGTTCGTGAGATCGATGCCGATCGGCGAGAACGTCGGCGCGTAGAAGGCTTGCAGGGCGAAGGCGTACCCGGCGAGCTGGGGCGCGAGCGGCACGGGGAAGTAGAAGCCCCAGGACGAGCCGGTGGATTGGTACAGCAGCAAGCCGTTGGTCGGGTCGAACCACGCATCGCAGCCGACGACGCCGAGGCTGGTCGGGAACGTGGGCTGCGGGCTGAAGCCGAGGAAGCCGACCGTGCCGAACGGCGCTTCGCGGCCCTCGATCAGGGCCAGCTGCCCGAGGACCGGGCGCGTGATGCCGAGCAGCGGCGGGAACGGACCCTGGTAGCAGTTCACCGGCTTGGAACTCATCGTCGCGACGATGCGGCCCGACACCACCTGCCAGCCGCCGGTCGTGATGCCGGACAACGGTTGCGCGCTGGCGCCGCGGTCGCCGATCAGCAGGTCGGGGTAGCCATCGCCGTTGACGTCACCGATGCCCGCCAGCTCGGTGCAGGTGAAGCCGGGGATGCCGAGCCAGCGCGAGAGCACGGCGCCGTTGCTGCCGGAGCGGAACACCACCGCTTCGCCCGGCGCACCGGTCTGCTCGCGCAGCGCGAGGTCGGGCACGCCATCGGCGTTCAGGTCACCGACGACGGCGAAGTCGTCGGTGTACGGCGCGGGGTAGGTGCGCAGCACTGCGCCGTTGGTCGCCGACAGCACGTTCAGCACCCCGGCGCTCGGCGCCAGCAGTTCGAGCAGCGGGCTGCCGACGAGGTTCGCGACGGCGAGTTCGGTGGTCGCGATGCTCACCGAGAAGAGGCCGGGCAGTGGTGGGGTCTGGTAGATCTCGATGTTGGCGTTGGCCTGCGCCCGCGCGATCTCGGGCCTGCCGTCGCCGTTGGTGTCGCCGAGCGACACCAGCGCCCGCGTCGAACCGTTCAGCCCCGCGCCGACCTGGAGCTGCTGGCCGTTGAGGCCGCGCAGCGTCCACAGGACGTAGTTGCCGCTGCCCAGGTACAACGTGGCGGCGAGGTCGCCGCGGCCGTCGTTGTCGATGTCGCCGAGCGCGGCCGCGGACTCGAACGCCGCGAAGCCGATGGCGGGGGTCTGCCAGAGCAGCGCCAGCGTCGCTCCGGAGTAGGCAACCAGGTCGGCCCCGCGGTTGAGGACGATGTCGCGCACGCCGTCGTTGTTCATGTCGGGCGAGCACAGCAGAACGGCGTTGCCGAAGCCGTTCGGCGAGGTGCCGATCAGCGTGCGCGTGACCCACGTCGAGCCGGAGATCACCTGCACCCGTCCCATGCCCCAGGTGGGACTGCCCACCAGGAAGTCGGGGATCGAGTCGCCGTCGAGATCACCGCCGGCGGCGACGACGCGGTCGCCGGTCTGGGCGTTGGGCTGGGTGCCGAACCGCGTGATCAGCAACTGCTGGGCGAACCCGGGAGCGGCGAACGCGACGACGAGGGCGAGGGAGCGCATCCGCGCATTATGCCCCTCGCCCGGCGTTCCGGGGCTAGCGGCCGAACGGCCCGGAGCTACTTCGCCTGCAGCACCACTGGCGGCTGCCCTTCCGCGAGCGACGTCATCTCGATCACCGTCTCGGCCTTGCCGGTTTCACTCTCGACCGTGAACGTGAAGCGGCCGAGCGGGAACTGCAGCTTCATCCGGTACGGCCGCTCCATCGCGCGCGGCTGCGCGTAGTCGAACAGCGCGCGGCCTTCGTCATCCTGGACCCGGATGTGGGTGATCCTCTGCGCGGCCTCGTACTCGACGCCGATCTCGCGACTGACCGCGGCGCGCAGCTCGATCGTCGCGGTGGCTGGTGCCCCGACGGCGACGCTGCAGCGCGCGTCGCGGATCGACGCGACGCCTGGCGAGTAGAGCGAGATGCGGTGCTCGCCGGTGACCATGTTGTCGAACACCAGCTCGGTCGCAGCCTTGCCGAGCACCAGCTTGCGGCCGTGGCCGGCGTCGGCCGGCGTCACGTAGATGGTCGGCTCGATCGCCTCGGTACCGGGCCCGCGCACGACCTTCACGACGAGCTTGCCGCCGGGTTCGGTGACCAGGGCACCGACGTCCTTCTGTTCGCCGGGTTGCAACTCGACCCACGGCCCGTACAGGATCGGGTCCTCGCCGGCCATCGCGATCACGCGGACGCGGCCGGGTTCGACATCCTTGAAGTGGAACGCGGCCCCTTGCAGGTTGGCCTGCGTGTGCCACGAGCGCCGGTCGGTCGCGAGGATCACCTGCAGCGCCGCGGGATTCGGCAGGCGCCCGGCGGTGTCGACGACCGTGCCGCGCACCGAACCGGAGGCCTGCTTCTTCGGCGCGTCGAACGTCGCCGCGATCACGACCTCGTTGCCCTCCGGCCAGACCTCGCGCGCTTCCAGCGGCGGCGCACCCTTCGGCGGATCCCAGACCTGCACCGACAGGTCGTAGGGCTGCTTCTGTAGCCGCACGAAGCGGAAGCGGCCGTCCTTCTCGTTGGTGACTGCTTGCCGGTTCTTGGTGCCGGGCTCGATCAGCGAGACGAACACGTCGCCGATCGGCGTGCCGTCGCGGTAGCGCACGATGCCGCGGATCGACAGACCAGGCTCGATCCTGGCGTTCCACTCGATGGAAGCACCGGGCTCGCTGCGCAACACCTCGTCGGCCCAGCACACCGTGCCGCCGATGCTGCGGTAGCCGCCGGGCCCGGCGTACAGGTGCAGTTCGGGTGCCTTGGCGTTCCACAGCCGGTAGCGCCCCTGCTCGTCGGCGACCGCGAACGGGCAGCCGAACGTGCTCTCGTAGTCGTATTGACCGCCTTGCAGGAACGGCCGCTCGATGGCGTGTGGGAAGCAACGCACGATCGCGCCGGCGAGCGGCTTGCCGTCCTCGCCGGTCACGGTGCCGGACACCGTCACGCCGCGTTCCAGCGTGAGGTCGAGTTGCGTGGTCGTCTTCGCGGTCACCATCGCCTTGCCGTGCCAGTAGGCGAAGCCCGTGGCCCACACTTCCACTGGCTCTTCGCCCGGCACCAGACCCGCGATCGCGTAGCGGCCGTCGTCGTCGGTGCGCGCCCGGCGCGGCGACCAGTTCTCCGCGAAGGTGTTGCCGGAGCGGTGGGCCATGCGCCGCTCCGACGCGCCGACCGCGACGACGGCGCCCGCGACCGGCTTGCCCTTCGCGTCGGTGACCCGGCCGGCGAGCGCGCCGCCGTGCTCGCCGAGCACGAGCGTGATCCGGACCGGCGAGACCTTGGTGTCCTGCAGGTCGAGGTCGACCAGCTTGGACGGCGCGAAGCCCGGCGCGATCGCACCGAGCGACTGGGTGGTCGGGACCGCGCGCAGCTGGAACGTGCCGTCGGCGCCGCTGCTGGTGACGACGCTGCCCGCGCACCACGGCGACTGCGGGCTCGACAGCCAGACCTGGGCACCAGCGATGGCCGCACCGGCGGCGTCGTGCACGGAGCCAGCGACGTCGACGCCGGCGGGCAGTTCGAGCACGACTTCCTGCTGCTGGCCCGCGACCACGGTGGCGACGAGTTCCTTGCGGCCGGTGCCGCCGCGGTCGCTGGTGACCCGGACCCTGCCGGCCGGAACGTGCGCGCGCGCTTCGCCGGCGGCGTCGCTGACCAGTTCGGCGAGCGGCCGCGACACGCCCGGCTCGGTCCGGGCGAGGTAGACACGGATGCCGGGTGCGCGCTCGCCGTCGGACCACAGGACCCGCACCAGCAGATCGCCGTGCGGCTCGGCGTTCGCATCGGCCGATGCCGCCTTCGCGTCGGCGGCGCTGCGTGCGGCGGCGTCGGCCGCAGTGGGGACCGCGGTCGCGCGTTCGCTCGCGG
>JBASWX010000204.1:0-3488 GCA_049276695.1 Planctomycetota bacterium
GTCTGCGCCCGTGCGCCGTCGTCGCCACCACCGGCACCACCGCGACGACCGCGATCGACCCGCTCGGTGCGATCGCGGAACTCGCGCGCCAGCACGGCGCCTGGCTGCACGTCGACGCGGCGATGGCCGGCTCGGCGATGATCCTGCCCGAGTGCCGGCACCTGTGGCACGGCGTCGAACAGGCCGACTCGCTGGTCGTCAACCCGCACAAGTGGCTCGGCGCCGCGTTCGACTGTTCGGTGTACTTCGTGCGAGACGCCGAGCACCTGGTGCGCGTGATGAGCACCAACCCGAGCTACCTGCGCACCGGGGTCGACGACCGCGTGCGCAACTATCGCGACTGGGGCGTGGCGCTGGGCCGCCGCTTCCGCGCGCTCAAACTGTGGAGCCTGATCCGCACGCACGGCGTCGCGACGCTGCGCGCCCGGTTGCGCCGCGATCTTGCCAACGCGCGCTGGCTGGCCGAACGGGTCGCCGCGTGCCCACCGTGGCGGTTGCTGGCGCCGGTGCCGTTGCAGACGGTGGTCGTGCGCCACGAACCGCCGGGCCTCGCCGGCGAAGACCTCGACCGCCACACGCTGCGCTGGCTCGACACCGTGCACGCGACCGGCCAAGCCTGGCTGACGCCGACGCAGATCGACGGCCGCTGGGCGGTCCGGGTCTCGATCGGCGCCTTGCCGACCGAACGCGAGCACGTCGCCGCCCTGTGGGATCTGCTGCAGCGCAGCGTCGGGTGAGTTCAGGCAACGGCGAGACGCAGGCCAGGGCCGAGGTCGAGCGACGCGGCGTACTCCAGGTGCAGCACCCGCCGCGGTTCCGGGCGGTGCGCCTTCGACGAGGCGTGGATCAGCAATGGCCGCATCGCCAACACGCCGCCGCAGCCGACGAGGCACTCGACGGCCGCACGTTCGCGGGCGAGCCGGAACACCAGCGCGTCCGCGAGCACTCCCTGCCGGTGCGAGCCGGGGATCACCCGCAGCGGGCCGTTCGCAGCGGTGCAGTCGTCGAGATGGACGCGCAGCGCAACGACGTTCGCCAGCGCCCATGCCGGCGCGTGCGCGTAGACGACGCCGGCCTTGACCGACCACGGCCCCCACTCCGGCGACTCATGGCGGGTCGCCAGCGGCAGCGTCGTGTCCTGGTGCCAGACCACGAGCCAGTTGCGGACGCCAGACTTGGCGAACAACGTCGCGCGGAACGGCATCGCCGTCGGCCCGACGGCAGCCCGCGCGATCGCCAGCAGCGCTTCGTGGTACGCGAATGCCCGCACGCCGGCGTCGGTCATCAGGTGGCGGGCGCCGGCACCGCAGCACGGAGCGATGCCGGCCGCGAGCCGGGCGCATTCGGCCGGATCCAACACCCGTTCGAGGATCTCGAAGCCACGCTGGTCGATCGACATCGGCCGCGGAGCATCCCGCGCACCGCCCTGTCCGGCAACCGGTGGGCGGGCGCACCGCAAGGGCGCCATCGATCAGCCCGGTGTCGGCACCGCAGCAGCGACCGGCAACAGCACCCGGAACGTCGCACCGCGGCCGGGCTCGCTGACGACCTCGATCGCGCCGCCGTGCCGTTCGACCGCGCGCTTCGCCAGCGTCAGCCCGAGTCCGGTGCCGTTGGCCTTGTCGGTGAGCTGGTCGCGGCCGACCTGGCAGAACGGCTCGAAGATGCGGGCCTGGTCGGCGCGGGCGATGCCGGCGCCCTGGTCGACGACTGCGACCGCCACGCGCTCGCCGGCCACGCCCACCCGCACCACGATCGGAGTGCCGGGGGCGCTGAACTTCGCCGCGTTGTCGAGCAGCCGGCACCAGATGTCGATCAGCCGTGCGTCGTTCGCCGTCACCGTCGGCACTTCGGGTGCCGCATCCAGCCGGATCCGCTCGACGACCGGCTCCGGCAGCCGCGCGATCGCCTCGCGCACCGTCGCCGCGACGTCGACCGGGGCCATCTCCCAGCCGCTGGCCGAGTCGAGTTCGAGCACGTCGTCGACCAGGCGCGCCAGCCGCTGGGCGCCGCGCAGCGCGATGCCCGAGAATTCGTCCTTGGCCGCCCGGTCCTGGTCGTCGAGCCCCGACAGGATCTCGACCGCGCTGAGGATCTCGGTCATCGGCGTGCGGAACTCGTGCGAGACGTTGGTCACGAACTCGGCCTTGGCGCGGGCCGCCGCCAGCGCCGCGTCGCGCGACGCGACCAGTTCGCGTTCGGTGCGCTCGCGGTTGGCGATGTGCTCCTGCAGCTGCGCCGCCATGTCGTTGAAGGCGACGCCCAGTTCGCCGAACTCATCGCGGCCGTGGATCGCCACGCGCGCCGTCAGGTCGCCGGCCGCGAGTTGCTTCGTCGCCTCGCGCAGCGACACGATCGGCCCGAGGGTGCGCCGCATCTGCACCAGGCTGACCAGCAGCACCGCCAGCAGCGTGCCGGCGGCGGTCAGCTGGAACCAGCCGACGAAGTCGTCGCTGACCGCGAACGCTTCGCGCGCCGACCGCGACTGCACCGCGAACAGGTCGAAGTCGTACTGCGGCTTCAGGAACACGCGCCAGTAGCGCGCCACGTGGCTCTCGCCGTCCGCCTGCCACACGGCGTCGCCCGACGACGACTGCACGGTCGCAGCCGCGAACAGCGGCGCCGGATCGGGCGACGCCGCGAAGGTGTCGAACAACGGCTGCCAGTCCTTGTCGAACGCCGCGAACTGGCAACCGCCCCATCGCAACTCGGACACGTCCCACAGCCACTTCGAACGCATGGCGGCGGTGACGCACGCACCGTCGGGGTCGGCCGGATCGACCGCTTCGATCATGCACAGACGCGGCGGCACCCCGACGGCACGCACCAGCGGCTTGCCGCTGGCGAGCCAGGCGCGTTCGCCGGCGGTGAGGCCGACGGGCGACGGCGACGCCGTTCCGCACAACGCCTCGACCTGCGGGCCGGTCGGGCCGGGCACCGTGACCCAGACGGCCTCGCAGCGTTCGGCGACGTGGTCGGCGAACGGGAACACGCCGCCGGCGTCCCGCCTGGACCGCGCGTGCTGGCGCGCCAGCGCCAGGTCGGCGGCCACCTGCGCCAGCTTCGCAGCGATGCCCATCCCGGAGGTCTTGGCGGCACCGTGCATCGCCGCGCGCTGTTCGGCCCGGATCTGCTCGGTCGCGCGGGACACCGCGAGCCACGCGAACACCACCAGCGGCAGCAGCGCGCAACCGGCGAACAGCGCGACGAAGCGCCGGCCGATCCGCGACGTCAGGATGCCGATCGCGTCCCGCTGCGCGCGCGCACTGCTCACTGGCCTGGGTTCCCCGCCAGCGCCAACGTCGCTACCGCTGCGACCGGCACGGTGCCGCGGGCGGCGTCGCCGGGATCGACCGCCGTGAACGCCGCGACGCTGCGGGCGAGTTCGTGGCTGGCGGTTGCCAGCGCCGCGAACCGCGGGTCGTCACTGCCGCCGGCCGTCAGGGCCGCCACTCCGGCGGCGACCTCGGCTTGCGCCGCGCGGATCG
>JBASWX010000205.1:0-5395 GCA_049276695.1 Planctomycetota bacterium
ATGCGCAACTCGACGAAGAACTCGCCCGCTCGCGGCGGAAGGCAGCACTCCGCCAATCTTTTGACGGGGTCGAGCAGCGGAGAGGCTCACGATCAGGCCGCCTCATTCGCTTGTCTTAGGCCTAGTCACCGTTCAAAACGGCGGAAGACGGCGCAGCGCGCGAGGACCGGCGGGATCGCAGGAAGCCATGAACGAGCCTGAGAACAGGGCGGAACAGGCTGCGCCGAACTGGCGCAAACTGGTGGGAAGGCTGGCTTCCTGGACAGTTCGCGCACGACGCGCACGCAGGCGCCCGCGCGCGAGGGGAACCAGAGTTTCCCGCACACTTCGCGCGCTGCGCGCACCCGCCCGCTCGCGCGAGCGGTTCGTGGACCAGCGACCAGCACGCCCATGATTCTCTTCCCGGTTCGCGCGCGTCATGCGTGCGCCCGCACGCGAGGAACAACCCATGAAGACCACACGCCCGAAGTTGAAGACCGTGTGTGACGACGAGGACCTGTCGCGCATCGTCGAACTGATCGAGCACGGCGCGACCTACTCGCAGGCCGCTGCCGCCTGTGGCGTTCGCCCGTCCGCGTTGCGCCGCCGCAAGCACGTGGACGTGGCGTGCGAGCTGCGCCTGCGTGCCGCCTGGAAGGTCCAGGGCGCCCGCCTCGCCGCCCAAGCCACCACGTCGCCGACTGTCGGCGCCCTGACTTCCCTGCAGCACGCCGCACGCGGTAGCTGACAGCGGCGCCCGTCACCCGGCGGCGGCGGGCGTCGATCCGCGATTCAGCCTGAGAACAGGGCGCAGCAGGGCGCGACGCTGTCGCCCCCCTCGTTCCTGGCGTCTCCAACGACCCTGCCGGCGTCGGGAATATCCCGGTTGATCCCGAGGGGGTGCTGCAGCCGTGAGCCGGCGAGAGGCCTTTCGGCACGCCTCGCGTGCGTGTGCGCGCTCGCGCGCGAGGGCCTGACGATCGTGTCGACCGTGCTGCACGGCGTCGGCATCCGGCAACTCGTCAGACGTTCCCGAGCAACCAGTCGATCCCGTTGCTGACGATGATCTGCAGGGGGTTCACACCTGGCGCGAAAGCGTATGCCTGCAAGTAGACGTGCACTCCGAGCAGGCTCACCACGTTCGGGATCGCAAGCGAGAAGGAAAGCGTGGACGGAGTCAGCGGCGAAGTTCCGAGTCCAAGCACGTCTGCCGATTGCTGAAGGTCGCATCCTGGCATCCCGATTCCTGCCAAGGTCACAGGAAGAGCGAACGGGCCGAAGAACTGGTTGCTCCCGCCCATCGCCACTGCGGCCACAGGCGTTGGCGCATTGACGATGGTTGCACTGGCAACCTGCCCCAGCAACGGCCGGCCATTCGCATCAGGCACTAGACCGAGTGCCGGAGACCCGCAACCGGCTCCGTAGGCGGTCGCAGACGCGGACGCGGACGTAATTGGGTTGCCCCAATTCCAGGTGTCGCCGAATGAATATGGCACTTGGGTGGTCCCTCCAAACAGGACCACTCGCTGCCGTGCCGCGTCGTAGGCCATCGCGTGGAAGAACCGCGCCGATGGGCTGGCTGACGGCGTCAACTGCGTCCAGTTGGTGCCGTCCCACTCCCACGTGTCGGCGATGGCGGGGCTGCCCCCAAACAGAACCACTCGCTGGCGCGCCCCGTCGTAGGCCATCGCGTGACCCCAGCGCGGGCTCGGGTAGTTCAAAGAGAACCGGGGGAGCCAGTTGGTGCCATCCCACTCCCAGGTGTCGCCAAGGACCAGGCTGGAATTGCGGCCTCCGAACAGAACCACGCGCTGTCGGGCAACGTCGTAGGCGATCGCGTGCGAGTATCGCGCCGATGGGCTTGCTGCCGGCGCCAACTGCGTCCAGTTGGTGCCGTCCCACTCCCACGTGTCGGCGATGGCGGGGCTGCCCCCAAACAGAACCACTCGCTGGCGCGCCCCGTCGTAGGCCATCGCGTGCGAGTATCGCGCCGATGGGCTTGCTGCCGGCGCCAACTGTGTCCAGTTGGTGCCATCCCACTCCCACGTGTCGGCGAGCTGCGCGCTCGAGCCTCCACCAAACAGGACCACGCGCTGGCGCGCCGCGTCGTAGGCCATCGCGTGACCCCAGCGGCCCGAGGGGCTTGCTGCCGGCGCCAACTGCGTCCAGCTCGTGCCGTCCCACTCCCAGGTGCCGCCACCGCCAAACCCTCCGAACAGAACCACGCGCTGCCGCGCCGCGTCGTAGGCCATCGCGTGACCCCAGCGCGCCTGTGGGCTTGTCGCTGGCGCTAGCTGATTCCACACCTGGGCGCTTGCGGGAACCGCGGCGAGCGCAACGACGAGGATGCTGGCAACGTGGATCGCGTTCATGTGGGCGACCTTTCCGGATCGGCAGCCGTGCCGGTGAACGGGCCGCATCATGCCTGACAGCACTGTCAAACGGCTCGACTTTGACAGCATTGTCGCCACGCCGTGGGGCACGATGAGACACGTTGCGGCGCGATGCGGAAACCGCTAGGATCGCGTCCGTTCCTCGAAACGGTTGCGAGTTCGAGGTCAGAGCGGTGGTTCGGTGCAGGTGCTCGCGCGCGTCCCTGAAGTCTCAGGGATGGAGTGCGTGCGAGAGAGGCGACCGTAGCCTCGGGCCGGTGCTTCCACCGCCCAGGGCCGACCGCACCGCCATCGCCAGCGCACCCGGTCAGGGCGCCGGCGCCACCGAGCCCAGGATCGCGTTCACCAGCTCCAGCACCGCCCAGCCGAGCGCCGCGAGCCCGACCTGCACCGCGAACGCGACGGTTGCCGCACTGCGCGGCAGTGCGAACAGCGTGCGCAGCCAGAACAGCGCGACTACCGGGTTCAGCAGCAGCATCAACACGACGTTCAGGTGCTGCGTCGACAGCGCCGCCACCTGAACGGCGCCGGTCACCAGGTACCAGGCTGCGAGTGCGGCGCTGCGACCGAACGGGGGTGCCTCGGCGCCCGCAACCCGCACCGACAGGTGCACGCCAAGGACGGCAAGGATGGCCAACAGCAACCCGAGGCTGCACCACTGCACCGGGGCGGTGGGCACCAACCATGGGTACGCCTCGTCGAGCGCTTCGATGCGGGCGCGCCACAGCGACCGGTGGCGTTGGTCGTACGGGGCCGGCGCCTCGGTGTCGATCGGGTCGGGCAGCGGGCCCTTCCAGGTGATGCGGTCCTTCGCGGCAGGGGTCGGGGTTCCGGGCCGGGTCGGCGCCACTCCGGCTGACTCCGCGGTCGCCTGCGTGTCCGCCGCCGGTTCGACCGCCGTGGCAGACGCCGCGGCGACGTCGAAACGGCAATGCCGCAACCGGGCCACCCGGAACGTCCGGACGACTTCGCCGATCCGGACTTGCACCGCCTGCAGGTCCATCGCGACCACGATGCCAACGACCTCCTCGCCGTCGTCGAGCACGAGGTGCGCCCACTGCTCCTGGGCGACACACGGCGCCACCACCAGCAGCAGCGCCGCGAGCCACGACCTCAACCACCGCATGCCACGGGATCGTCAAGCCGCCCCGGCCGGCTTGAGCAGCGGACCGGTTCGCACCAGCTCGCCGCCGCGCTGCGACGCGACCTGGACAAACCCGCTTCGGCGCCGCTGCCGACGCGCTACCGTTGCCGCCAACGCATGGTCTCATCCGGCCCCTGCCATCGCCTGTTCCCCGTGCTGGTCACGCTCAGCCTGTTCGGCGCCACGCTGGCACAGACCCCGGCGCCGGCGGTGCCGAAGCCCGGGAGCGAAGGCAAGGCACAGGAACCGGAGGCGGCGTCAGGCCAGCGCGACGACCTGCAGGCGCTCGCCCAGAGCGTCGAGACGGCCCACCGCCCCAAGGGGCCGGTGCCGGCAGTCACGGCCCTGCGGGCCTCGTTCGAGGTGCACCTGACCGACCCCGCCGCCGAACAGAAGGGGCAGGTCGACCTCGCCGTGCAGTACCTCGAGTGGACGCGACCGGGTGCTTCGCGGCCGGTGGCGCTGCTCCGTTACCAGGTCGGCGACGCCGGCACGCAGGTCACGCGCGGCCGCGACCGCGACGGCCCCTGGCACCTCGTGCAGGGCAAGCCGCGCGACCTCAACGCCGACTTCCAGCAGGACCTCGACACCTTCCAAGCCCACGCCAACCTGATGAAGCAGCTGGTGCGCTTCCTGTCGCCGGGCACCGTGCTGCGCGCGCTGCAACAGCCCGGACCGGTCAGCAGCGAGGTGCTGGTCGTCGCGCGCGGCAGCGAGGTCGGCTGTCGCACGATCGCGGGCGACCTGGCGTCGTTCCCGCTGGTGCGCGGCGGCAGCGACGATGGGCCGGTGCACGTCCGGTTCTTCGTCGACCAGGCGAACGGACGCCTGTGCGCCCTCGACGCCTGGCCGCTGCGCGATGGCAAGCGCGACGACCGGCAAGGCGAACGCGTGCTGCTGCTCGACTTCTTCGAGCGCGACGGGCTCTTGGTGCCGCGCCGGATCCTGCACCTGTTCCGCGACGAGCAGGGCAAGCCGCGCCCCAACACCGAGGCGGTGCTGATGAAGCTCGAACTGCGGCCAGAGCTGCGCGCCGAGGACTTCGACCGCACGCGATGAGTCAGGCGCGGCTCAGCATCGCCGCCGGAAGTAGCGCTCCAGCTCGGCGCTGGTGAACGTCAGCACCGTCGGCCGGCCGTGCGGGCAGTTGTGCGGGTGTTCGAGGGTCGCGGCCGCCGCCAGCAGCGCCTGGATCTCGGCGTCGTCGAGCCGGTCGCCGCTCATCACCGCCGACCGGCAGGCCAGCGAGTGGAAACGTTCGGCGACATGGTCGCGCAGCGGGCCATTCGGAGTCGGCGGATCGCCGGCAACCAACGCCTGGACCAGCCGACGCGGGTCGGTCTTCGCCAGCACTGCCGGCAACCCGTGCACCGCGACCGTACCCGGCCCGAACGGCTCGACCAGCAGGCCTTCGGCGGCCAGTGCCTCCGCCGCGGCTTCGCACCAGGCAAGCTCCGCGGGCGCCAGCTCGACGACCGCGGGCACCAGCAGCCGCTGCACGGCAACCGCGCGCGCTGCGTGCTGGGCGCGCAGCTGCTCGTAGACCACGCGTTCGTGCAGCGCGTGCTGGTCGACGACCAGCAGGCCATCGGGACCCTCGAGCAGCAGGTACAGGTCGAGGATCTGCAGGTAGCGGCTGCCGACGTTCCGGAACGGATGCGGGCGCGCCGCCGCTGCCGCTGCGCCGGGCGCTGGTGACGATGTCGCCGCCGTCGGCGGCACCGCGGCAGTTTCGCGCGCGAGCGACGGCAGCCCTCGCTCCGGGAATGCGGCCGATTCACCGAACAACGACGGCGGCAGTGCCGGGAACCCGGAACGCGCGCGCGGCAGGTCGTCGCCGAGCACGACGCCGCCAGCCGCTGCCGCCGCGGCCCCGAGC
>JBASWX010000206.1:0-8888 GCA_049276695.1 Planctomycetota bacterium
GAGCGCCACCGCGAACGCGGAGCCCCGCCGCGCCGCGCCGGCCACCGCCATGCATACACCGGTCCACTCGTCGCGTTGGTCGTCGTCGGCGATCGCCGCGACCGCTGCCCGCAGCGCCGCCACGGCCTCGGGCCACTGACGGGTCGACGCGAGTTCGCGCACGGCAGCGGGCGAAGCGACCTGGGCCAGCAGCACCGCCTGGCCGAGCAGCAGCAGAACCAACGCCAACAGTACGTGCGCCATCGTCCTCGCCGCCGAGCATAACGGCTGCGGTCGCGACGCACCGCTCGGGTCAGTGGTCGTCGCCGCCAGACATCCGCGTGGCGCGCAACCGCGCCGCCCCCGCCCAGTAGAGGCTGAGCTCGTGGCCGTCGGGGTCCTTCAGGTAGGCGTGCCGCCAACCCCAAGGCATGTCTTTCGGCAGCTGCGTGAACTGCACGCCGCGCCCGACCATGCGCGCACACAGCTTGTCGAGTGCCTTGACCTCGAAGTACAGCCGCATGCCCTCGGTCGCTGGCGCGAACGTCTGCCCCGGCTCCAAGGTGTGCAGCGCGATCGTCGCGTCGCCCTGCGGTGCAACGAGCCGCGCGTAGGCGCCCGGATACTCGTCGACGGCGCGGAAGCCGAGGGCGTCGCGGTAGAACGCCAGTGAGCTCGCGACGTCGGTGACGTAGATCATCGCGTGGTTGAACGACAGCGCGAGCGCGTCGCCGCCGGCGTTGTTCGCCGCCTTGCCGCGCGGCGCCACCTTGGCTTTCGTGCGCCGCCTGGCGACCTTGCCGCCCTTCTTCTGCGCCATGGCCCGCCTCACCGCCGGCTGAACTTCGCGGTCGCGGGATCGTGGCTCGCCACGACGTGCACTTCCGGCCGGTTCGCGGCCAAATGCTGCAGCACCGGCCAACAGTCGGCCGGATCGGCGCCGACCTTGCTGGCGAGCGCGCGCACGTCCTGCGGCGCGCTGCCCAGCGCCGCCAGCAGCTTCTTCTGCAGCTCGAGCACGGCGGCCGCCGCCTTCTTGCCGGCTTCGACGCCGGGCTGGTTGTAGGCGTTGACGTCGACCAGTTCGGCGTAGATCGCGACCGCGCGCTCGAACAGCCCGACGATCGCGCCGAGCGTGCGCTCGTCGAGCCGGTCGATGCCGATCGTCGCCGACACCCGGCCCTTGTCGAGCAGTGCTGCGCGCGTGCCCTGCCACAGACCGTCGAGGTAGTCGCCCGAGGTGGCGCCCGCTTCGACCTCGAAGTGGCCGGCGCCGCGGTCCTGCAGCACGCGCACGAACGTCGCGAAGAAGTCGTGGCGGCCGTCGCGCAACTGCTGCACGTAGGCGTGCTGGTCGGTCGAGCCCTTGTTGCCGTAGACGGCGATGCCCTGGTTGACGACCTTGCCCTTGCGGTCGTGTTCCTTGCCGAGCGACTCCATCACCAGCTGCTGCAGGTAGCGCGACAGCAGCAGCAGGCGGTCCTTGTACGGCAGCACCACCATCGCGCGTTCGCCCTTGCCCTTGCCCTGGTGGTGCCAGAACGCCGCCAGCATCGCCGCCGGGTTCTGCCACACCTCGGCGCGGCGCGTCGCGTCGTCCATCGCCGCCGCACCCGCGAGGAACGCGCGCAGGTCCATGCCGAGCAGCGCGCCGGGCAACAGCCCGACCGCCGACGTGATCGAAGTGCGGCCGCCGACCCAATCCCACATCGGGAAGGTCGCGGCCCAACCTTCCTTCTCGGCCCGCTGGTGCAGCGCCGAACCCGGCGTCGTCACCGCGACCGCGCGCGGGGCGAACTCCAGGCCCTGCTGCTTGCAGGCGCGCTGCACTTCGAGCATGCCGTTGCGCGTCTCCGGCGTGCCGCCCGACTTGCTGGTCACGATCACCACCGCGTCCTGCAGCGAGCCGAGGCGTTCGAGCGCGAGGTCGATGCCCTCGGGATCGGTGTTGTCGAGCACCAGCAGGCTCATCGGCGCCTCCGGGCCGCCGAACACGTCGGCGAGCAGCATCGGCCCCAGCGCCGAACCGCCGATGCCGACCAGCACCACCTTGGTGAACGTGCCACCTTCGGGTGGCGCGATGCGGCCGCTGTGCACGGCCTGCGCGAACGCCTCGATCTTCGCGATGGTGCCGACGATCGCCTCCTCGATCTCGACCTTCGGCGCCAGCCCCGGTGCGCGCAGCCAGAAGTGGCCGACCATGCGCTTCTCGTCGGCGTTGGCGACGCCGCCCGCCTCCAGTTCACGCATCGCCGCCAGCGCCTGCTGCAGCCCGGCAGTGCGCGCCTGCACGTCGGCCTCGCTCATGCCGCCGTGGCCGAGGTCGAGTTCGACGAACGGATCCTCGAGCACGCTGCGGAAACGCTGGTACAGGGCGAAACGATCGCGGCGGGTCGGTTCGGACATTGGTTCCTCGGGCCGGGCGCGATGGTAGTCTCGCCGCATGGAACGCTCCACGGCGATCCTGCTCGGCCTCGCCGCGTGGTTGTCCGCCCTGCTGGTGCTCGGCTTCGTCGCCCGGCGCCGCACCCACGACGCCGCCGACTTCTATCTCGGCGGCAAGACGCTCGGCCCGTGGGTCGCAGCGCTGTCCGCGAACGCCAGTTCGTCGACGGCGTGGAGCCTGGTCGGCGTCTGCGGCTTCGCCTACACACACGGCCTCGCCGCCTTGTGGCTGATCCCCGGTTGCGTCGGCGGCTTCGTGCTGAACTGGTGGTTCGTGGCGCCCCGGCTGCGCGCGCAGACCGGCGCAGCGCTGACGCTGACCGACTTCCTGGCCGGCGAACCCGGCCGGCCGGGGCGCCGCGCGGTCGTCGTCGCCGCCGCCCTGCTGACGCTGTTCTCGCTGACCGCCTACGTCGCCGCCCAGATCCAGGTGGCCGGCACCGCGTTCGACCACACGTTCGCGACCGGACCGGCATGGGGCGCGATCCTCGGAGCTGCGGTGACGCTGACCTACACGCTCGCCGGCGGCTACCTGGCGTCGAGCATCACCAACACGGTGCAGGGCATGCAGATGGTCGGCGTCGCCATCGTGCTGCCGATCGCCGCGATCGTGCACCTCGGCGGCCCGGCGGCCTTCGTCGACGCCGTCGCCCGCATCGACGCGCCGGGCTACCACGGCCTCGCCGGCACCTACGAAGGGGCCGCCGCGTTCGCCTTCGTGCTCGGGCTGTGCGGCATCGGGCTCGGCTACCCGGGCCAGCCGCACGCGGTGAACAAGTTCATGGGCATGGCGCCCGGCGCGTCGATGGCGGTCGCGCGCACCGTTGGCATCGGCTGGGCGGTGCTGCTCTACAGCGGCATGCTGGTGCTGGGCCTCGCCGCCCGCGCGTCGTGGCCGGCACCGGCCGGCGGCACCGACCAGGTGCTGTACGAGGCGAGCCGGCACCTGTTCCACCCGCTGCTCGACGCGATCATCATCGCCTCGGCGCTGGCCGCGATCATGTCGACGGTCGACGCGCACCTGCTCGTGTGTGCGAGCTCGCTGACCCACGACCTCGGTCTGGCGCGCCGCCTCCCGGGCCGTGAACTGCTGCTCGCGCGCGCGACCGTGCTGGGCATCGGGGTCGTGGCGACACTCGCGGCGCTGCGGCTCGAGGCCAACGTCTTCAAGAACGTGCTGTTCGCGTGGGGCGCGCTCGGCTCGGCGTTCGGCCCGCTGTTGCTGGTGCGGCTCGCCGGAGCCGACGTGCCGCCGCGCTGGGCATTGGCATCGATCCTGACCGGCGGCGGGCTGGCGATCGCCGGCCACTACCACCCGCTGCTGGCGCCGCGCTTCGCCGACCTCGTCGTCTCCTGGCTGGCCGCCCTCGCCGTCGCTGTCGTCGGCCGCACCCGCCGCCGCTGATGTCCTCGCCAGTTGCCAGCCGATAGGCTGCGCTCCCGCTGCCCATCATGCGCCAGAACTACCTCGTCTTCGGCCAACCGCTGCTCGAGCAACCCGAGATCGACGAGGTGCTCGCCTGCATGCAGAGCGCCTGGCTCGGCACCGGGCCCAAGGCCGCCGAGTTCGAACGGCGCGTCGCCGCCTACAAGGGCGTGCCGCACGCGCTCGGCCTCAACTCCTGCACCGCCGGGCTGCACCTCGCCTGCGTCGTGCTCGGTCTGCAACCCGGCGACGAGGTGATCACGACGCCGATGACGTTCTGCGCAACCGTCAACGCGATCGTGCACGCCGGTGCCACGCCGGTGCTCGCCGACGTCGACCCGCTGACGATGAACCTCGACCCGGCGCAGGTGCGCCGCAAGGTCACCAGGAGGACGAAGGCGCTGCTGCCGGTGCACTTCGCCGGCCGCGCCTGCGACATGGATCCGCTGATGGCGATCGCGCGCGAACACAACCTGCGCGTGATCGAGGACTGCGCGCACGCGATCGAGACCGAGTACCGCGGCCAGAAGGCGGGCACCATCGGCGACCTCGGCTGCCTGTCCTTCTACTCGACCAAGAACATCGTGACCGGCGAAGGCGGCATGGTGCTGACCCGCGACGCGCTGCTGGCGAAGCGCGTCAAGATGATGGGCCTGCACGGCATGTCGGCCGACGCCTGGAAGCGCTTCACCGACGACGGCTACAAGCACTACGACGTCGAGGAAGTCGGCTTCAAGTACAACATGATGGACCTGCAGGCCGCGATCGGCCTGCACCAGATCACGCGCATCGAGCAGTACTGGCAGCGGCGGCTCGCGATCTGGCAGCGTTACCTGCGCGAGTTCGCCGACCTGCCGATCGGCCTGCCGGCGCAATTGCCCACTCCGGCGGAAGGCCGCCACGCGCTGCACTTGTTCATCCTGCAGATCGACAAAGCGCGCTGCGGCATCTCGCGCGACGAGATGCTGATGGCGCTGCACCGGCAGAACATCGGCACCGGCGTGCACTACCGCGCCGTGCCCAGCTTGTCGGTGTACCGCCGCCGGTTCGGCTGGCAGCCCGAGGACTACCCGGTGGCCCACGGCATCGGCGAACGCACGCTGTCGTTGCCGCTGTCGCCGAAGCTGACGGACGACGACGTCACCGACGTGATCGCGGCGGTCCGCCACGGGCTCCGGCGGTAGTGGCTCAGCGGCCGACGCCGGTCGGTTGGCCCGGTTTCGCCGCCAGCGCCTGGATCGCCTTCGCGAACTGGGCGGCCATGATGCCGTAGCCGTCGTCGTTGCAGTGGCCATCGGCGACGTTCAGCACGCGGTTCGGCGCCTCGGCACGGACCGCCGCGAACACCACGTCCTGTTCGACCAACGGGCATGCTTCCTGTTCCGCGACCCGCTGCAGCACGTGGCGCGCCACGAACCGGAACGGGTAGTTGCCGAGCACGGGCTGCGCGCCAGCGCGGCGACAACGCTGGATCATCTGCTGCAGGTGGCTGGCCAGGATGCGTTCCCAATCCTCGCCGCCTCCGCCCGTGGCCTCGTGCACCAGGCGCACCAGCAGGTCGCGAACGTCATCCGGCACCTGGCGGCGCTCGCACGCCGCGCGCACCGACGCCTCCTTGCCGTCGTTCGGAGCGCTCCACATGCCGAACAGCTGCCGGCTCGAGTCGGACCGGCCGTCGTCGAGGTGCGCCGCCACTGCGGCGTCGGCGAACTCGGTGCGGAACTCCGGCTCGCGGTGCAGCGTCGCCTGGGTCCGGTACAGGAACGCGAGGCGCGTCCACTTCGCCGCGATCGCGAGTTCGATCGCGCGGCTGATAGCGCGCCGGGCGCCCGGCAGGTCGCCGCGCCGCTCGCTCACCTGGGCGAAGCTGGTCCACAGCGACGGGATGACGGTGCCGCGCTCGATCGCAGCGGTGACCACCTGGTCGGCCTCCTCCTGGAAGCCGAGAGCACTCAACGCACTGGCCAACGCGTCCGCGGTGTCCAGCGCGCCCCGCTCGGCGACGAGGCGGCGGACGATCGCGAGTTCGGCGAGCGCCTCGTCGCGTCGGCCCAACGCGCTGCGGCAGCGCACCAACGCGGCGTGGTGATTCGGCAGACGCGGATCAGCGGGGGCGATGCCCTGGATCGCCTTCTCGAAGCACGCCAACGCCTTGGGCCAGTTCGCCGCGAACATCGCCTCGTAGCCGGCAGCCACGGGGTCGGCCGGCGTGTCGGCGCCGTTTTCGCGCGACATGCGGAACTCCTGGCCGTGCAGCACCAGCACGAGCACGCCGCTGTCGTCGCGCCACGTCGCCTGGATGGCCGGTTGGCCTTCGGCCACCAACTCGATCCGGTCGCCATCGGTGCGCCAGCGCACGGCCTGGTCGCTGAGCGCTCCGCTGCCGTCGGCTTCGAGGCGAAGGCTCAAGGCTGGCGAGAACGACCGCCACTTGCCGCGCAGGAACTCCGGGCTTCGGGTTGCGGGCGCCGCGAGCCGGGCTTCCGGACTGTCGCGGAACGGGTCCTTGGTGCGGAAGGTGTCCACCAGCCGCAGCAGGCGGAAGGTCCAGACGTAGGGTTCGCGCACCGGTGTCGCCGCGCCCGGTCCGGCGGGCACCGCCTCCGGCAGCCGGAGCTCCTCGGGACGCGACCACGAATCGTTGACGCCGACCGTGATGCACACGAACCGCGGCGCGACCTGCGCGAGGTTGGCGTCCAGCATGGCGAGGACCTCGCGGGAGTTGCGGGCGGGCCAGCCGCGGTTCACGACCCGGCACGCCATGCCGGCGGCGTTGAGCGCGGTCTCCAGCTGGGCTGGGTAGGATCCCGCCGGCGAGGATGCGCCCATGCCGTAGGTGAACGAATCGCCAAGGCACAGCACCGCCGGGCCGGCCGCCCCGCCGGCCGCGGTGGGCTCCTGGCGACCGCCGGCCGACCACATCACGAAGTACGCGAGCTGCAGCAACGCCTCGGCGCTGACGAGCGCGGTGCAGAGGGCCAACAGGACGAGGCGGAGGCGGCGGGGCATGCTCGCGAACGGGGTCGGCGCCGCACGATAGCCGCGCCCCGCGCCGCCGTCACCTGGGCGGCCGCGCGCTGCGCGGGAGCAGCGACGCCGGCGTCAGCCTTCGCTGATCCGCTCGATGTCAGCGCCGATGCACTGCAGCTTCTGCTCGATGCGCTCGTAGCCGCGATCGATGTGGTACACCCGCCGCACGTCGGTCGCGCCGCGCGCCACCAGCCCGGCCAGCACCAGGCTCGCCGAGGCGCGCAGGTCGCTCGCCATCACCGGCGCACCGCGCAGTTCCTCGGTACCTTCGATGATCGCCGACGCGCCCTCGCGCCGGATGCGCGCGCCGAGGCGCTGCAGTTCGGCGGCGTGGATGAAGCGTTCGGGGTAGATCTTCTCGGTGATCACCGAGACGCCGTCGGCGCGCGTCATCAGCGCCATGAACTGCGCCTGCAGGTCGGTCGGGAAGCCGGGGTAGGCCATCGTCGTGACGTCGCAGGCGCGCAGCCGGCCCGACGCGATCGGCACGTTGCGGATGAAGTCAGGGCCGAGTTCGACCGCGGCCCCGGCCGCGCGCAGCCGGTCGACGACCGCGAGCAGGTGCATCGGGTTGCAGTCCTGCACCACGACGTCGCTGTTCATCATGATCGCGCCGCACAGGAACGTGCCGGCTTCGATCCGGTCGGGGATCATCTGCCACTCACAGCCGTGCAGGGTGTCGACGCCTTCGATCACCAGCAGGTGCGAGCCGATGCCGCTGATGCGGGCGCCGCAGGCGTTGAGGAAGTGGCACAGGTCCTCGATCTCGGGCTCCATCGCCGCCGACTCGAGGTAGGTCGTGCCCTGGCCCAGCGTCGCCGCCATCAGCACGTTGGCGGTGCCGAGCACCGTCGAACCCATGTTGCCGCCGAGGAACACGACGCCGCCCTGTGGCCGGCCGGCGAGCGTCACATAGCCATCGACGTGCTCGATCTTGCCGCCGAGTTCGGCGAGGCCCTTCAGGTGCAGGTCGACCGGCCGGTGCCCGAACACGCAGCCGCCCGGGTAGCTGACGCGCGCGACGCCGCGCCGCGCCCACAGCGGGCCGAGCACGACGAAGCTGGCGCGCATGGTGCGCACCAGGTCGTACGGCGCGGTGTAGACCGTCTTGTCCTTCGCCTCGAGCTCGAGCACGCTGTCCGACTGCCAGCGGTGCACGACGCCGAGCTTGCCGAGGATGCGCAGCAGGTTCTCGACATCGGTCAGCCGCGGCATGTTGCGCAGCACGATCGGACCGTCGACGAGCAGCGACGCCGCCAGGATCGGCAGCGCGCCATTCTTGCTGCCGGAAACACGAACGGTGCCGCGGAGACCGCGGCCACCCCGGATGCGGATACGATCCAAGGAGAGCCCTCCAGGCCTCGGTGCGTCGACCGGGAGCGCATGGCCGCCGACCGCCCACCGACCAGACGAACTGCGAACGGGACGAGCCGCAGCGTTCGCGTGCGGGCCACCTCGGGACCTGTGGAGCACTTTCCACAGGAGGTCCGGAGGTCTGACCGGCCAACGCACCCAACCGCCGCAGCAACCGCACTCTTAGCGATCGTTCGGGCCGGCGCAAGCTTCGTCCCGGAGTTCTTCACAACCCGCGGTGGAGCTTGCCCTCGCCTTCACCCGTGCGGCGGATCGTCGAGCCACTCGGCGAGGTCGATCACGATCTGATCGAAGTGCAGCGCCGGCGACAGCCGCACCACCCGTTCGCCGCCGTGGTCCAGCACGTAGACCCGGCCGCCGTCGTCGGCGGCGAGCGCCTGCGGATCGCGCACCTGCCGGCCCGCGTCGGCCGGCAGCGGCGCTGCGGCGCCGTCGATCGTCAGCAGCCGGAGCGGCGGATCGGCGCTGCGATCCACGAACAGCACCGCACCGCGCGGCAGGCCCAGCACGGCATGCGGCCGCGCCGCTTCGCCCACGGCGAGTTCGCGCACGAACGTGCCATCGGCGCGGTAGCGCAGGATGGCGCCCCGCAAGGTGTCAGCGACCAGCAGCGTGCCGGCGCAGGCCCACAACC
>JBASWX010000207.1:0-3052 GCA_049276695.1 Planctomycetota bacterium
GTCAGCAGGTCCTCGAGCGCCAGCACGGTGACGTCGGCCGGGATCTCGACCTTGACGTGAGCGAGGAAGGCGCGCGAGGTGACCACGGTGCGCAGCCCGGCCTGCCGGATCGCCGACGCGAACGCGGCCTGGCCAACCGTGTAGTTGAGCGGCACGGCGGCGCGGCCCGCGAGGCTTGCTGCCAGCGCCGCGAGGCCGCCGCCTACCGACGGCGGCAACAGGATGCCGACGTGCTGCTGGTCGCGCCACGGTTGG
This sequence comes from Planctomycetota bacterium, assembly GCA_049276695.1. Classification (GTDB taxonomy): domain Bacteria; phylum Planctomycetota; class UBA1135; order UBA1135; family UBA2386; genus UBA2386. The sequence continues at coordinate 256 of JBASWX010000207.1, forward strand.
CGGAGCCGGCGCGCCAGCACGATCGCCGACGCCAACGCTTGCAGCCGCGACAGCCTCTTGCCAGCGGTGTCGAGCAGACAAGCGCGCCACGGCGCCCGCCGCACCGCCCGCACGAAGCCGACGTGCAGCGGCGTGAGATCCGTTGCCTGCAAGCGCGCGGCCTGTTCGCCGAGCTGGTCGACGCAACGACGCACCTCGACCGGCAGGGTGGTGTTCGGCAGCGGTTCGCCGAACGACACGGTGACGGGACACGGCACGCGTGTCGGCCACCACTGGACGTGGCCCTGGCGCGAACTGCCGAGCGTGCCGTGCACCCGGTCGAGGTGCACCGGGACGATCGGCGCCTTCCGGCCCTTGACGATTCGCTGCAGACCGCGCCGGAAGGGCAACATGCTGCCCATCCGGCTGATCTCGCCCTCGGCGAACAAGCACACGAGCTCGCCGTCGTCGAGCGCCTTGCCGGCGTCCCGCAGCGCCTTCAGCACGACGCGCGGGCCGCCGTTCCCGGCGATCGGGATCGCGCCGAGCGAGCGCAGGAACGGCTTCAGCAGCGGCCGTTCGTACCAGTGCTGCTCCACGACGAATCGGGTCGGCCGGTCGATCGCCGCGAGCAGGAACAGGCCGTCGAGGAAAGACACGTGGTTCGGGACCAGCAGGGCCCCGCCGGTGAGCGGTACGTGGCGCTGGCCGACGATGCGCAACCGGTAGAGCGTCTGCGTCAACAGCACGACGCTCAGCCGCAGCAGCGAGTCGGGCAACAGCCACACCGACCAGGCCGTCGCCGCGAACGTCAGCGCCGCAGCGGCGAGCAGGATCGTCGTGCACGACGCGCCGAGCTGGGACAGCAGCAGGCAGCCCAGGTTGCCGGCGAGGATGCCGGCGAAGGCGAGGAAGTTGACGAGCGCGATGATCGCACCGCGGCGTTCCGCCGGTGCGCGCCACTGCACGAGGCCATTCAGCGGCACGACGACGAAGCCGCTGGCGACGCCGAGCAGGGCCATGGTCGCGAACGTGCCGACGGTGCCCGGCACCACGACTCCGAACAGCGTCGTGCCGAGCGCGAGGCCGAGTGCACCGAGCGGAATCAGGCCAACCTCGACCTTGCCGTGTGACAGCCGCCCCGCGAGCAGGGCGCCAGCACCTACGCCGATCGCGAACATGCCGTACGGTACGCCGGCGAACGCCTTGTCGTAGCCGAGCACCTTCTCGCCGTAGACGAGCACGTCCTGGCCGAGCAGGCTCGCCAGTCCCCAGAACAGCGCGGTGCCGAGTGAGGCCAGCCACAGTGCGCGGTCGGCACGCAGGGCTCGCCAGGACTGCCGCAGAACCTGACCGAAGACCTCCGGCTGGGTCGCTGCGCGTGCGGTGTGCGGCACCCACAACGACGCCACGAAGCCGACGACGGCGAGCACGGTGAGTGCCGCGCCGACGATCCACGGTTCGCCTTCCTCGACCTTCAGCAGCAAACCACCAGCCACCGTTCCGAGCACGATCGCAAGGAAGCTCGCGGCTTCGAGCTTGCCGTTGGCGTCGGCGAGGCGGTCGTGCGGGAGCGCCTCCGGCAGGATGCCGTACTTGCCGGGCGCGAACAGCGCGCTCTGCAGCCCCATGCCGCCCAGCACCGCCAAGGGCGCCCAGCCCACCGGCGCTGCTGCCAGCGCCCATGTGCCCAGCGCCATCAGCACCACCTCGAGCCCCTTGGTCCACACAATCAGATCGCGCTTGGCGAAGCGGTCGCCGAGCGCCATCGCCGGCAGCGAGCCGAGCATCAAGGGCAAGGTGAACACCACGAACGCCAAGGTCGTCGCTGCCTGCGCCGCCTGTTCGCCCCGCTGCGCCACCGCAGCCATGGCCAGCACTGCCACCGCCATCTTGAAGGCGTTGTCGTTGAAGGCGCCGAAGAACTGGGCAACCAGCAGGCCGGCGAGCGGGTGACGGGACGGAGTCGGCGCGTTGGTCATGGCTGGTCTCGCGGCTTCGCGTTGCCAGCACTATCGCCAGCGCGATCGTTCACCGTGATGAACTTCCGATGCCGCTGTCGATAAGCTGTGCTTCATGGTTGACCTGCACCGCATCGAGGGCTTCCACCTGGTCGCAACCCAGGGCGGGTATGCCCGGGCAGCTCGCGCCGCTGCTTACCCGATCACCCAGCCGGCACTGCACCAGCAGGTCAAGAAGCTCGAGGCCGAGGTCGGGCTGCAGTTGCTCGAGCGCGTCGGCAAGGACCAGATGCGGCCAACGGCGGCGGGCGCGCACCTGCTGGCGTTCGTGTCGCCCTTCCTCCGTGACCTGCCGGGCGTGGTGCGGCGACTGCGCACCGGCGAGTTCGATGGGGCGTTGTCGATCCACGCCGAGTCGCTGCTGATCCGGCAACTGCTGCCGCCGTGGCTCATCGCGTTGCGAAAGCGGCGACCAAACGTCCAACTGCAATTGCAGGAACTGCTGCGCGCCGACGTGACGCCACTGCGGACCGGCGCTGCCGACGCCATCGTCACCTACTTGCCGGAAGTGCCCAGCGACGTCGCCAGCCAGGCGGTCGCCGAGTTGCACCCCTGCCTGGTGGTCCCGCGCGAGCGGGCGCCGACCACCACGCGGCGGCTGCGCCTCGCGGACTTTACCGACATGCCGTTCCTGGCCTACCCGGTCGGCGGGCGACCGCACGCGCTGCAGAGTAAGCGCCCGGTAGAGCCACCCCGGGGTCGAGAGCCGACGAGTAACGGTGGCGCGGCTGTCAGGCGCTCGCGGCAGAGTCGCGCGCAGCCTTCCAGAGCCGCGGCGTGAGCTGCGCTGGGTCATG
>JBASWX010000208.1:0-3382 GCA_049276695.1 Planctomycetota bacterium
GCTTCGCGCCGGCCCGCTTCGGCGCGCTGCGCGGCGACGTCGCGCTGGTCACCGCGACCGACGCCAACGGTCAGGCGCTGTTCGAGGACGTGCCCGCCGACTTCTTCGGCTTCCAGGAAGGGCGCGCGATCGACGGCAGCTTCGTGTTCTACGGCCAGTCGATCGGCGTGCTGGCGCGCGGCCGGCGCTGGCTCGACGCGTTCCAGTTCCTGCAGGAGCGGCCGTGGTACGTCGGCGGCCGACGCAGCCGCACCTACGTCAGCGACGCGTTGGGCGGCGGCCCGGTGCTCGACGCCGTGGTCGTGCAGGGTTCGACGCCGGGCCTCGGCTACTCCGGGTCGACGCGCGAAGGTGGCACGCTGTTCATCACCCGCGACTTCGCGGGCCGCGCGACCGCCAGCGCGAGCTCGCAGCGCGCCGGCCAGACCGTCGTACACGCGTTCTCGATCGTGCGGCCGAACGGCGACAATCTCGAACTGCCGCTGCAGCGCGTGCGGCGGGCGGCGCTGGGGGCGTTCGAACGGCACGGGCTCGTCGCTGGCACCCTGACCGGCGTCGACCCGGCCGCCAGCCACGAACTGCGGGCGAGCCGCCGGCTGTCGGTGCAGGAGTGGTGGGACCTGCGCGTCGATGGCGCGCCGGTCGGCGCCGCGCTGCCGCTCGACGTCGATCCGGCGACCACGCACGCCGCGTTCGTCGCCGGCGTGCCGGCCGTCGGCGGCCACCTGTGTGCGGTCGAGTACACGACGCCGGCGGGACTGCGCACGCTGCAGAAGCTGGGCCTGCTGGCCGACGTCGCTCCGCCCGAAGGCGGCCGGCTCGCCGCCGATATCGCGCTCGCCGCACCCGTTGGTGCTTCGTTCGTGCTGCCCGGCGTGCTGGCCTCCGCCGAACCGGAGTTCGACGTCAGCCGCCTGCAGCTGAACCTCGCGGTGCAGCAGCCGGCCGGGCCGGTGATCGACGTCGCCAGCGGCTTGCAGGGCAACCACGCGGCCGTCGGCAACGACCTCGCGTTCACGTTGCCGCCGTTGACCGGCCCGTTGGCCGGCAACCGCTGGCTCGCGCTGCTCGATGGCAGCTACGGCAGTGCCGGCACCACGGTGCGCTGCAGCGCCCTGGTGTCGCTGCCGCGCGACGGCGACTCGCAAGCGATCCCGCGCGGCGCGGTCACGTTCGGAGCCTTCCCTGATCTGCAGGCGCCGCAGCAGGGCGCGACCGTCGCCGCCGCCGGCTTCACGGTGCAGTTCACGTTGCCGCCGGGGGCCGTGCACGGCGCGCTCGAGTTGCGCAGCGATGTGGCCGGCGACACCCGCTGGTGGCAGGTGCTGCTGCCGCCGGACGCGACCGAGTTCGTGTTCGTGGCGCTGCCGCCCGAGGCGGTGACCCCGCTGATCACCGGCCGCACGTGGACGCTGACGGTGTCGGCGTTCTTCGGCGATGGCGCGGTGCTCGGTGCGCCGGACCCGTACCGCGAGCTGTCGACCTTCGCGCAGTCGATCGGCACGGTCGAACGCGGCATCGCGACGGTGACCTCGCGTTCGATCCAGATCACCACCAACTGATGGCGCTCCGGCACGCGGCATTGGCGCTGGTGGTCGCCGGGTTCGCCGGTTGCCGCACCCGGCCGCCGGCGCCCGGGGCGGAGCTGGCAGCGGTGGAATCGGCGCTGCGCGAAGGACGCATCGAGGAAGCCGAGGAACGCATCGCGCGGATCCGGGCGGCCGAGCCGCGCGCGGTCGCCGCTGCGCAATGGGCCGCGCTGGTCGCCGACCTGACCTGGCGCGACGACGACGCTGTGCGCGCCTGGCGCGTGGCCCTGCGCGAACCCGAGGGGGCGCCGGCGCCCGCCGACACCGTCGCCGAGCTGCACGGGCGGCTCGGTGACGCGTTGTTCCAGGCCGGCCGCTTCGGCGAGAGCATCGAACCGCTGTCGCGCGGCGCCGTCGGGGTCGCCGCGGTGCGGCGGGCTGCGTTCGCCGGCCTCGCGATGGTGCTGCCGTACGGGCGCAAGCCGACCGGCCCGTTGTCGAGCGAGCAGCCGCTGCTGCCGGGCGACATGCCGGAGTTCGTGTGCAGCGCGGGTGCTTTGTCGCGGCCGTTCGCGATCGACACCGGCACCTCGATGACGACGCTGTCGCGGTCGTTCGCGCAGCAGTTGCAGGCCAGCGGGCGGCGGCCAGCCGGCAGCGCACTCGACGGCGCTGGCCGCGAACTGCCGGTCGAGATCGGTGTGCTGCCGAAGTTCGCGATCGGCGACATCGAGTTCGGTGCGGTGCCGATCGCGATCGTCGACGACGCGGCGCTGCAGCTGCGCGACGAGCACGGCGGTCCCGGGCGGGTTCCGGGCGGCGTGCTCGGCCTCGACCTGCTCGGCACCTGCCGGCTGGCGCTCGATCCGGCACGGCGCAGCGTCGCGCTCGAGGTGCCGCGCGGCCTGCCCGAGGCGGAATCGGTCCAGTGCGTGCGGGCCGAGGGCCGCTGCCTCGTGCCGGTGTTCGTCGACGACGTGCGGCTGTGGTTCGTGCTCGACACCGGCGCCAGCCACTCGAGCCTGACCGGGCCCGGTCTGCTGCGGCTGCCTGGCGGTGCCGACCGGGCGATGCCCGGCTTCCGCCGCGTGCACACGGTCGGCGGCTCGGTGGTGGCGGTACGCGAGGTGCGCGACCTGGTGATGCGGTGCTCGTTCGTGCGCTTCACCGGCGTCGTGCTGCCGGTGGTCGAACGGCGCACGACCGGCCTGTTTCCGGTGCACGGCGTGCTGGGCGTCGACCTGCTCGCCCGCTGCCGCGTCGTGCTGGATGGCGGTCGCGCGCGGCTGGTCGGCCTGCCCTGATGTGGCCGCGCCGGTGGTCGTGGGCCGGGTGTCGGCGCTACAACCGCGGTCATGGAACCCGGCCCGTCCGTGCTGTTCGGCGCGCTGCGCGACGGGGTGGCGGCGATCGGTGCTGGCGGTGAGCTGTCCCCGTACCCGGGGCCGATGGCGGCGATGCTCGCGGCGCTGGGCGGTGCGGCGGGTCCGGTGCAGAGCCTCGCCGGGCTTCGCCTCGACCCTGCGGCCGCGGCGGCGCTGCAGGCCGGCGAAGCGGTGCCGTTGCAGGCCGAAGGCCGGCACTGGCTCGTCCGCATCGCGCGCGAAGGCGCCGGCGCGGCGCTGGTCGTCAGCGAAACGACGGCGGACGAGCGTGTCGGCACCGCACTCGCCGAACTGGCGCGGTTGCGCGCGCTGGCGGCGGCCGCGACGACGCTGGTGCACGACTTCGGCAACCACCTCAACGCCTGCCTCGGTCTCGCCGCGCAGGTGCGCACTCAGGTCCACGATTCTGGCGAACTGGCGATCCTGCGCGAGCTGACCGCCGGCACGCAGCATGGCGCGTCGCTGGCG
>JBASWX010000209.1:0-2831 GCA_049276695.1 Planctomycetota bacterium
GAGCCGCACGATCGCGGCCGCCGCGGCCGTGCGCACCGCCATCGGCGCGGCGGGCCGCTGCAGCACCTGCGTCAGCAGCGGCTGCAGCGACGGGCGCGCGACCTTGCCGATCGCTTCGATCACCGTACTCGCGAACGGCGAGTCGCCCGCGGCCGTCAGTTCCTGGGCCAGGAACTCGGTCGCCAACTGGTGGTCGATCTCGCCGAGCCAGACCAGCGCCTTGCGACGCTGCGCCGCCTTCTGCCGATCGGTGCCGAGCGACTGGTAGTCGTCGATCGCCTTCTGCACGCGCAGCGCGGGATCGGGCGGTGGCTCGTCGTCCTGGGCGCGCAGCGGGGCGGCGCAGCCCAGGCCGAGAGCGGCGAGCAGGGTGACGGTGCGAGCGAACACGAAGAAGGACGGCGGGGCGCGCATACTTCTACCGTGGCCCGTCGCGGGTTGGAGCCCCGGGCCGCGGTTCGCGCCGGTTCGCCGCCTGCTCCGCCCCGACGAACCGGCGAATCCGGGCCAACGCTCGCGCTGTCCGCCGGCGCGCCGTAGGACGCCACCATGCCGCTCCCGCTCGCCACATCCTCCGCCCCGTTCGCCGCAGTCGCGCTCGCTGCCATTGCTTGCACTGCGGCCCTGTCGGCCCAGGCCGCCACCGCGCCGACACCCGAGGATCGGCTGCTGGTCGCCAACAAGGCCGACCATTCGCTGTCGATCTTCATCCCCGGCGAACGGCGCGAGGCCGCAACCGTGCCGACCGGCCGCGGCCCGCACGAAGTCGCGGTCGATCCGACCGGCACGCTGGCAGTGGTCAGCGACTACGGCGACCGAATGCCGGGTTCGTCATTGACGGTGGTCGACGTGTTCGCCGGCAAGGCAGTGCGCACGATCCAGCTGGCACGCAGCGACGCCGAAGTTGGCGAATCCAGCACCGGCCCCACCACCGCGACGACGGACAAGCCAGCGGCGAAGGCGTACCTGCGCCCGCACGGCATCCGCTTCGTCGCCGCCGACCGCGTCGTAGTCACCAGCGAAGCCACGCGGCGCCTGCTGCTGGTGAACGTCATCACCGGCGCGATCGAGCGCACGTGGACGACGCCACAGACCACGATGCACATGGTGGCACTGACCAGCGACGGCAAGCGCGCCGCGGCGACCAGCATCCGCGAAGGCAGCGTGGTGTTCTTCGCTCTCGCCGGCGACGGCAGGGACAACACCGCCGTGACCGCGCCGATCGCGTGCGGAGACGGCAGCGAGGGTCTCGCGATCCACCCGACCAGCGGCGAGACCTGGGTCGGCAACCGCGCCGCGAACACCGTGTCGGTCGTCGACGCAGCGGGCAAGATCACCAAGACGCTGGCGAGCGGCGACTTCCCGTTCCGCATCGCGTTCACTCCCGACGGCAAACACGCGCTGGTGACCTGCGCCGACGGCGGCCAGCTGCAGGTGTTCGACGCCGCGACGCACGAACTGCGGCGCGAGATCTCGATCCACGGCGACCGCAGCGAACAGTCGGCGATGCCGATGGGCATCGTCACCGACCCCGACGGCCAACGCGCGTTCGTCACCTGCAACCGCGGCGAGTTCGTCGCGGTGATCGACCTCACCAAGGGCGAACTGGTCGACCGCTGGCCGGCCCGCGCCGGCTGCGACGGCATCGCCTGGGCCCGCCGCCGCGCCGCGACCAGCGAGAGCACGCGCCCCTTGGAGGGCCCGGGCCGGTAGATTGCGCGGCTCATGGAATCCCGGATCGACCGCGCCCGCGAGATCATCGAGCGCGAAGCCCTCGCCGTCCGCCAGGTCGCCAGCCAGCTCGGGCCGTCGTTCCTGCAGGCGCTCGACATGATCCTCGGCCTGCGCGGCCGCGTCGTCACCGCCGGCATGGGCAAGGCCGGCTTCATCGCGCAGAAGGTGTCGTCGACGTTCGCGTCGACCGGCACGCCGTCGATCTTCCTGCACCCCGCCGAGGCGATCCACGGCGACCTCGGTCGCGTCGACAAGGGCGATCTGCTGCTGGCGTTCTCGAAGTCCGGCGAGACGCAGGAACTGCTGGTGATGCTGCCGCACGTGAAGGCGGTCGGCGTGCCGATCGTCGGCGTCACGCAGGAGAAGGGCTCCACGCTCGGCCGCCACTGCGACCTCGTGCTCGAACTCGGCAAGATCGACGAAGTCGGCCCGTACGGCCTCGCGCCGAGCGCCTCGACCACCGCGATGCTGGCGCTCGGCGACGCGCTGGCGCTGGTCGTCCAGGAAGGGCGCCACTTCGGCCCCGACGACTTCGCCCGCTTCCATCCCGGCGGCGACCTCGGCCGCCGCCTGATGAAGGTCGGCGAGCTGATGCGGCGCGGCGATCGCAACCCGATCGTGCGCAGCGGCTCGACCGTGCTGCAAGCCATCGAAGTGATGACGCGCACGCCGGGCCGGCCCGGCGCCACCAGCGTCGTCGACGGCGACGGCCGTCTGCTCGGTTTCTTCACCGATGGCGACCTGCGCCGGCTGATCGAGAAGGGCCTGGCGAACCCGCGCGAGCGGCGCATCGACGAAGCGATGACCAAGAACCCGAAGTCGATCAAGGCCGACACCTTCGCGCTCGAAGCGCTGGCGATGCTGCACCAGATGGCGATCGACCAGCTGCCGGTGGTCGACGACGACGGCAAGCTGCTCGGCCTGCTCGACGTCCAGGATCTGCTCGAACTGAAGATCGGCTGAGCATGGTCGGCTGACGGTTGCCGGCCCGGGCGGGCGCGACGACCATGGCGGTGTGCTGTTCGCGCTGCCGATCGTGTTCGCCGTAGCGCTGCTGGCGCTGGCGCTGCGCGCGCGCGGCGCGGGCGGACGCATGG
>JBASWX010000210.1:0-1627 GCA_049276695.1 Planctomycetota bacterium
GCCTGGTCCCGCACCAGCGCGCGCACGCCCGGACCCGCCGTCGCCGCCCGCAGGTCGGCGTCGGCGACCTGGAAGCGCGCGAGATCCTCGCCCGGAAAGTAGATGCGGTCGCGTTCGCGCAGGTCGCTGCCGAGGTCCTGCAGGTGGTTCAGCAACTGCAGCGCCGTGCAGATGCGGTCCGACAGCCGATCCGATTCGGGATCGCGGTGGCCGTGCACGCGCAGCACCAGGCGGCCGATCGGGTTCGCCGAGCGCCGGCAGTAGTCGAGCAGGCCCGGGCGGTCGTAGCGCGTCCGCACGCAGTCCTCCGCGAACGCATCGAGCAGGTCGGTGAACAGCGCCACCTCGAGCCGGCATTCGCGGATCGTCGCCGCCAGCTCGGTGAACAGCGGCACGTCGGTCGCCGCGCCTTCGACATGGCGCAGGAAGTCGGCGCGGTACACGGCCAGCGCCGGCCCGTCGCGCCGTTCGTCGGCCAGGTCGTCGGCGATCCGGGCGAACGCGTAGATGCGGTGCAGGTGCCGCCGGGCCCGCGCCGGCAGCAGCCACGACCCGACCGGGAAGTTCTCGTAGTGCCGCCGGGCCAGTTCCTGCCACGACCCGCCGGCGGGCTGGGCGGCAGTGCTGGGAGCGGTCGTGGGAAGGGCCAAGGGGGGCGCGTCGCGTCGGCACCGCGAAAGTTAGCGGTCCACTCCGATTTTTCTGCGCCGAGTGTCACCAGACGACCTCTCCGGGGCACTGTGCATCTGAAGACCCAACCAAAGGAGAGCCCATGGAGATCGACTTCGATGCCACGGACCGCGTGTCCGACTACGTCACCGTTCCCGCCGGCACCTACGTGTGCCGCATCACCGAGATCCGCCCCGGAACGACCCGCGCCGGCGACGAACGCTGGTCGCTGCGGCTGGTCGTCGCCGAGGGCCAGCACGTCGGCAAGCAGGCGGCGTGGGACAGCCTGGTGTTCAGCACCCGCGGCCGCACCCGCGCCCGCATGGTGCTGCAGGCGCTCGGCCTGCCGGCCAGCGGCAAGGTCCAGATCGAGCCATCCGACCTCGAAGGCCGCACCGCGCTGGTCGAGATCCGGCCCGCGGAGTACCAGTCGCCAGCGGGCGAAGTCGTGCGCCGCAACGAGGTTCCGTACGACGGCTTCCGGCCGCTGTCGACCGACCCGGACGGCGCGGGCAGGCGCGCGGCCGCAGCAACCCCCGCTCCGGTGCCCGGCAACGTCGACGCCAACGAGATCCCGTTCTGAACCCAGGCCCCGATTCGGGACCTGGGTTCATCCCCGGCGGCCCCGGCTGCCGATCTGCAGACCATGCAGGTCGGACACTTCCCGGCATCCGCCGCGAACTCGCTGATCCAGGGCTACTGCGACGACTTCGTGTCGCTCGCAGCGATCCTCGCCCAGACGCTCGAGCAGGTGTCGATGCGCGGCATCCCGATCACCGGTTGCCGGCCGGCACTCGTGCGCATCGAGAACGGCATGCGCGACCTCGCCGAAGCGATCCACGAACTGCTCGAGCGGGGCAAGGTCACGACCGAACTGACGAACGTGATCAACAAGGAGCCGGCGCCGGCTCCCACCCCGGCACCGGCTCCGACCGCCGCCGCGACGCCGGCACCGGCC
>JBASWX010000211.1:0-3191 GCA_049276695.1 Planctomycetota bacterium
CGCCCAACCGCGGTGAACCTGCAGTGGGCACTCGACCAGTGCCTCGCCGCCGTTCGTCGCGAGGGCACGCTGACGGCCTTGTTCCGGCAGGCGCAGCAGCTGTGCGCCGACGAGGTCGCAACCTGCGACCGCATCGGCGAGTTCGGGATGGGCCTGGTGCCCGCAGGCGGCACCGTTCTCACCCACTGCAACACCGGGCGCCTGGCCACGGTCGGCGACGGCACCGCGCTGGCGCCGCTGTTCGCGGCCTGGCGCGCCGGCAAGCGCTTTTCGGTGCTGGCCTGCGAGACGCGCCCGCTGCTCCAGGGCGCGCGGCTGACCGCGCTCGAACTCGCCGCCGCCGGCATCCCCGTCGAACTGATCGCCGATGGCGCCGCCGCGGGCCTGATCGCGCGCGGAGCCGTGCAGCTGGTGATCGTCGGCGCCGACCGCATCACGGCGACCGGCGACGTCGCCAACAAGGTCGGCACCTACGCCCACGCGCTGGCCTGCGCTGCCCACCGGGTGCCGTTCTGGGTCGCCGCGCCGCGCTCGACCTTCGACCTGGCCCTGCGCGACGGCACCGCGATCCCGATCGAAGAGCGCGATGGCACCGAGCTCACGCACCTCGCCGGACACCTCGTCGCACCCCCGGGCGTGCGCGCCCGCAACCCCGCCTTCGACCTGACGCCGGCCCGTTACCTCGCCGGCATCGTCACCGACGGCGGGCTGCTGCGCCCGCCGTTCGAACCCGCGATCAAGGCGCTGTTCGCCGCTGGCCGATGACCCGCTGGCCATGGCCAGCGCCACCAGGAAGAAGCCGAAGCCGGTCCGCAAGCCCGCCCGCAAGGCCGCGCCGCGGCGGCCCGCCGTGGACCCGCTGGCCGGCATCGACGAACCCGACCGCGCCGCACCGCCGCTCGCCGAGTGCGACGCCGAAGCGCTCGAGTTCATCGCCGCGATCGACCGCTTCAAGAAGGAGCACGCGCGGCCGTTCCCGAGCTGGAGCGAGATCCTGCTGATCGTGCGCCGCCTCGGCTACACGCGGCGCTGAACGCGGCGATCAACCGAGCCAGCCGGTCGCGACCGCTGCCGCCAGCAGCAGGCCGACGACGATCCGGTACCACGCGAACGGCGCGAAGGTGTGGCCACGCAGGAAGCGCACGAACGGCCCCACCACCGCCAGCGCGCTGGCGAACGCCACCAGCGTCGCCACCACCAGCGGCAGCAACAGCTCCCCAGTCAATGCCGGGGCGTGCTTGGCGAGCCGCCACAGCGACGCCCCGTACAGGATCGGCAGGCCAACCAGGAACGAGAACTCGGCGGCGGCGGGGCGCGACAGCCCGAGCAGCATCGCCCCGGCGATCGTCGCCGCCGAACGGCTGGTGCCGGGCACCAGCGCCAGGCACTGGCACAGGCCGATCAGGAACGCGGCGCGGTAGCCCATGCCCGCCAGCTCGCTGCCGCCGTTCCGGCCGCGCAGCCACCGTTCGAGGACCAACAGCAGCACGCCGCCCACGACCATCGTCGCCACCACGACCCACGCCGAGAACAGGTGTGCGTCGATCCAGTCGTCGGCGAGCAGCCCCAGCACGACCGCCGGCGCCGCGGCGACCGCGATCTGCCACAGCAGGTTCGGGGCGCCACGCTGCGGTGCCGCGACCGTGCGCAGCGCGTCCCAAAGCCGCCGCCAGTACAGCACCAGGATCGCGGTGATCGCGCCCATCTGGATGCCGATCGCGAAGGTGTTGTTGACCTCGCTCGCCGGCAGGTCGAGCCAGCGCTGCACCAGGATCAGGTGGCCGGTGCTGGAGACCGGCAGGAACTCGGTCAGCCCTTCGACCAGCCCGAGCACGATCGCGTCGAACAGGCCGATGCCCGGATCGGGGCCGCCGATCACAGCACGGTGTTCGGCGCGCGGTACGGCAGGTGGAACGCTTCGGCGACGCCCTGGTGCGTGCAGGCTCCGGCGAGCACGTTCGCGGCGGTGCCGAGCACCGGATCGTGCGCCGCCGCCGCGGCCCCCATGCCGGCGAGCTTCTTCGCCCACGGGCCGGTCGCGTTGGTCAGTCCGAACGTCGAGGTGCGCGGCACCGCGCCCGGCATGTTGGCGACGCAGTAGTGCATCACGCCATCGACGACGTAGGTCGGGTCGGCGTGCGTGGTCGGCTTGCAGGTCTCGATGCAGCCGCCCTGGTCGACGGCGACGTCGACGATCACCGAACCTTCCTTCATCGACTTCAGGTCCTCGCGCCGGATCAGCCGCGGCGCGCGCGCGCCCTGCACCAGCACCGCGCCGATCACCAGGTCGGCGTGCACGATCTGCTCGCGGATCGTGATCGGCGAGCTGTGCAGCAAGGTCACGTTCGCCGGCATCACGTCGCTGAGATAGCGCAGCCGGTCGAGGTCGATGTCGAGCAACCGCACGTCGGCGCCGAGCCCCGCCGCCATCTTCGCGGCGTTGGTGCCGACCACGCCGCCGCCGAGGATCACCACCGTCGCCGGCTCGACGCCGGGCACGCCGCCGAGCAGGATGCCGCGGCCGCCGAAGTGCTTCTCCAGGCACACCGCGCCGACCTGCACCGACATGCGGCCCGCGACTTCGCTCATGGGAGTCAGCAGCGGCAGCGAACCCTTGTGGATCAGCGTCTCGTAGGCGAAGCACGACGCGCCCGACTTCAGCATCGCGTCGGTCAGTTCGCGCGCCGCCGCGAAGTGGAAGTAGGTGAACAGCAGCTGGCCCTTCTTGATCAGCGGGTACTCGGCCGACAGCGGCTCCTTGACCTTCACGATCATGTCGGCCTTGCCGTAGACCTCGGCCGCGGTCGCGGCCATCTTCGCGCCGACCTTCTTGTAGCCCTCGTCGGTGACGCCGGCACCGAGGCCCGCGCCCTCCTGCACCAGCACGGTGTGGCCGGCACCGACGAGGTCGAGCACCATCGCCGGCACGGCGCCGACGCGGTTCTCCTGGGCTTTGATCTCCTTGGGGACTCCGATGATCATTGGGGGCGAGGTGGGTTGCGCGGGATCGCGGGGAAGGGGGCGGGCACGATAGCCAGCGCCCCGTTCCGGAGCGAGCCTGCGTCAGCCCTGGCGCCGCGTCGCCGCCGCGCGCACGCCGAGCAGCAGGTGCGCGCGTTCGCCCGGCGACAGTCCGGGCAGCACCGCGAACTCGATCGTCGGGCCCCCGGGTCCCGGGGTCACCGTTGGAC
>JBASWX010000212.1:0-6655 GCA_049276695.1 Planctomycetota bacterium
GAAGCGCACGTCGCGCGCCAGCCACCAGAACAGCGGGTGCCACGCCAGCGGCGCCGCGAGCGCGCTCAGCAGCAGTTGCACGAACGGATCGCCGGCGCGCAGGTGCGCAGCCTCGTGCCGCAGCACCGCGAGCGTCTGGCGAGTGCGCTCGGGTGCCAGCAGCGCCTGCGGGAGCACGATCACCGGCCGGCCCCAGAACGCGCAGAACGGGCGCACCGCAGTGGCGGCGATGTGCAGCCGCGTGCCGCGCGGTGCGCCGGCGGCGGCGAGCAAGGCCGCGGGGCCCGGTGACGTGGTGCGCAGGCATGCACCGAGACGCAACAGGCCGAGTCCGGCACGCAGCAGCACCGCGGCAGCGAGCACGAGCCAGCCGAGCGCGACGAAGCGCGGCCACGGCCAGGTTGCGGTGGCGGGCACGGCGATGGGAGCCGGTGTCCGTTCGCTCGCGGGCGCCGTCGATTCCAGCCGGTCCAGCGCGGCGAGCAAGGCTGCGGCGCGCTGCGCCGGATCCGCCGGCGGTGCTTCGACGTTCGTCACGGCGACGGGCTCGCGAAGGACCGGCGGCGACGGATCCTCGGGAAACGACCAGCGCCGCAACGGCAACCACGCCAGCGCCAAGTAGAGCCCGCAAGCGAGCGCGGTCAGCACGCCGAGCCGCCGGCGCTCAGCAGTGCTTCGGCTGCACGCCATGACGCCGCAGCCGGCGACCAACACGACGGTCGCGCCCAGCGCCACGGTCGGACCGTGCGCGACCAGGAAGTCCAGCAACGATGCGAGCGAGTCCATCACGACCTCCGCGCGCGTTCGGCCTCGGCGACCAGTTCGCGCAGCCGCGCCAGTTCCTCGGCACTCGGCTTCTTCGCCGCCATCGCACTGGCGACCAGCTGGTCGAGCGCGCCGTCGAACACCGTGCTCAACAGGCCCGACAGCAGGTGCTTCTTGGTCTTGTCGCCCGGCGTCGCCGCGCGGTAGACGAACGAGCGGCCATCGGTGCGGTGCGTGACCAGCCCCTTCGCCTCCATCGACCGCAGGAACGCCTGCACCGTGTTCTGCACGATCGGCACGTCCTCGCGCAGCGCCTCCCACACCTCGCGCACGGTCGCCTCGCCGCGATCCCAAAGCACCTTCAGCAGCAGCAGTTCGCGGTCGGTCGGTTCGGGCAGGTTGGCCATGATCGGTTGGCGGCGACGGTGTCGGTCGCCGAGACCGCCAAGCTTAGTTTTCTAAGTGATGGCGTCAAGGGGGTGGGCCGAGACGACGTTGCCCGTGAGCCAAGCCTGCGGGGGCGACTCCGAGAGCGGTTCGATCCCCGTGGACCACGTTGCCAAACTGCAAGGAGATCTGGCAGCGAGGTGCACGATCCGATTCCGCCAGCGCACCCCGCGGCACCCATGAGCCCGGCGTGCAGCTACGACCCCCAGCCGATAGGATGATCACAGAATGCGGGTCTTCTTGAGCTACCACCGCGATGACGAAGCCGTAGCATCGGCCGTGCGTCAAACCCTGGAAGCCGAGGGCTTCGAGGTCTGGGATCCGCACGGTGTCCTGCCGGGAGAAGATGCGCACCGCGCCGCTGCCAAGGCGCTCCGCGATGCTCAGGCGCTCGTGGTGTTCCTGTCTCCCGATGCGATCAGGTCCAGTTGGCTGCGCGACGAAGTCTCGTACGCGCTCGGTGAAGAACGGTTCGAGGGTCGCCTGATCCCTGTGGTCGTCAAGCCAGTGCCCAAGATCCCGTGGATCCTCGGCAAGCTCCCGATGGTCCAGCTCACACCCGACGCCAGGAGCGCCGGCAAGCGCATCGTCGCCGCCCTCAGACGCAAGCCGAACGCGGCATGACGAAGCCGCGAGAGGTCTTCCTCTCCCACTCGCACCAGGACGTCGACGTGGCGAGGAGGATCCAGCGCGAACTGCGGCGCGACGGGATCAGGTTCTGGTTCGCGCCGCACAGGCTGGTGGGCTCACAGCGTTGGCACGACGAGATCGGCAAGGCGCTCGACCGCTGCGACTGGTTCCTGCTGCTGCTGTCACCGCATGCGGTGAGGTCGAGGTGGGTGAAGCACGAACTGCTGTTCGCGCTGAACGCCGACCACTTCGAGCATCGCATCGTGCCGGTTCTGTATCGGGACTGCCGGTTCGCGAAGCTGTCCTGGACCCTCGACCAGATCCAGCGCGTCGACTTCCGAGGCGACTTCGCCGTGGGCATCGAAGACCTGCGGCGGGTCTGGGGGTTGAAGCAACGACAGAATCAGCGGTTGGGTGAGGACACGGGCCGCGCCCGGCACCGAGTGTGATGGCGACATGGTCGCGCGAAGCCGGAAGCAGCGCGCGGTGATCAGCGCCGCTTGACCTGGAAGACGCCGCGGCCCTTGTCGACGAACCAGGTCACCGAGCCGCCGCTGTCCTTGGGCAGATCGATTGGCGCCGACTCCGTGCCCCACTCTTCCACTTCCTTCGCCTCCTCGGCCGGCGGCTTCGACGCCCTCCCCACCTGCAGCACCAGCTTGGTGCCGCGCCGCTGCACGCTGAACAGGGCGCGCTGCTCGTCGACGCTGTCCGGAGGATCGGACCACGACATCCGGACCGGCGGTGTCATTGGCTGCCGTTCCCAGACGTCGTCCTTCCGCGTGACCGTCATCGCTTCGATCGACCAATCGACACCTTCCGTGCCGGTGCGCTTGCAGACGATCTCCCACGCCTTGCCACCGATCTCGAAGCGTCCGCCAATCGTCGCGTAGTACTCCGTCTTGTCCGGGCCGAGATCCTCGGCTGACTTGAGCCTTCCAAACCACTCCCACCACGTGTCGTCGTCGAGCGAGCCGGTGATCGTGCGCAGCTTGTCCCTTGCTTGACAACTCAGCCCACCTTCGATCAGCGGACTCCACCCCTCGCGACGGTCGAATGGCCATTGACTCCTGTCCGTGAGCGGCTCGTCGACGCGGCACTCGCCGACGACGACGACGTGTTTCCAAGGATCTGAAGTGATCGCGCCGTCACGGACGACCAACCGGATCTCGGCCGGCACTCCGGGCAGGCCATCCAGGAACTGGAACCTCGGATTCTTCTTGTCGGTCGCGCCGAGCGCGGCAATCAGGTCGGATGGGAACTCCCAGGAGTAGCTGAGTGGTCTGCCTTCGGGATTCGGGACCACCGCCTCCAGAGTGAACGATTTCGCCAGGTCCCATTTCGCCGGCCCGCCGACCTTCTCGATCTTCGGCGCCTTCGCTGGGTCCGCATTGCTGCCGCCGCTGCCCCCCTTCGGACCGAACACCAGCCAGCCGACGACACCGAGCGCCACGACCGCGATCCCGGTCAGCACCACCATGCCGCCGCGCTTCGACGCTGGCGCCGACGCCGGCGACACGGGAGCCGGGATCTCGTTCGTCGCCACGGCCCTGGTCGTGCCAGCGCCGCTCTCCTTGAACGCCGGCGGCGCCGCGGCGGCGCCGATCTCGCCGAGCCCTTCGGCGAGGAAGTTCAGCTCGGACGAACGCAGCAGGTTGGCACTGGACTGTGCCGGATCGACGTTCGCGGGTGGCTTCGGCACCTGCGTCTTCGGCGGCACCGACTTCGCCTCCGGCTGCGGTGGCCGCACCGAAACGATCGTCGCCCCGGTCTCGTCGCCGACCACCCGCTTCGGCTTGGTCGGGCGCGACGGCACCGACATCGAGTCGATCAGCGCGGCGATGCGTTCGTCGAGCGCCTTGTAGCTCGCGGGCCGGTCGTCGCGGCTGGTCGCCAGCATCCACTGCACGAGGCCGCCGACTTCGGTGGGCACGTCGGGGTTCTCGAGGCAGGGGTTGGGCGCCACCGGCTCGCGCTTCTTGGCGATGATGTCGGTCAGCCGCTTGCCGCGGTACGCCGGCTGCCCGACCAGCATCTCGTAGAGCACGCAGCCCAGCCCGTAGATGTCGGTGCGGAAGTCGACCTCGTCCGGTTCGTCGTACTGCTCGGGCGACATCGTCGCCGGCGTGCCCATCACCGAGCCGGGCGACGTGAGTCCGACCGCGGCGCTGCCGGCGGACGAACGCGCGAGCCCGAGGTCGACGACCTTGGGCGTGAACGGGAACAGCACGTCGAGCGCGGTCGACGTCACCGTCTCGAGCAGGATGTTCTCCGGCTTGACGTCGCGGTGGATGATGCCGAGCGTGTGCGCGTGACCGAGCGCCTGGCCGATCGCGCGCGTCGTGCGCAGCGCCGCGCGCACCGGCACCGAGCCGTGGTCGCCGATCCACTTCTTCAGGCTCGGCCCGTCGATGAACTCCATCACCAGGTACGACTGGCCGGCGTCAGTCTGTCCCGCCATGTGGCAGGCGACGATGTTCGCGTGCTTGATGCCGGCGAGGATCTTGGCTTCGCGCTGGAAACGCTGCACGAACGACTCGCCGCCGAGTTCGACCGACAGCAGCTTCACCGCGACGCGCCGGTCGAGGAAGTCCTGGCGCCCGCTGTAGACGACGCCCATGCCGCCGCGCGCCAGTTCGAAGTGCAGCGTGATGCCGGGGATCTTCGGCAGGTCGTCGGGCTGCTGTCCCGGCGGCGGCGAGCCGCTGCCGCCGCCGACATCGGTCGGCCGCCAGGCCTGCGTGCGGTCGATGCGACCCTTCAGCGGATCGGGGTCGGTGCCGCTCACTTCTGCAAGCCCTCGATGATCTGCACGAGCTTCTTCGCCGCCGGGCGGTCGGCCCGGTGTTCGCCGACGTAGAAGTACTGGATCACGCCGTCCTTGTCGACGATCAGCGTCGACGGCGAGGCGAGGTCGCCCTCGATGCCGAGCTGCGTCACCAGCTCGAGGTCCGGATCGTAGAAGACGCGGTAGGGCGGGCCGCCTTCGTTGAACGTCATCTTGTACGCCTGCTCGAACGACTGCTCGTTCTCGCGCGCGCCGGGATAGATGACGAGCACCTTGATGCCGAGTTCGTCGAGCTTCGCCTTCGACTGCGCCAGCGCCTTGGTCTGCGCGACGCAGTAGCAGCACACCTCGCCGAGGAAGCCGCGCAGCACGACGATCATCACGCGTTTCTGGCCGCGGTACTGCGTGAGGTCCAGGTCCCGGCCATCGACCGCCTTCATCCTGGTGAACGGCAGCGCCTTGCCGACCCAGTCGGAGCGCTCGCCCTGGCCGCCCGGCTTCTGCTTGCTGGTGTCGGGCTTGTACTTGTCCGACAGGCCGCCACCGCCGGGCTTCGGCCCGTCGCTGTACTCGGCGACGTAGTCCTTCATCTCCTGCCGCTGCTTGACCGACAGGTCGGGCTGCATCGGGGCGGGCGCGCGCGACGGACCGTCGTCGATGCCCTGCACGACTGCCTTGGTTTCGGCTGCGACCGGCGGCGCGGTCGTGGTCTCGGTGATGCTGGCGACGACCGCGGCCGGCGCCACCGCACCGCCGGCTTCGACGACGAACAGGCCGACCGCGGCTTCGGGCGCGAGCGCTGCAAGTGCCTCGCCCGCGGTCCACGGCGCAGCGCCGCTCGCGGGAACGGGGCCCGGCGCGATGTCGCGGCGTTGGCCGCTCACCACCGCGAGGCAGCCGGCACCGAACGCACCGCCGGCGAGCACACCCTGCGCGGTCACGTTGCCATTGGCGTCGCGCGCTTCGAACACGCCGCTGGCGACGCTGCCGTTCAAGGTGCAGCAGAAGCGCTGCTTGCCGTTCTCGTGCCAGATGGTCCAGCGCCCGGTCGGCGCGCCGTTCAACAGCACGCCGGCGCGCCGCGGCTGTCCGTTCGGCCAGGTCTCGCGCACGATCTGCACGCCGGGTTTGCCGCCGAAGTCCTGCGTGCGTTCCTGGCCGCGCTCGTCGACGACGCGCCACGGCCCGGTGCGGTCGCCGCGGAAGTACATGCCTTCGGCCTTCAGCCGGCCGCCGGGCCAATGGAACGTCCACGGGCCCGACAGCTTGCCGGCGTCGTACTGACCGGCGCGTTCGAGCGAACCGTCGGCGGCGAAGAACTGCCACGGCCCGTCCTCGAAGTCGGCGACGTAGCTGCCGCGCGCCTGCGGCGTCTGGTCCTTGTACTGCAGCGTCCACTCGCCCGTGCGCAGGCCCTGGTCGTCGTAGGGGCCCGAACGCTCGATCACGTCGTTCTCGTAGTAGTAGATCCACGGCCCGATCTGGCGGTCGTTGGCGTACTTGCCCTTCGCTCGCGGCTTGCCGGACTCGTAGTAGAAGACCCAGTCGCCGTTCTGCAGCCCGCCGGCGAGCGAACCGCGGCTCTTCGGCAGCCCACTCGCCCACGCTTCGGTGTAGTCGACGACCTGCTGGTAGAGGAACTTGCAGGCACCGGCGGACACGCCGAGTGCGAGACACACCGCGAGGGTCTTGGACTTCTTCATGCGGTCGCCAACGGACTGCCGGAGTATCGGGGTGGAACGACACAGGCGCCACCCTTCCCCCCGGCGAGCCGCGCGATGGCAACGGCAGTTCGCGTCGGGCCGCGCGACCGTTCGCGCATCGCCCGCGTTAGGCTCTGCGCCCGCCACGGAAGCCACCATGCCGATCCGCATCGCTCTCGGGATCCTCGCCCTCCTGCTGTCGTCCTGGTTCGCAGGTTGCTCGTCCGGCATCGGCAACAACCTGCCGCAGCGCCCGACGCCGCCGACCGCCGCCGCCAGCACCAACCGGCCGGTCGGCTTCGACCTCGGCCTCGTGCCGACC